>NZ_JAQMTY010000172.1 GCF_028330765.1 Spirulina subsalsa CS-330 | reverse complement strand
GGGGCTTAAGCCCCTTGTTGCCATGAAGTGCGACGGGGAAACGATCGCAGGTTCGACAGGCTTTGTTAAGATACCCTTACGGTTTATCGTCGTTCACAAAGATTATGATGCAAGCAATGTTCGGGGTTACGGTGGTGTTGGGGGAATTGCCCCTCGCCTTTACCGCTGTCTATGTGGTGGGGTTTATCGCAGCGGTGGGGATTGGTTCGATCGCATGGTATAACTCGAAGCGTCCGGCGGGTTGGGAAGGGCGCGATCGCCCTGATTTTGTGCCGAAAGTGAACGAAGAGGACGAAACCGCAGATTAATCCTCCCCTCAACCCCGCAAAGGATAGAGATGTGCTAAATCCTCACCGTTGATCCGATAGGCGGCCCCAAATCCCATCACAAAACGACCGCCCTGGGGCGTGAGGCACACCAGTTGAAAATCCCCTAAACTGCGTAGGGTTTTGACCATTGCGCCAAACCGCGCCTCAAATTGATCAGCGATCGCCTCCCACTCCGCCGCCTCCCGTTCAATCACCGTCACCCTACAGTCATAGGTCAAGCGACGACGGGCAAAAATTTGTTGGCATTGGGCTTCATCTTCAAGCCACATCACACTTGCCCGTTGAGTCGTCAGCATGTTTTGAGTATGAATCGCCAGGCCACTAATCAACACATACACCTGACGAGCGGCATTGATCACAAACGGCGCATAACTGGCATGGGGAACCCCCGCCCCGCTCACCGTGCTGAGTACCAGGCTTTGGAACTGGTGGGGAAAATTAAGATACAGGGTTTGGGGGTCATCCGGGGAGGTCATCGCGACAACAACATTAGAGCAACAGCACAGATCAACGCATCACCCGGCACAGGGCCGGGGCTGGTTGACTGACAAAATTAGCCAGATCCCGGAAAGCCCTCACCCTAGCCCTCTCCCTAGGGGAGAGGGAACTGGAAAAATGGATCGGCTCCCCTCGCCCTCTGGGAGAGGGGTTGGGGGTGAGGGCTATCAACGTTTGTCAGTCAACCAGGGGCCGGGGGTTATTCCTCCAGTTCGAGTTCATTTTCCTGCCAGATCAACCCCGCATCCTCATCCCCCTCGGCATAATCGGGTGCGGTGTGGATGATGTAGGGTAGCGATGCGCCGGCTAACCCCCGCTGAATCCGTTCGGGCGTACCGGAAAAGACCACAAACAGGGGGTAAACCCGCTCTGCCCCTTCACTGATCACATCTTCATAGCGGTGGGGCATCACCCATTCATAGTCTTTATCGAGGTGTATTTGGGTGTTGCGCCACCGCATTAAGAGTTCAGAAAAGTCTTCCTGGGGACGATGGATGAAGACCAAAATTTCCACCCCCATTTTGATTTTCCATTCCGGATCACACATCAAAATGGCCAGGTCACAGTCCAGGATGCGGGCGGTGTTGGGGGTGGATTGGATTGATGATTGATTGGGTTTGGGGTGGCGAATCCGAGCAATGGGCAAGGGCAGGGGAATCACACTGTCGTAGGGTCGCCGCATGCTCGGAATCATTTCGAGGTACGGGCGATGCTGTTTGAGGAGTGCGATCGCTGCATCCCGATTACTATATTCCGCGAGCAGGGTTTCGTAATAATACGATTTCACAGGCATAAAAACTCCATTCAATTAGCCAAGTTCATCAAACACCGCAAACATCGGCAGATACATCGATAAAAGAATCACCCCCACCAAGCCCGCAACCCCCACCATCATGATCGGCTCAATCACACTGGTGAGGGCTTTGACGGACTGTTCGACTTCATCTTCATAAAAGTCAGCGACTTTCATCATCATGGAATCCAATTCCCCGGTTTCTTCACCAATACTGATCATCTGAATCGCCAAGGGGGGAAACACCGCCTCTTCTTCAAGGGCAACGCTAATCATCCCCCCCTGTTGAATTTCGGATTTGGCGCGTTCGATCGCATTGGCCACCACTTGATTCCCCGCCACATCCCGCACAATGTCCATACAGTTCAAAATGGGGACACCGGAACGGGTCAGCGTCCCGAAAATCCGGCAGAAGCGGGCAACGGCGGTTTTGGTGTTCAGGTCACCGACGAGGGGAGCTTTGAGGAAAAAGGCATCAATTTGTAAATGTCCGGCGGGGGTTTTGTAATAGACTTTGTAGGCGGTAGTGATGCCAAAAATAGAGCCGAGAAAGACGGGCCAAAACCACCAGTCGTTCGCGTCTGGGATAAATAAGTTACTCAAGATCAGCATGATCTGGGTGAGCAGCGGTAGGGTTGTGCCGAGGTCTTCAAAAATGCCTGCAAAAATGGGAATCAAAAAGATCGTCATGGCAAAGAAGACAATCACCGCCAATGAGCCCACCGCCATGGGATAGGTCATGGCAGATTTGATTTGGTTGGTGAGGCGCTGCATGTTTTCGAGCAGCACGGCGAGGCGATCGAGGACTTGATCCAGCACCCCCCCAGTCTCCCCGGCATCCACCATGGCGACATAGAGTTGATCAAAGCATTCGGGATATTTCCGCATTGCTTCGCTGATGCTGACCCCGGCTTGCACATCAGCACTGATGCCGGTGAGGGCTTTTTTGAGTTTGGGGTTGGGGCATTGGTCTTGCAGAATGCCTAGCGATCGCACCATTGCCACCCCAGCATTGATCATCACTGCGAATTGCCGTGAGAAGACCGCTTTGTCTTTGACGGTGACGGAGGTTAATTTTTCCGACAGTTCATTGAGGTCAAAGCCCATGCCCGATCGCTCAATTTTGCCAATACTGGAATATTGGTTTTGGAGCATCATCCGAGCTTGTTCGGCTGAGGTCGCTTTGACCTTTTCTTTCAGCTTGTTGCCTTTAGAATCTTGAACTTCAGCAGTGAACTGGGGCATGGCAGTTAATCCAACTCGCAAGAGTGACAAGGGTAAAATCAACGCAAAAGAAGCGATCGGGTGGGGGTTATTTCCCTAAGAGCCGCTGTAATTCATCGGGCTTGCTGCATTTTCCGGCCGCTTCTTCAAATGTAACCTGTTTATCTTTGACAAACTTGGCGAGGGCTTGCTCCATGGTTTGCATCCCCATTTTCATCCCGGTTTGAATCGAGGAATAGATCATTGAGGTTTTGCCGTCACGGATCAAGTTAGCGATCGCCGGTGTCACGATCATAATTTCCTGGGCCATACAGCGTCCATATTCCCCCGGCTTCGGATTCGCCTTTGCCACCAAACATTGACTAAACACCGCCAGCAACGATTGCGACATCTGGGCGCGAATTTGGGGCTGTTGTTCAGGAGGGAACACATCCAAAAGCCGGTCAATCGTCCCCGCCGCCGAGTTGGTGTGCAGCGTTCCCATCACCAAGTGACCCGTTTCTGCTGCTGATACGGCGAGTGCGATCGTCTCTAAATCCCGCATTTCCCCCACCAGGATAATATCGGGATCTTGGCGGAGTGCCCCTTTCAACGCATTGGAGAAACTTTTGGTATCTTCCCCTTTTTGGCGTTGATGAAAGAGGCTTTTGATATTGGGGAATACATATTCAATCGGGTCTTCCACCGTCAGAATATGCTCAGACCGGGTGCGGTTAATCAGGTCAAGCATCGCCGCCATCGTTGTGGTTTTGCCCGATCCCGTTTGGCCCGTGACCAACACCATGCCCCGCGGCCGCTCCGTCATTTCCCGGACAATATCCGGCAGCCCCAACATATCAAAGTTCGGGATCTTAGACGATAGCGCCCGCATACAGGCAGCCCAACAGCCGCGCTCTTTGTACACATTGAGGCGGAATCGAGCGAGTCCTTTCACCCCGTAGGATGAATCTAGCTCCCAGTTTTGTTCAAGCTCTTTGCGTTGCTTGTTGTTGAGCATGCTGAAGATTAACTTCTGGCATTCTTGGGGGGATAGAGGCTCATCTCCCAGGGCAGGTTGGAGATGCCCACTGATTCGGAAATAAAGGGGAGCACCGGCTTGAATATGGACATCAGAGCCGCCCATTTCAACCAGTTGTTCGAGGACATCTTCGATCATTAATTCCATAGTGAATGCTCCTTAGGCAGTCATTAGATTAAGAGTGTGGGGTACTCCTCAAAACGGAGTGTGCCCAGCTTGAAGGATTTTTGTATCCCTTAGTCCGAAAAACGCGGGGTCATGCAGTAGGGACAATCGACCCATTCGGGCTGTAGTTCAGCCGCGCAGGTAACACAGGTTAGACCACTCTTGCGCTTGGCCTTGAGTTCAGCCTCTAACCCGGCATCGGTGAAGGTGACGCGCTCGACTTCTTCGAGGGTGGTGTGACCTTCTCTGACCAGGTTGAGGCTGTAGGCTAGCAGGGTTTTCATCCCTTCTTCCACGGCGACTTCTTTGATGCGATCGGTGGAGGCTCCGGCGTTGATCAGGGATTGGAGGTTTTCGGTCATCTTGAGCACTTCATAGACCCCGACCCGGCCTTTGTAGCCAATGCCGCCACATTTTTCGCAACATTTGTTGGCTTTGCGGTCTTCGATCGCGATCGTATTGGCTTTGTAAATGGTGATTTCGCCATCGGCGGCGGCGGTCATCCCATAGCGGGCCAATTCTTCGCGGCTGGGTTCGTAGGGCACACGGCATTCGCTACAGACGCGCCGCATCAGCCGTTGGGCCAACACACCCAGGAGCGCCCCGGACACCATGAAGGGTTCAACGCCCATTTCATCGAGGCGAGCGATCGCCCCTGCCGCGTCGTTCGTGTGCAGCGTCGTTAACACCAAGTGACCCGTCAGCGCCGCCTCAATCGCCGTTTTCGCCGTTTCCTTATCCCGCGTTTCCCCCACCAGGATCACATCCGGATCTTGCCGCAGGAACGATCGCAAAATCGACGCAAAATCCATCCCCTTTTCACGAATCACCTGCACCTGCGTAATTCCCGGCAAGGAATACTCAATCGGGTCTTCCGCCGTACTGATATTAATCCCCGGATCATTCCGTTCGGCAAGCACCGAGTACAAACTCGTCGATTTTCCAGACCCCGTCGGCCCCGTCACCAAAATCAAGCCAAAGGGACGGCGGGCCATCTCCCGCACCAACTCTAGAGTCTCCTCATCACTAATTAACTTGTCTAACCCCAACTGCGTCGAAGCGTTATCCAAAATCCGCAGCACCACCTTTTCCCCGTAGCGACTGGGCAGCGTACTCACCCGGAAGTCAATTTTGCGACCTTGGTACACCTGACGAATTTTGCCATCCTGGGGCATCCGTTTTTCGGCAATATCCAACTCCGCCATGATTTTGAAACGAGCGGCCACAGCCCCCGCCACCTTTTTTGGAAAGGGCGGGAACGATTGTTGCAACACCCCATCTTTCCGGAACCGGACTCGCAGGGTTTCTTCTTGGGGTTCAACGTGAATATCAGAAACCCCATCTTGGAGGGCTTTAATCAAAATCTTCTTCACCAAGTTGACGATGGGAGCGCCATTGATATCATCTTGGCTGAGATCTTCCTCTAGCTCATCGGGGGCTTCTCCGAGGGCATCGAGGTCACCCACAATATCGGAGACATCCGCGGCCTTGGCCGCGTCCTTCGCTTTGGCGATTTTAACCTGCTCATCGAGGTACTGATCAATGAGGCGTTGGTAGTCCTGTTCGGTGATCACCATCCGCTGAAGGTTGACCCCCCGCAGTACCCGCTTGAGATCATCCTGGGCTTCTAGATCGTCGGGATTGACCATCGCCACAAGGACTGAGGGGGGATCATCTTCACTTTTGCGCAGCGGAACCAGTTTGTGGCGACGACAGATATCATCCGGCACCAGGTTCTCGATCAACTCGGCCATCTGGTTATTTTCGATCGCATTCACTTCCGGATCGATCGAATCTACGCCGTACAGAATCTTAAGCTCAAAGAGTTGCTGCTTCTTGTACTGGCGTTGTAACTCTGGGGTGAGTTGGCGACCGGTAATCGTTTCAAGTACATCTGTGAGGGGTCGCCCGGAACGACGGGTTTCCGTGAGCGCCTGTTTCATCTGTTCGCTTTCGATGTAGCCCGCTTGAATTAATTTATTTCCGAAGGGAGAAAAATCATTACGAACAGTGAGGGCCCGAGAGCGCCGGGAGATTCTCGATGAGGATTGAGTCATAGCCGAGTTCCGCTGCTGGATGAAGAATGTCGAGGGGCGAGGTGAGTAAGGTTTGGATGTTGACGCAAGGATAACTCACCTATCTTGTTTTCCATTAAACCGTAGATATTCCCTGATCGGTAAATTCTTTGCGTGTCAATTCAGCATTGATGTTGGGGTTTTGTCAATGCGAAATTGGCGTATTTTCCAGGCCAGGATGGTTCTGTGGCGCGGGGAAATTCCAAGAAAATCTTGAGGGTCGGTAGAATAGCACAGAGGCCAAACGGTATGATGGTTCAGTGAGATCTGCAAACCTTGCAGCGTTGTGGCTTTGCTACGGTTGTTCAAGGCTGTTGAAACGTGGCAGACTGCCTCTTGAAGTTGATTTTTGTTTAAGTTTACGAGACCTCCTATGACAAACGACCCCAACCAGCCTGATGTGACGCTAGACACCCCTGATGGTGCTGATCCGACGGTTGCAGCGGATCATGCCATAGACGAGTTATCCATGCCTCCGGAGGGGGCTGATGCTGTGGCTGATGAGTTAGAGTCGGCGGCGACAGAACCGAGCGATGATGCTGTGGCAACGGAGCCGGCGTTGTCGAGTGATCAGGTGCAGGCGGTGGAAGCGATGCAGTTTGAACTCGAATCGTTACGCCGTCAGCTTGCCCAACAGGCGCAGCAATTGGAATCCCATAAGACGCAGGCGTTGAGAATTGCGGCGGATTTTGATAATTTCCGGAAGCGCACCCAGAAGGAAAAAGAGGATCTGGAGTATATGGCGAAGCGGACGACCCTGGCGGAGTTGTTGCCGGTGGTGGATAATTTTGAGCGGGCGCGATCGCATATCAAAGCCGTCACCGAAGGGGAAGCCACGATCCATAAGAGCTACCAGAGTGTTTACAAAAATTTGGTGGATATCTTGAAGCGGCTCGGTGTGGCACCGATGCGGCCCGAAGGGCAAGAGTTTGACCCGAATTTCCACGAAGCGATGATGCGACAGCCGACGAATGAATATGCCGAAGGGGCGGTGATGGAGCAACTGGTGCGGGGCTATCTCCTCCATGACCGGGTCTTGCGCCATGCTATGGTCAAGGTTGCGGCTCCCCCGGAACCTGGAATGGTCGAGGCAGAGGCGATCGCCAACGACGGCGACGCAGAACCCGAATAAGTCACCGCCCATCAAGTGGTTCACACCACTCATTCCACCGTCTAGAATCCTCTCCGTGCAAAAAACACTTGCACAGAAGCGGATTCCCATTAAAATCAACATAAAGAATCAAGCCACTGTTGCGGAATGACTTCTTGATTTAGCATCTTGCACACTTCTACTGCCCAAGTGTCATGGGAAAAGTTATTGGTATTGACCTCGGCACAACGAATAGTTGTGTGGCGGTACTCGAAGGCGGTAAGCCCATCGTCATCCAGAGCACAGAGGGAGGGCGAACCACTCCTAGCATGGTCGGCTTTGACAAGTCCGGCGAACGCTTAGTGGGGCAGTTAGCCAAGCGGCAAGCTGTGACCAACGCCGAAAATACGATTTACAGTATTAAGCGGTTTATCGGTCGGCGTTGGGATGACACGTCGGAGGAGCGATCGCGCGTCCCCTACATCTGTGTCCAAGGCCGGGACAGCACCGTAGACGTGGAAATTCGGGGCAAAAGCTACACCCCCCAAGAAATTTCCGCCATGATTCTGCAAAAGCTCAAAGCCGATGCCGAACAATTCCTCGGTGAAACCGTCACCCAAGCCGTGATCACCGTCCCCGCCTACTTCACCGATGCTCAGCGCCAAGCCACCAAAGACTCCGGCACCATCGCCGGCCTTGACGTGATGCGGATCATCAACGAACCCACCGCCGCCGCCCTCGCCTACGGCCTCGACAAACAAGACCAAGACCAACATATCCTCGTCTTTGACCTCGGCGGCGGTACGTTTGATGTGTCCGTCCTCCAACTCGGCGACGGTGTCTTTGAAGTCAAAGCCACCTCCGGCAACAACCACCTCGGTGGTGACGACTTCGACAATGTCATCGTTCAATGGATGGCCAACGAATTTCAAGCCAGCGCAGGCATTAACCTCCGGGGCGACAAAATGGCCCTCCAACGCCTCCGGGAAGCTGCCGAAAAAGCCAAAATCGAGCTATCCACCGTCGGCAACACCTCCATTAACCTCCCCTTCATCACCGCCGATGAAACCGGCCCCAAACACCTCGAATGTGATCTCTCCCGCTCTAAATTTGAAGAACTGGCCAATGAACTGATCAAAGGCACGATCCTGCCCGTCAAGCAAGCCCTCAAAGACTGCGACCTCACCACCAACCACATCGATCGCATCCTCATGGTTGGCGGCTCCACCCGCATTCCCGCCGTCGGCAACGCCATCAAACAATACTTTGGCGGCAAAGAACCCGATCGCTCCGTCAACCCCGACGAAGCCGTCGCCCTCGGTGCAGCCATCCAAGGCGGTGTCCTCGGCGGCGAAGTCGAAGACCTCCTCCTCCTCGATGTCACCCCGCTTTCCTTGGGGATTGAAACCCTTGGCGAAGTCTTCACCAAAATCATCGAGCGCAACACCACCATCCCCACCAGCAAATCCCAAGTCTTCTCCACCGCCATCGATGGCCAAACCTCCGTCGAAATTCACGTTCTCCAAGGGGAACGAGCCATGGCACGGGATAACAAAAGTCTGGGTAAATTTTTGCTCACCGGGATTCTGCCCGCACCCCGTGGCGTGCCCCAAATCGAAGTCACCTTTGAAATCGATGTCAACGGCATCTTGCGCGTTTCCGCCCAAGATAAAGCCACCGGCAAAGAGCAAAGCGTGCGAATCACCAACACCGGCGGCCTCAGTTCTGCCGAAGTGGAACGCATGCGCAGCGAAGCCGAGCAATATGCCGAACAAGACCGACGGCGCATGGAACTCGTCGAACTCCAGAACCAGGCCGACAGCATCACCTACACCCACGAAACAACCCTCAAAGACAACAGCGACCTGATTCGCGAAGACCTCAAACAGCAAGCGGAAGCCAAGCGAGAAGCCCTAGCCCTAGCGTTTAAAGATCCAAAGTCCACCGTTGAAGTGGTGAAAACACGCCTTGAGGAGTTTAAACAAGCGGTGTTAGCTGTGGGGACGGATCTATATAACCGGGCTAATCAAGGCGTGAGTGCTGAATTTGAAACCGTTGATGATGTACCCGCCGAAGCCCCCACAACCGTGGACCCCGTCGAGCCTAGCGAACAACCCACGCAAATCATCGCAGAAGAAGAGGTTGAAGCCAGCGACGACGATGAATTTCGCTTCGAGTTTGATGATGATGATGCCACCTTAGCGGCAGATTATGAACCCGTGGATTAGGGGGCAGTGGGGCCGCTAATTTGTTAAAGTTTTATGTAGCGTTTTTTACTCATTCACCCGACGGATCCGTACCCTATGGCAGGCGATTACTATCAGACTCTTGGGATTTCCCGTGATGCAAATCAAGATGAGATCAAGCGAGCCTATCGTCGGCTAGCTCGAAAATATCATCCGGATGTGAATAAGGAACCCGGAGCCGAAGATAAGTTTAAAGAAGTCAACCGCGCCCATGAAGTGCTGTCCGATCCGGAAGTCCGGGCGCGCTACGATCGCTTCGGAGAAGCCGGGGTCTCATCCGGCGGGGCGGGGGGCTACTCCGATTTTGGCGATATGGGTGGGTTTGCCGATATCTTCGAGACGATTTTCAGTGGCTTCGGTGGGGGCGGCGGTGCAGCGGGGGGAACCCAAGCCCGCCGCCGTGGCCCGGTGCGGGGCGATGATCTGCGCTTAGATCTAAAACTGCAATTCCGAGAAGCAATTTTTGGGGGCGAGAAAGAGATTCGGATTCCCCACCAAGAAAGCTGTAAGACCTGTAATGGTTCTGGGGCCAAGGCGGGTACAGGGGTCAAAACCTGTGGAACCTGTAATGGGACGGGGCAGGTGCGCCGCGCCACTCGTACCCCCTTTGGCAGTTTTGCGCAGGTGTCGGTGTGCCCAAGCTGTAATGGTGAGGGCCATGTGATTGAGGAGAAGTGTGAAACCTGTGGCGGCGCGGGCCGGAAGCAAGAGACGAAGAAACTCAAAATCACGATTCCCCAAGGGGTCGATAATGGCACGCGCCTCCGGGTTGCCCGTGAAGGGGATGCCGGGGTGCGGGGCGGTACGCCGGGCGATCTCTACGTGTATTTGTTTGTCGAGGAGGATGCCGAATTTAAGCGGGATGGGATTAATATCCTGTCGGAGTTACAGGTGAGCTATTTACAGGCGATTCTCGGCTGTCGGATTCCGGTGCAAACGGTGGATGGCGATGTGGAATTAACGATTCCGGCGGGGACGCAGCCGAATACGGTGCTGAAGCTCGACGATCGCGGCGTGCCCCAGTTGGGCAATCCGGTGAGTCGCGGTGATCATTTGATTACGATCAAGATTGCGATTCCCACGAAGGTTTCTGTTGAAGAGCGGGAATTGTTGATGCAGTTGGCGAAGTTGCGCGGTGATGCGACGGAAAAGGAGGGGGGACTTGAAGGGTTCCTCGGCAAGATGTTCCGGGGTTAGGGGGGCGATCGCATGACTCCGAACCCTAACCAACCGTTGGCCGCGCCCTTAGATTTACGTGGTACGCCCTGCCCGCTGAATTTTGTGCGGACGAAACTCCGTCTCGAACAGATGGCCGCGGGTGAAGTCCTTGAAGTGTGGCTCGATCCGGGGGAACCGATTGAACAGGTTCCCGATAGTTTAGTGATGTCAGGCTATACCCTCGAAACCGTCGAAGAGCGTGATGGCTTCTTTGCGGTTCGGGTGTTGCGTGCGGTGGATGCCGATGACCACTGACCCGTCGCTGCGTTGGGCGGGGATGGTCGTGGCGAAGCAGGCCAATTTTTATCAGGTGCGGCTAGAGGGGGCGACCCCCGCCACCCTCCTCTGTACGCGCCGATCGCGCCTCAAAAAATTAGGACAGCGGGTGATGGTGGGCGATCGCGTCCAGATCGAAGACCCCGACTTCACCGATGCCCAGGGAGTGATTTGTGAGATTTTGCCCCGTCGCACTTGCCTCGATCGCCCTCCGATTGCCAATGCGGATCAGATTCTTTTGGTGTTTGCGATCGCCCAACCCGCCCTCGACCCCTGGCAACTGAGCCGCTTCCTGATCCAAGCCGAAGCCACCGGCATCGCAACCCAAATTTGTCTCAACAAATGCGATCTGGTTCCCAGCACCGAGCAGCAGCATTGGCAAGCTCGTCTGCAAGCCTGGGGCTATGATCCCCTCGTGATCAGTGTGGAGCACCAAACCGGGCTCGACCAACTGGCCACCCAACTAGCCGACCGGGTTACCCTCTTTGCGGGGCCGTCGGGGGTGGGAAAATCGAGCCTGATCCGGACTCTGATCCCCGATGTGGACGTGCGAGTGGCGGCGGTGTCGGGCAAACTGCAACGGGGTCGCCACACAACGCGCCATGTGGAACTGTTTGAACTCACCACCGGGGGCCTGTTGGCCGATAGTCCCGGTTTTAACAAACCCGATTTGGTCTGTGAGGCGCAGCAATTGGCGGGCTATTTTCCCGAAATCCGCGATCGCCTGGCCGCCAATCCCTGCCAATTTAACGACTGTATTCACCACAACGAACCGCACTGCGGTGTCCGAGGCGAGTGGGAACGGTACGAGCATTATTTAAAATTTTTAGCAGAAGCGATCGCCGCTGAAACCATTCGCCAACAACAGCCCGACAGCGAAGCCTACGTCAAAGTCAAAATCAAAACCGCCGGCCAACGCACCTATGAACCCCGTCTCGACAGCAAAAAATATCGCCGCACCTCCCGCCGTCACCACCACCAAACCTTAAAAGATTGGGAAACTGAACTGAATCGGGAGGATTTGCCACCCACCTAAGTCCGCTCGTCTGCCTGGTTTGCATACTTTTGTACTAAAGACTACACTAGAACTCAACCCCAACTATTCCTATTGTCAAGACATATCCTGAGGTATCGATGGCCGCCATTACTAAAAATTCCGATAAAGACAAAGCCTTAACCCTAGTCCTCAATCAAATCGAACGTAACTTCGGGAAAGGCGCAATTATGCGCTTGGGGGATGCGACACGGATGCGGGTCGAAACGATCCCCACCGGCGCTTTAACCCTTGATATTGCCCTCGGTGGCGGTTTACCCAAGGGTCGCATCATTGAAATTTACGGCCCCGAAAGCTCAGGGAAAACCACCCTCGCCCTCCACGCCCTCGCCGAAGTGCAAAAAAAAGGTGGCGTTGCTGCCTTTGTCGATGCAGAACATGCCCTTGACCCGGCCTATGCGTCCGCCCTGGGGGTGGATATTGAAAATCTCCTCGTTGCCCAGCCCGATAACGGCGAATCCGCCCTTGAAATTGTTGATCAGTTGGTGCGATCGGCGGCGGTGGATATTGTTGTGATTGATTCCGTGGCGGCCCTCGTGCCCCGCGCTGAGATTGAAGGGGAAATGGGCGATACCCAAGTGGGGCTTCAGGCGCGGTTGATGAGTAAAGCCCTGCGGAAGATTGCCGGGAATATTGGTAAATCGGAATCAACGGTGATTTTTCTCAACCAATTGCGGCAAAAAATCGGGATTAGCTACGGGTCGCCGGAGGTGACCACCGGGGGGAATGCTCTCAAGTTCTATGCGTCGGTGCGGTTGGATATTCGGCGGATTCAAACCCTGAAAAAAGGATCAGAGGGGGAATACGGGATTCGTGCCAAGGTGAAGGTGGCAAAAAATAAGGTCGCGCCGCCGTTTCGGATTGCTGAGTTTGACATTATTTTTGGTTCTGGGATTTCGCGCACGGGCTGTGTGATGGATTTGGCGGAACAGACCAATGTGGTTGTCCGGAAAGGGGCATGGTATAGCTACAAGGGCGAAAATATTGCCCAGGGTCGGGATAATGCGGTGAAGTATCTCGAAGAAAATGAAGCGATCGCCCAAGAGGTGGAATCTCAAGTGCGAGTAGCGCTGCAAACCGGGGTGGAAGTGGCCGTCAAATCCATGAAGGGCAATACCAGCAAGCGAGCGAAAGGCAGCGGCGACCACGCCAGTTTCGCCTCAGGGGAAGAAGAATAAACCCCGTAATCGGGGCGATCGCCGCCTCGGTTTATCGCTCCGATCACGGGTTGCGATCGCCCCCATCGCCCAGACTGTCCCCATCGAGATCCGCCGCTGGGACTCCATGATCGTGAACCCGTCCCACAGTTTGGGATTCAAAAAAGCGATCTAGAATTTTGGATCGCTGCTGGGGATTGAGCGTCTCCGAGGCAGAGAGACCCTGCACCGGTTGAGCCACATGGTTTAACGATTCCGCCAGTTGATGCAGAAAAAAATCAGTGGATTTGCTTTGGGATCGAGAATGTTCATCGGAGGGATGCGATCGCATCTTGTCTCGTTCCACCAGCGGCGGCGAATAGGACAGCGGCAAGGTTTTCGTCAGTGCCCCGGCCAACTCCGGCTGAATCGGTGCTGCTGTAATCGCCTGATCACAGAGAAAAAACGAAAAAACAGTCGTCCCAATCCGAATCAGATCCCCTTCTTTTAAACGGAGGGGAACCTGTACCCGCTCATGGTTCAGGTAAGTGCCGTTGGTGCTTTCCAGGTCATGCAAAAAGAACCCTTGGGTTGCAATATATTGAATCGCCGCATGGTGCCGCGAGAGATGATCATCCGGTACGCAAATGGCATTCGTCTCAGCCCGACCCAGAGTCCAAACCCACTGCGGCTGTTCCAGTTTTTGGGTCGTGGTGTTGAGCACATTAGTGAGCAGATAAACATCCTCAGTATCGATCAGACCCATCAAATAGGGGGTACGGGGAACAGTCCGCCCAGAGTTGAGGGGATAGCTTTCGAGGTGCAGTAATTCATTGAGAAGATCAGGATGATGATCATAGAGGTTTTGAAAAACGTGATACAGGTTGAGGCGATTTTCGAGTTCCATAACATCATTCGGGATGGAGTCTAGGCAGGGACAGCATTACGAACGGGGCGATTGAGACGAAGAGCGGGTTTGTTTTTGCTCGACTTTATTCTCGTAGCGCCAGAGCCACACCATCAGGGCAACAAGGCCACATTGCAGGGCTAGGTTCGGGATTGCCGCCGGTTTGGCTACCCCAGCGGCTAGTTGCGTCACAAAAATAAACGCCCCAATCAAACCAGAAGCACCAAACCCAACATAGATAAATCGCCGTAACCCTCGATAGGGTGCTTTGGCTTCGGCTTGTAAATGGGCATATTTTTCAGGACTGAGCGATCGCGGCTTCGGCATAGGTATTACTCGCACCAATAACAATAAATTTGAGACATCGTATTTAAAGTTTAATCGTTTTTCCAATGCCTCGATTCCTGCTATACTTAAAAACGCCTTGCCGATGTAGCTCAGTTGGTAGAGCACTCGATTCGTAATCGAAAGGCCGTCGGTTCAAATCCGTCCATCGGCTTCTTTTCGCCCGTCGTCACTGGAATCGATCCCAGGGGCGGCGGGTGTTTAGGGTCAGGTCATATTCATATCCCGCTGACCCACAAGCCAGTAGGTGGACATTTCCCCTTTCCCCTTGACTTGCAACGCGCCCCGAAAATCAAAGGTAAATTGATCGTGAAGGCGTTCATACACCGCCTGGGTCACTTGAATTTTACCTGGTTCGCCCAAAGACTCCATCCGTGAGGCCACATTCACCGCATCGCCCCACAGATCATAGATGAATTTCTTAATCCCAATCACCCCCGCCACGACAGAACCGCTGTTAATCCCGATCCGAATTTGGAACGGCTTTCCACTCGTGGCGGTGATTGTTTCGATCACCTTTTGCATGGCAAGGGCCATATTGGCGATCGCCTCAGCATGATCCGATCGGGGCTGGGGTAATCCTCCCACCACCATATAGGCATCCCCAATCGTCTTAATTTTTTCGAGGCCAAATTGCTCCGTTAGTTGGTCAAAGGTTGAAAAAATATGGTTTAGGAACTCCACCAACTCAATCGGTTTCATCTGGGCTGAAAGGGGCGTGAACCCGACAATATCCGCAAAGAGAATCGTCACATTTTCAAACTGTTCGGCGAGGGAACCTGGTTGCTGCTTCAGTTGTTCAGCGATCGCCACCGGCAAAATATTGAGCAGTAGTTTCTCTGCCCGCTCCCGCTCAATCCGGAGGCGTTGCTCGGCTCGCTTCCGTTCGGTGATATCTCGAAAGCCCCAGACCCGCCCCACAATTTCATCCCCCACTTTTTGGGGCCGACTAAACCGCTCCAAAACGCGGCCATCTCGAAACTCTAAAAGCTCAAACGACTCCTCCGCCGGACGATTGTGGAGGTCTTGGATACGCTTCAGAAACGCACCCGGATCAAGCACTTGCCGCGCCAGAGGCATTAAGCGATCGCTCTGATTCGGACTCATCAACACTTCCGAAGTAACATCCCACATCGCCAAGAAATTTTGATTATAAGCAATAATATTGTCAGAATAATCCACCGCAATCACTGCATCCGTAATCGATTCCAACACCGCCTTTTGCAACGCCAAGGACTTTTCTAATGCCTCCTTAGCCGCCTTCCGCTCCGTAATATCGCGAATGATCATCAGCACTTCATTCTCCCCACTCACCACCGTGCGAATTTCCTGCTGAAAGACCTGCTGATCAACGGTAAATGATACTTCATCAATTTGCATCGTTCCCGTTGTCAATGCCGCATTAATGGCCGTCAGAAATGCTTGAGCCGTTTCCGGCGGCAAGATATCAGTGACATGTTTGCCAAGACGATCCATATCCCCATGAATCTGGGGTGTAAAATCCGGAGCCGCCAAATAATCTAAATACACCCCATCCCCACTAAATCGAATCATCAGATCCGGAATGGCGGTTAAAATGGCTCGGTTTTTGTCCTCACTTTCCCGCAGGGCGATTTCTGCTTTTTCCCGTTCTCGGAGTGCTGCTTTTTGCTCCGTGATATTACGAATCATAAACAACACTTCATCATCCCCATAGGGAACAACTCGCACCTCTTCATCTTGTTGTTGCCCATCAATTAAAATCTGTTGTTCATAAACCTGAACGCGCCCGCTTTCTAACGCCTTTTTAATGTGGTATAAATGACGCTCAGCCACCTCCGGCAACAAAAATGTGGTGATATGTTCACCCACGGGATCAAAATCACTGGGCAGGAGATTTTTAACACCGTAACTTTGCATAAAACCGAGGTAAATTCCATTCCGATTAACACGAAACATCAAGTCAGGAATCGCCGTAATGATGGCGCGGTTTTGTAATTCACTTTGGCGGAGGGAGGCTTCGGATTTTTTGTAGTCTGTGATGTCACGCGCAACCCAAACCACGGTATCTAAAGAAATACGCGAAATATTACCTAAACACCAAATGGTTCCCTGGGGTAGATTGATTTGATATTCAAAACTGACCGGCCTTCCTGTTTCTAGAACTGTCCGAATTTGGGTGAGAAAATAATCAGCTTGATCGTCGGGGAAAATATCATGGAGAGTCCGGCCTAGGAGTTTGTCTTTGGTGTGGATGAGCAGGCGAAGATTACCGGACGGAATGCGTTTATAGCATCCGTTGTAGTCAAAAACGAGGACAAGCTCGGTCATGGCTTCAAAGAGGCCGCGCAGTTCGGCTTCTTTGGTGGCGAGGGTGGCGGTGCGTTCGGCGACTCGTTCTTCGAGGTCGCGGTTGCTGCGTTCCAGAACACTGAAGGAGCTTTGGAGTTGCTTGGCCATCATGTTGAAGGCGATCGCTAACTCCCCTAGCTCGTCATTGCGCTCAATCGGGGTGGGCTGCGTCCATTCCCCTTCGGCTAACTGCCGTGCCGATTGACTCAGGCGCAGAATGGGAGACGTGACCCAACGGGCGGTTAGAATTCCCACTCCTGTAGCGATCGCAAGGGCCACCAAACACAAAATCACCGTCGTCTGGTTACTCTGCTGAATTTGCGCCATAAAGTTCTGCTCTGGCACCACCATCACCACCAACCAATCCAAGCCATGCTCATCCCGCAGGGGCAACACATTCACAAAGTGGGGGGTATCGGCAATCTCAAAGCGCAGTTTTTGGGGGCGATCGATATTGCGCCAATTCCCAAACTCCGCCGTCAACGAAGTCGCCGCCCCACGAATCTGGGGAATTTCACTCGTCGTCGCAGGACGCTGCTCCTCTGTGTTGGGGATAAACGGTGATTCCTCTGTAGAGGAGGCGATCAGTTTACCCGCCCGATCCACAATGAACACTTCGCTTTCCTCGCTCATGTCCAAGCCCCGCAAAAACTGACTCAGTTGATCCAACGACAGATCAACCCCCAGCACCCCTGTTAACGTCCCCACCTCATCGTAAATCGGTTGGCTAGCGGTAATGCCAGGGGTTTGGGTGGACACAAAGAGATAAATATCGCTCCACGCTGCTCGGCGGGTCTCACTGGCTTTTAAAAACCAGGGACGCTGACTCGCATCGTAGGTTTTCGTTTCGAGTAATTCTTGACGATTGGCGCGGCTGTCGGTGCTGTAGCGATAATAGTTCCCCTTCTTAAAGTTTTCCGTGAGGCGCAAAAAGGGAAACCCCTGCTCACTGCGGCCGGCGAGGACAATTCCCCCCTCAGGATTGCCCACAAAAATGGCAGTGATATCGTCAAAGGTTTGCAGTTGTTGCCAAAATTGGTATTCCAGACCACGAGTTTCGTTGAGATCAAGCAATCCCAAGCGAATCGATTGGGCATTGGTTTGATTGATCTGATGGGGAACACCTAACGCGGTGATCACTTCTTGTTCAATGCGATTACCTAGCTCATCAATGACTTGATTGGCTAGGTCAGCCACAGCTTTCTGACCATTCCGAAACGAAAGATAACCGACAATTCCCACTGCCGCGAAAAGCTGTAGGACAAAGGGCAAAACCAGAACAACTCGCAGGGGAAGATGCTTCAAGGGATAGGAGCCAACTCGCAATAGCATCCGCAGCATTGACGTTAAAACCTGGTGACACTATCTCTATGTTTACAGGCCTTTGGGAACCTAGTCCGTAAATCTACAAGAATTCATGATCTCTTAGTATGCCGTTCTTGGCTTCCCAGGGCCCGACTTGCCATTCTGTCGTGATTTTAACCAATTCCCATTAGAATAGAGGCCATATATCAGAATCTGACAATTCTTACGCTAATTTTTGGTTGATTTTTCAGAGTAAGCCCATGAGTATCACCACGGCGAGTGCCACTATGACAACGGGGCCTCTACAAGCGCCAGTTCAAGATCGGCAAGTTGTTCGGAAGCCATACCCTAATTTTAAAGTGATTGTCCTCAATGATGATTTCAACACGTTTGAACATGTGGCGAGTTGTCTCTTGAAATATATTCCGGGGATGACCAGTGAGCAGGCGTGGCAGTTGACGGAGCAGGTTCATTTTGAGGGGCAGGCGATCGTGTGGGTTGGCCCCCAGGAACCGGCGGAACTGTACCATCAGCAATTGAGCCGGGCGGGGCTGACGATGGCTCCCCTTGAGGCGGCGTAATGGCGAAACCCGATAAAGGCCGCTTGGTGTGGAATCATTCGACCCATGTGCCGGGGCTGATTCCGGTGTTGGAGCGATTGATTACCCATGAGGGGATTCAAACGGTAACGCCGGGGGTGATTGGGCGGGTGCGGGGTCATTCGCCGCAGTTGAAGTTACGAATTTCGGTGCCGATTCGGGGGGGGTTTAAGGCGATCGCCCGCTACGGCAAAACCGTGCAAGAGGTGTTTATCCTCACGACGCTGGAACAACCGGCCCTCGAAGCGTCGATCCAAACCTGTTTACGGCGTTAGGGTGAGGGATTGAACTCAACGCCAGGAGCGATACCAACGGGCGAGGCGATGGGGATTGATGCCGCAGGTGTAGCCGAGGATCATCAGTTGGTTGATGCCGGTGGTTTTGAGCAGGCCGAGGCGTTGCCAGCGGCGGGCGGAGGTATGGACGGCGGCGGGGGCGATCGCAATTTTGCCCTGTTTACCCATCTGACGCACCCAGACAAAGTCTTCCATAATCGGTAAATCCGGAAATCCTCCCCATTGCTCAAAATCGGATTTCGCGATAAACAGGCCTTGATCACCGTAGGGGAGGGCGAGGTAATGCGATCGCCACTGCACCAACCGCTCCACCCACCGCAAGGCGGGGCGATCATCCGCAATCTGTAATTGAAACGCCCCGACGATTACCCCCGGTTTGGCTAAGGTCATCTCGACCCAATGGGGAAAGTCGGGCGGCAATTGGGTATCGGCATGGAGAAACAGGAAAATGTCCCCGCTGGCTTGGCTGGCTCCGTAGTTCATTTGGGGGGCGCGGCCGGGTTGGGGGGCGGTGAAGACCGTTGCACCGTAGGATTGAGCGAGGGCGACGGTGCGATCGCCACTGCCGCCATCCACGACAATCACCTCTAGATTGGGCATCGCCACTAGGGGCGGCAAGGTTAACGGTAGGGTCGTAGCTTCGTTAAAAACAGGAATAATAATAGAGATCATGGCCTGTTGCGGCTGATCGCAGGCGTTCACGCCGGATGCGTCCGAGGGGGGCGATCCCGCTGATCCACCTGCCGTACACTTCACGAATTTTAGACAATGGGTATTGATTTTGACTCGGTGGGGATTGAGCCGTCAGCGGCGGTGGTGCGGTGGCGCGATCGCCTCCGGGATGAGCGAGCGATCGCGGTGATTCGCGCCCCAGACTATCAAATCGGGATCGCCATGGCCGAAGCGGTGATCGCGGGAGGCGTGGGCATGGTGGAAATTACCTGGCAGAGCGATCGCGCCGCCGAGCTAATTACCCACCTCCGCCAGGCGTTTCCCCACTGTTGCATTGGCACGGGCACGATTCTCACCCCGGAACATCTCC
Organism: Spirulina subsalsa CS-330; assembly: GCF_028330765.1. Taxonomy (GTDB): domain Bacteria; phylum Cyanobacteriota; class Cyanobacteriia; order Cyanobacteriales; family Spirulinaceae; genus Spirulina; species Spirulina subsalsa_A. The sequence continues at coordinate 24,869 of NZ_JAQMTY010000172.1, read as the reverse complement.
ACACCGCCCACTGTGCCGGGGCTGAATTCGTCTTCTGCCCCCACACCGATCCCCGTCTGATTCACCAAGCCCACAGCCTCGACCTGCCGATCATTCCCGGTGCGCTCACCCCGACGGAAATTCTCCAAGCCTGGCAATGGGGGGCGGCCTGCGTCAAGGTGTTTCCGGTGCAGGCGGTGGGCGGCGTGGACTATTTACGCGCCATTCGCACCCCGGTTTGTGAGCCGTTACTGATTCCCACCGGGGGCGTAACCTTGGCGAATCTGACGGATTTTCTCGCGGCTGGGGCGATCGCTGTCGGTCTCGCGGGGGATTTATTTCCCAAAGTGGCCCTCAATGCCCAGGATTGGCCCGCCATTACGAAGCGGGCCCAAAAGCTGCGATCGCTCCTCACACAATGGCAGCATCAAAACGCTGAAAACCTCAGTCCCTAAGCGATCGCGCCACCGTGCCATGGAATCATTCCGTTAAGCATTGTTGCCAATTGTGATAAATCACTAAAAACCGATCGGAATACTGGGGATTTATGGCAAGATAGCAAAATCACAGATTTGTGATTGAAGCTGTTCAGGAGATGATGCTCTAATGACCTTACAACTTGGTGATACCGTACCCGATTTTACTCAGGACTCCTCAGAAGGAGAAATTTCCTTTCATTCCTGGGCTGGCGACAGTTGGGTAGTTCTCTTCTCACACCCCGCCGACTACACCCCCGTTTGCACCACCGAACTCGGTGAAGTCTCGCGTCGCAAAGCAGACTTTGAAGCCCGCAACGTTAAAGTCATCGCCCTCAGCGTCGATGATGCCGAATCTCACAAAGGCTGGATCTGCGACATCAACGAAACGCAGAACACCACCGTTAACTATCCCATCTTGGCCGACGTGGACAAAACAGTGTCCACCCTCTACGGCATGATTCACCCCAATGCCAACGCCTCTTTAACCGTGCGCTCTGTCTTTGTGATTGATCCTCAGAAAAAACTCCGCCTGACGATCACCTATCCCCCGGCCACCGGACGCAATTTTGATGAAATCATCCGCGTTATCGATGCGCTCCAACTCACCGACAACTATCAAGTTGCCACGCCAGTGAACTGGACGGATGGCGATGATTGTGTGGTTGTGCCCACCATCCCCACCGAAGAAGCGAAGCAAAAATTCCCGAAAGGGGTAACAGAAGTGAAGCCCTACCTGCGGATGACCCCTCAGCCCAACAAATAATTCACGGCCTCACACCCTGAATTGATCCGAAAAAAGCAAGGGCTGAAAATCCCTTGCTTTTTTGGGTCTGGGACTGTCTTTGCAGGGTTGGCCTAAGTACAGAGTCAAGACTTAATATTCGGATTGTCTTGAATGTCCAACGCTCAACGTGACGGTGCGTTACGCTTCGCTAGCACCCTACAAACATCCTGATTCTTGGCATTGACGCTGCACTAGGACTGCACCGATAGACTGCTGCCACCGTGGACGGTTTTCACCCACTTCAAGCGTTTGCGACGCACAGCCATGCGGGCGGTGGTGGCGGGCATCACTACGAGCCAATGAAACATATAGGTATAGCCTCGGATTAATTGGGTGATTAATAAACCGAGATTAGCGATCGCCGGCCGCCCTTGAATCCGAGTTAACCCGGTTATCCAACCAATGCCGATAAAGGTAAAGACCAGAGCCGAAAGGGGACTCAACACCGGAGCTTGGTGACGCAAAATCACCATCAACAAGTCCGGAATCGCCGCCGTGGGGAGGAGATATTGCAAGACCACAAAACAGAGGAGATCCCAGGTTTTCAAAACTCCCATCCGGTTTTGAATAATCAACCGCCAATAGTCGAGATAGCGTTGGTAACCCCCTTCGGCCCAGCGACTGCGTTGATGCCAGAGGGCTTTGGCTTGGGTCACGCCTTCTTCGGCGATCGCGGGACTGAGACAAAACCCAATATTCCAGCGATCGAGGTGGAGGCGAATCGTCAGGTCGAGATCATCGGTGATCGTTTCTTCGTTCCAATTGCCACAGCGCACCAGAGCCGAGCGACGCACAAATTGACCATTACCCCGCAGTTCACCAATACCACCGATCGCAATTCGCTGCTGTTGAAAATAGCTATCGAGACACATTTCTAAGTCTTGGCCCTTCGTCCAGAAATTTTCTGGAGCATTGGCGATCGCTTTGCGCACCTGCACCGCCCCGATTTGCTCATCGGCAAACATCGGCATCACATGGCGCAACAAATCCCGCCCCACCAGCGCATCGGCATCAAATACCGCAATCACATCCCGATCAATTTGGGGGATGATTTGGTTTAACGCGCCGGACTTGCCGCCCCCAGCATTGGCAGGACGATGCACCACTTTGAGTTGAGGCAGTTCCTGGGCGAGGCGATCGAGAATTTCCGGGGTGCGATCGGTGCTGGCATCGTCGATGATCCAAACATCGTAGTGAGTGGCGGGATAGTCCATGGCGCACAGTTGACGCGCCAGACGTTCCACCACCGCTTCTTCATTTTTGGCCGCCACTACCAACGCCACCGACGACGCAGTGGCGAGTTGGTCATCGGTCAAGGGATGGGGCTGGGCTGGGGGTTTTGCCAAGGTGAGGCGGAGAATATTCACACCGATGATCCCCGTGAGTGCCACCACGAGCCAAATTCCCCAAGACACCAGATGAAGTGCGATCACACTGCCCCAGATCATCATCAGGGTGACGGCGGCTTTGGTGCGTCGGCCAGCATTACCCCGGAAAAAATCGCTGCGAAAGTCTTCTTCGTCGCCGTCGGGGTCTGACCAATCGGGCAAAATTGCCGCGAGGGGATCGGAATCGTCATTGGAATCAGGGGTTTGCCAAGGGTGTTCTGCCATTGTTTAACGCAATAAAAGGCATGATCCGGCAGGTTGATTGATTCAAACATCAAGGCGGGTAGCCGGTTTTAATGTCTTAATTGTAGCGAGAGTTGTTACAATTTCTAGCGAAATCTTACGAGTGGTGGCGTTTAGTCTCGATTACCCCAAGGCTAAATTGAGGGCAAGTTTGGCGCGTGGAGTCCTGAACAATCACCGACGGGAGAGAGGGCGATCGCACCCTCTCCATGATGAATTTTTAAATACAAAACTATTTTTGATGAGGATTTTAAGACAAATATGATGATCCAAACTTGGGTGTGGACGGGGTGTTTAGGAGTCGGATCAATCCTGTGGGTTGAAATCGTCCGCGATCTTTACCATTGGCTCGCCCACCAATGGCAACCCCTGTATAAACTCCACGGCTGGCATCATCGGGTGTTTCGTCCGGATCTCTCGGTGATCAGCCCTGAGATCTATCGCCAAGCCCATTGGTATAATGATCTGCCGGAATCCTTGGTGATGTTGCTGTTCAGCCTTGCGCCCTGGTGGCTGGCGTGGCAGTGGGCGTTGCCATACCCCTGGCTGGCGGGGGTGGGGTCGCTCTATACGGGGGTGTTTTTGCTGGGGGCGATCGCACGCGGCGCGGGCGTTGCCTATGCCGATGAACTCACCGATCTCACCCATCGCCCTGGCCCCTTTCCCACCCATCCCGCCCCTTGGTTCGTCAATCGCACCTACCATTGGCGGCATCACTTCGACGACCAAAATGCCTATTTTTGCGGCACACTCACCCTCATTGACAAACTCATGGGTACAGCACTCTCCCTCAAAGGCAAACGCATCGCCGTCACTGGCGCATCGGGAACCCTCGGCCGGGCGCTCTTGCTACACCTCAAAGCACGGGGCGCGAAAGTGATCGCCCTCAGTTCCGGCACCACGCCGATCACCCTACCCGGTGAGACGGAACCGTTGCCCCTGGTGACGTGGCAAGTGGGCCAAGAGGATGACCTGAAAGCGCATTTGGAGAAAGTGGATATTTTGCTGCTCAATCATGGGGTGAATGTTCACGGGGCGCGAGATCAAGGGGCGATCGCAACCTCCTACGAAGTGAATGCGTTTTCTAGTTGGCGACTGTTGGAACTCTTTTTAACCACGGTGACGACGAATAAAGCGATCGCCACCAAAGAAGTCTGGCTCAATACCTCTGAAGCGGAGGTCAATCCCGCTTTTAGCCCCCTCTATGAGTTGAGCAAGCGCACCTTGGGCGACCTGATCACCCTGCGGCGCTTGGATTCGCCCTGTGTGATTCGTAAGCTCATTTTGGGGCCGTTTAAAAGTGAGTTGAACCCGGTGGGGGTGATGTCGGCGGATTGGGTGGCGCGGCAAATTGTCGCCTTAGCAGTGCGGGATGTGCGCAATATTATTGTCACGATTAACCCCTTAACCTATCTGCTCTATCCCGTGAAGGAGATGGCGCGATCGCTCTACTTCCGGCTGTTCACACGGTCGTCTGGGTAGCCCGGTTTTGCCCTCATTCCCGGCCCTTCGCCCATGGTGCTACTGTCGCGGCACAGCTAAAATAGTGCTTCATCCTCATTCTTCCCATTGACTCTGTACTCGTGTCGTGGCACACGTTAATCGGTGGGTTACGCCACTAGTTGAGATTTTCAAGAAAGGTCTGCACATCGCCACTTTGATCCAAAATCAGCCGAATTTCTGCGGATTTTACCCCTTGGAGGGGTGACACAAACACTTCTCCGAGGCGGGGCATGGGCGTGCGGTTTAAATATTCAGCCGATGTGGGGCCTAAGGGAATTAAGCGTTGAATTGAGCCGTCCGGGTTGAGGCGCAGACGGTATTCAATGGCTTGGTTGAGGGTGTCGGGCGGTTGCCAGCGGGGTTGAAAATAGGCACGGACTTCGCCGACTTGGGGAATGTCGTTGAAGGGGAGGGAGGATGAGTCGGCATTGGGGGCGGGGTTGGCGCGACTGGTGGTGTTGCGATCGCTGGCGTTGCGATCGCCTTGGGCGGGTGCTGTGGCGATGGAAGGGGTGGGGGTTGCGCCGAGAGGGGGGAGATTAGCCGGCAGTCTTGGGGGCGTACTGGGAACTGGGGGAGGCGGAGACGATGGAGAGCGTTGGGGTTCTGGGGCTGAGGTTTCAGTGGATGATGGGCTGGTGTTGGCTTCAGGCTGTGGGGAAGCAGAGGGGGGGTTAGAATTGCCAGCGCGAGAGGGCGCGATCGCTGACGGTGGCAAGGGGCGAGGGGGGCGATCCACTCCCGTAGGGGGGAGAACGGTGGTGAGGGTGTCTAATTCGCCGGGGAGGGTGGGGGTGGCCAGGGGAGACGGAGCCGGATCGGGCGCGGGGGGCAAGACATCGCGGTCTGAATCTGACGATGCAACTTCGGGGGCGGTGGATTCGGAGGAAATGACCGTGTTTGGGGCTTGGGAGGTGAAGTAGAGGGCGGCGCTGGTGAGGGCGATCGCGCCCACGGCCACCGCTGCGGCAGTTTTTGTCCAGGCAGGCAACAGGGCATCATCCGACGGCAGGATCGGTAACTGTTGGAGTTCCCCTTGGAAGGTTTCCAACACCGTCACCAAGTCCGACAACTGGGTCACATTCAAATCCACCACCGGCTGTGAACTTTTCACCGTTTCGTGACCCACATAAAACTGATGCTGCAAAAGACTATGGGGGGTCAGGGTGAGATCTGCGCCGGGCATTGCGATCGCCTTGTTTTCCAGAGACAGGTGATGGGGCGCACTGGCGAGGAGCGTTTCCTGGACATAGGTTTGCACAACCGTGCAAATCTGTTCGAGTTGGGACGCATTCCCCCAGATTTTGATCGGCTCCGGTTCGGGATTGCGCGGATCATCGAGTTGGAGTTCAAACTGGAGATCCGTCACCACGGGGCGTTTTTGCCAGCGCGAGAGGGGCGATCGCAAGGCAGTGATCACCAACGTACAAGTGGGCAGCGGATAACGGCGAGTGAGCTTCAACATAGTAGTCTGGGCAAAACATCCCCTTAGGATGCGGCTTGGTCAAAGAGGGCGAGCCAAAGGCGGCGATGGCCATTAGCCGTACTGTAAAACAACAGATCAATCAGTAACTTAAACGCTAATTGCATCAGACTGTCCGGCGAGGGTAACACCGCTTCATCCATCCGCTCTTGATAGGTATTACTGAACTGGTCGATATAGTCCCCCAACAGTGCCGCCCGCGTCGGGTCTTTGTGCTGCTGGGTCATTTGTTCAAGCAGGGACACCCCGCGCCGGATGCGGCTATGGTGCAGCGTCGCTAAGTGACAGATGATCAGCACGAGCGATCGCGCCTCCTCCACATCCAGCTTCTTTCGCCCTCCGGAGCTTTTGCGCTGAGGATTGGCCTGGCGCAACCGCCATAGGGCAACGCGATCGCCCACCATCGCCGTCAACCCCAACTCCTCCGCCGCCCGCAGCGTATCCTCTGACCCTGCCCCCGTCAACGCCTCTAGGGCCAACAGCAACAGATCCAAATGGGTCTTCATGTTTTCCAACTCCCTACCCGCCAACTCGCGGCACAGGAGTAAATCAGACGCAGCCGTGGACACCTTAATTTCGGACTTCACAGGCACAAAACGCAGAGCAGAAATGAACGATGGGCAATCCTGAGAAGACCCATTAATTGAAGTCTAAGGGATTGGGGTATGGATTGTTCGCGTGGTATAGTTTCTATTGTCATACTAAGTGATGATCCAATACCGCCCAGATCCGCAAGCCAACACAGTTGTGCAGCTTGATCTGTCCCTACGGACTCCTGAGAGCGGGCAAAAGTTTCTACAGCATCTTCACGCAATACCATCACAAACACTGAGTTTCCATGAATTTGGTTGTTAAGCCCTGGGACTCTTGTCCATTCTTTAACGACAGCGATCAGCATCGAGGTTCCGCACAATTTTACGGTCAACCTAGTTTTGGATTGAATCGTTACCCCCAGCGCTTAGGGAGTGGATCTCCCTGTGATCCTACCGGAGAGAATTCATGAGTCAGGCACGCTCCAAAAAACTAAAGTTGATGGTAGTAGACGATGAACCCGATAATCTAGACCTGCTGTTTAGAACGTTTCGTCGTGACTTTAAAGTCTTTAAAGCGGATGGAGCCGTCAGCGCTTTAGAACTGCTAGATACCGAAGGCGAAATGGCGGTGATCATCTCCGATCAACGGATGCCCGTGATGAATGGCACCGAATTTTTGAGCAAAACCGTCGATCGCTTCCCCGAAACCATCCGCATCTTGCTCACCGGCTACACCGACGTAGAAGACCTCGTCGATGCGATCAACTCCGGCAAGGTGTTCAAATACATCACCAAGCCCTGGAATCCGGAGAACCTGAAGACCGTTGTGCAGCAGGCCTCGGAAACCTATCAAGTCCTCAAGCAGCGCACCAACGAACTTCGCCGTGCTCTCCGCCGCGAAGAAATTCTCAACGTCGTCACCAGCAGCATTCGCGAATCCCTCGATTACCAAAATATGTTGCGGGCGATCACCAAGACCATCGGCGAAAACTTTGTGGCCGCAACGACGATCCTCCGACCGGTTGAGGCTGGGGCTTTGCTCAATGAAACCTATGAATATCCAGAAGGTGCGATCGCCAGTGACCAAGCTCAAGACCTAATCGCCAAAGTCATCGACACCGGCCAGAGCCAAATCCTCGACAACAGCGAGCAAGAATCCGTCGAACTCGCCATCCCCCTCACCGTTCAACAACAAATCCTGGCAGTCATTTATCTTCACCATCGTGATGGCGATCATCTCCCCACCTCCAACGATGTCCAACTCCTTGAATCCGTCGCCGAACAAGCTGCGATCGCCATCTCCCAAGCCCGCCTCTACCAACGCACCCAACAACAAGCCGAAAAAATGCGCGCCGAACTCGAAGTGGCCCGCCAAATTCAGCACAACCTCCTGCGCCAGAGTTGGGGCGACACCGGCAGCGTCACCGTCCAAGCCAGTTGCTACCCCGCCCGCGAAGTCGGCGGCGACTTCTTTGAAGTCTACGTCCACCCCCAAGGCGATGTCTGGCTGGCCGTCGGAGATGTCTCCGGCAAAGGCGTACCCGCCGCCCTCTTCATGGCCAGCGCAATTTCCATCCTGCGTCGCGAACTCGCCCAAGAGATCTCCCCCGAACCCGAAACTGTCCTGCGGAACCTCAACACCACCATGAATGAAGACCTATTCAGCACCAACTGCTTCATCACCATGGTCATCGCCCGCTACCGACCCGGCGAACAATGCCTCGCCTATGCCAACGCTGGTCACATTTACCCCATGATTTGGCCCCATCACCAACTCAAAACTGACCAAAACTCCACTCTTGAGCCTAACTACCTCAAAGCGCGGGGCATCCCTGTTGGTATTCTTCCCCAGTGGAAGGGTACAGTAGGAGAAATCACCCTCAATCCTGGGGATGTTTTTCTGCTGACGAGTGACGGGATCACCGAAGCCACGGTATCCAAAAACCTGACTGATCAGTCCGATGCCACACATCAAGGTCAGATGTTGATGCAAGAAGGACTCTGGTCATTAATCAAACAAAGCTCAAGTGCCTTCAACCTTGATAATCTCTTGCAGTGCTTCCGTGAATACACTATCCAAGTCCAAGAAGACGACCAAACCATGCTCTCGTTGGAGGTTCTGTAACCCATGAAAACAGAACTACACATCCCCAGTGATTTAAAATTTTTGACCGTTGTGGAGCGCTGGCTCCTTGACTGTCTGGAACTCGAACTCGGCGACTCCGTCGAATGGCCCCGCCAGTCTAATCGTCTCCGCCTTGCCCTCGTGGAAGCCTACTCCAATGTCGTGCGCCACGCCCACCGTGAACAATCTCAAATCCCCGTGCTCCTGAGGCTTGAACTGAAAGAGCGCGATATTGCCTTAGAAATTTGGGATCATGGTACCGGGTATGACCTCGACACCTATCTCCCCCCCAGTCCTGAAGATCGTCAAGAAGGGGGATACGGTTGGCTGATTATGAACCGACTCATGGATAAAGTGGAATATCGCCTCCAAGTTAATGGCCAAAACTGCCTGAAGCTTGAAACGAGCTTATCTGCTTAGTTTCCTACCAAGATAAGGCGCATTCAATAGCGCGACCTCAACCCCTTGAATACGACCCCACCCAGAAGACTCCTCTGTCGTGAGCATGAGAGAGACTCCGCTTTAGCGTGGCTAACGCCCCAAGGTAGAGTTGAGCTTGTCGTTCAGCGTTGATCCCCGTTTTTGCCAGATCTTCAAAAAAAGCGTAGAGATGCGACACCGAGGCGTTAACATTTAGCAAACTGGTGTTAACAATTAGCAATATGAAAATCCTCTTCGTTGCTGCAGAAGTTGCTCCCTTAGCGAAGGTTGGGGGAATGGGTGATGTGGTTGGGACTTTACCGAAGATCCTTCGTCAATTAGGACATGATGTACGGATCTTTATGCCGTACTACGGGTTTTTGAATCAGATGCTCGACATCCCCGCTGAGCCTTTGTGGTGGGGTGATGCGATGCTGCAAAAATTCGCGGTCTATGAGACGAAAATGTTGGATGGTGATGTGCCGCTTTACCTGTTTGGGCATCCGGCGTTTGATCCCCATCGGATTTACTACGGGGATGATGAAGAGTGGCGCTTTACCTTCTTTGCCAATGGTGCGGCGGAGTTTGCTTGGAATTATTGGAAGCCTGATGTGGTGCATTGTAATGATTGGCATACCGGGATGATTCCGGTGTGGATGCATGAAACCCCGGATATTAAAACGGTGTTCACGATTCATAACATTGCCTATCAAGGGCCATGGCGCTGGAAGCTGGAGCAGTTTGCTTGGTGTCCGTGGTATATGCAAGGCCATAACACGATGGCGGCGGCGATTCAGTTTGCGGATGTGGTGACGACGGTATCCCCGACCTATGCTCAACAGATCCAAACGCCTGCCTATGGGGAGCAATTAAATGGTCTGATGTCGTTTGTGAGTGGTAAGTTACGGGGGATTCTCAACGGGATTGATTTGGAGAGCTATAATCCGGTCACCGATCGCTATATTGTGGAGAACTTTACCGCCGAGACGTTGGATCTGCGGGTGGAAAATAAAATCGCGCTGCAAGAGGAGCTAGGTCTGGAAATTAATCCGGATCTCTTTTTGGTGGGGATGGTGACGCGCTTGGTGGAGCAGAAGGGGATTGACCTGATTATGCAGGTGATGGATCGCTTTTTGGCCTATTCTGATGCACAGTTTGTGCTGTTGGGGACGGGCGATCGCTACTACGAAACCCAGATGTGGCATCTGGCCTCGCGCTATCCGGGTCGCACCTCGGTACAGATTTTGTATAACGATGGGCTGTCGCGTCGGATCTACGCGGGCAGTGATGTGTTCTTAATGCCGTCTCGCTTTGAACCCTGTGGGATTGCTCAAATGCTGGCGATGCGCTACGGAGCGATCCCGATTGTGCGGCGCACGGGGGGCTTAGTGGATACGGTGAGCCACCATGATCCGATGGGCGAGGCTGGTACTGGCTACTGTTTTGATCGCTACGAACCGCTTGATTTCTTCACCTCAATGGTGCGGGCGTGGGAAGGGTTCCGCTATAAAGAGCAGTGGCGGGCTTTGCAACAGCGAGCGATGCGGCAGGAGTTTAGCTGGGAAAGTTCAGCGCGAGAATACATCAAGATGTACAAAGAGATTTTAGGTCTTGATCCGATGCAACTGTTACCAGAAGAAAAGGTAGCGATGGGGATTATTGCACCCACGCCCACGCCTACGGCTTCTCCGCAATCTCTCGTCTAGTCGGCTGATTTAAAACGGTGCTGATCTCAGACAGGTAGGGGGCGATCGCTCCCTACTTTGCCCTTGGGGGATGAATGAACCTTAACCGATGTTTTGGGGTCAATGGCTAGCCTCCAGAGTGACTAATTTGGATGGAATGGGTCGCATCCTGAGCGGCAATTAAGGCGTTTAAGTCGAGGGCGGCTTGATTGAGTTGGCGCGTGCCAACGCGGGTTTGTCGAATCCCGGCGGCGGTTTCTTGCACCCCTTGATTGAGTTCACTCATAAAGGTTGCCACCTGTTGAGTGGCGATCGCTTGTTGTCCAATGTTGAGGGAAATTTGGCGATTATTAATCACAATTTGATTAATGGATTCCGACACCTTGGCAAAGGTGCTGGCCGTATTCTGCGTCACTTGAATACTCGTGGCTACGGTTTGCGTGCCTGCCTGGGTCGCAATCACGGTGGAGTTTGCCGCCGTCTGAATATCGGACACTAATGCCCGAATATCCTCGGCGGACTGCTTACTTTGATCCGCGAGCTTGCGAATTTCAGTCGCCACCACCGTAAATCCTTTGCCTTGTTCACCGGCGCGTACCGCTTCAACGGCTGCATTCAACGCCAGTAAATTGGTTTGATTGGCAATATCACTCACTAACCTTGAAATATTACTAATTTGATGGGCTTTGTCGTTGAGATTCGTGATCTGAGTGGCGATCGCCACCACTTGATTCTGTAATTCATGCATTTCTTGGAGAATATTCTCCGCTGAATGATTCCCCTGTTCGGCCAAGGTCTGCACTTCTTCTGCGATCGCCGTCGCTTGATCCGCTTGCTGGCGGGACTGCTGAGATGATGTACTCAATTCATCCATCGTGGTGGTGGTCTCATTCACCGAGGCGGCTTGCTGATTGGCCGTCCGTTCTTGCTGTTCAATGGTTGTGGCAATTTCACTCGAAGACGAAACAATCGTTTGAGTGGATTGCAAAATCACATCACTCACTTGATTAATAATCCACCAAGCGAGAGCCAGGGCAATTCCCCCTAATAAAAAAGCACTCAGGATTAGCCCCAGCACCAACTGATTCATGGCTTGTTCCGCCTCCGCTTGATAGTTCTCCGTCATCTGACGAATACTTTGCGCTAGCTCTAGATCGAGTTGGGTTAATTCGTCCGTCAGTTGACGGCTAGATTCGACACGGATCAAGTCAAGGACTTCATTTTGTTGTCCCGCCTGAGTCAGGCGAATCATTTGGTCTGCCATTTGGATATAGTCCGTGGTCAGACGCTCAATCGTCTGAAGACGGCTTAACTGATCTGAATTAAAATATTGACTTTTTTGCAAATTTGTAATGGACTGATTGAATAGATTTTTTGCATCAGAGTATTGATTTAAAAATCGAGGTTCTTGAATCAATAAATACCCCCGTATTGTCTGAATGACTTGAGAGGTTGAGAGCTTTAATTGATCTGATTCTTTTAAGAGTTGATCGGTATCATGGATGATCTCAAAAACATGAAAAACACGCTGCGCACTCATCCACCCAAATCCAGCAGCACCAAATAAAGCAAATACAGGTAGAGCATAGCCCACTAAGATCTTTTGTCGAAAGTTCAAAGATTTCAACATACTAATGATTGTACTCCGTGCATAGATAGCAAAGTTTTGTTAAGAAATACAGGTTTTGTAATTGACACAATCATGCCATTAAAATCAAAAAAATGTTTTGATTACAGTGATCAGGATTCAGGCGATAATCTGATGGCTAAAACCGTGATGTGTTGAAGGAGATCACGTTATGGTTGACTGAAAAATAGGGTGCTCAATGCTGTGTGAGAAAAGAGACATCCAAAGGTTGGGATTCTCCAGACTTGTGAGCGTTAATGTCTCATGAATCAGAATCGTAGACCTTAGATCTGGATCACTGAAATTTTGAATCACTGAAAGTTTTGCATCATCGGTAGACTACAGTCTTCATTTTCCAAATGAATGAATCCGGATTTGTTGAGCACGCTCTCCTTACAGGATTCAGCGTATGATGGGGAAACTGGCTCTATTTTCTCCTCATCCCATGGCGCTTTCTTCTGTTGTGCGGGCGATCGCTCGCTCTCCACTGACACAGGATTTTGTACAAAAATTGCAAAATCAGCAGACCCCCTTGCATCTCAATGGAGCGTCTCGTTTACCTAAAGGGTTGGTCAGTAGCGCGATCGCGCAAACGACGCAACGTAACTTACTCATTGTCTGTCCCACCCTCGAAGAAGCCGGACGCTGGGCGGCACAGTTGGAGGTGATGGGGTGGAAAGCGATTCGGTTTTATCCCACCTCTGAGGCTTCGCCCTATGAGTCCATTGATCCAGAATCGGAGATGGTCTGGGGGCAGCTTGTGGTGCTCAGTGAGCAGGTGTATCCAGAGGATGGGGCGGAATCCTGGGTGATCGTCACCACAGAACGAGCCTTGCAGCCCCATCTTCCCCCGCCGGAGTTATTAAAGTCCCATCTCTGTACTGTGCAGACGGGCATGACCATGACCGCGAAGGCGTTGGATCATCAGTTGGCGCAATTGGGATATCAGCGGGTGGCTCTGGTGGAGAGTGAAGGGCAGTGGAGTCGGCGCGGGGATTTGGTGGATGTGTTCCCGGTTTCGACGGAATTGCCGGTGCGCTTGGAATGGTATGGGGATGAGTTGGAGCGGATTCGGGAGTTTGATCCGGCGACGCAGCGATCGCTCGATAGCATTCCCCGCCTCACCCTCACGCCAACGAGTTTTACGCCCCTGTTGGCGGAAACCCTCCAGGGCAATCCCAATCTGCCGGTGGAGGAGCAAGAAGCGATCGCGAATGGCGACTATCCCCCCGGTTTGCGCCGCTACCTCGGCCTCGCCTATCCCGAACCCGCCAATCTCCTCGACTATTTACCCCCGGAAACCCTGGTGGTGGTGGATGAACCCGACACCTGCGCGGCCCACTGTGCCCGCTGGGTGGAGTATGTGACGGTGCAATGGAATGCCCACCCGCCCCAAGTGCCGCCGCTCCATCGAGATTTCGCCCGGATTAGCACGGCGCTCCAAGCCCGGTTTGCGGCGATCTATTTATCTGAGTTAGTGGTTGATGGGGTGGGGGTGAATCTGGCCAGCCGTGCTTTACCCACGACACCGCACCAGTTTGCGAGCTTGGCGGAATTGCTCCGGGGTCAGCGGGATGCGCCTGGGGGATTAAGTCTGAAGCAATATAATCAATGGCTGGTGTCGGCGCAACCGTCGCGGGCGGTGTCCTTGCTGCAAGAGCATGATTGTGTGGCGCAGTTTATTCCCAATCCCCACGACTATCCGGCGATTGAGCGTTTGCAGACGCAACGGAGTGCGATCGCGCTCAAATATTCCGGACTCGCTGAACTGGAAGGGTTTATTCTCCCCACCTACCGCATTGTGGTGGTCACCGACCGGGAATTCTTCGGCCAACACAGTCTCGCCAGTCCTACCTACATCCGCAAACGGCGGCGGGCGGTCTCGAAGCAAGTAGACCTCAATAAGCTCTCGCCGGGGGATTATGTCGTTCACCGTAGCCATGGGATTGGGAAATTCTTACAACTGGAAACCATCGAAGGGCGCGACTATTTAGCCCTCAAATATGATGATGGGACGTTGCGCGTCCCGGCGGATTCGGTGGATAGCTTGTCGCGGTTTCAGCATTCGGGGAAACGTCCTCCGGAACTGAACAAGATGGCCGGGAAAACCTGGGAACGCACCAAGGCCCGCGTCCGCAAGGCGATTAAAAAAGTGGCGGTGGACTTGCTCGAACTCTACGCCAAGCGGGCCAAGCAAACGGGTTTTGCCTATCCTCCCGATGAACCATGGCAAGGGGAACTTGAGGATTCGTTTCCCTATCAACCGACCCCGGATCAACTGAAGGCGACTCAGGATGTGAAGCGAGATTTAGAGAGCGATCGCCCCATGGATCGCCTCGTTTGTGGCGATGTGGGTTTTGGTAAAACAGAAGTGGCGGTGCGGGCGATTTTTAAAGCGATCGTCTCCGGTCATAAACAAGTGGCATTCCTTGCCCCCACAACGATTCTTACCCAGCAGCATTACCACACCCTCAAAGAACGGTTTGCCCCCTACCCGATTCAAATCGGCCTGCTCAATCGGTTCCGCACCGCTTCCGAAAAACGGGAACTGCTCCAGCGGTTAAACAGTGGTGAATTAGATGTGTTGATCGGAACGCAGCAAATTTTAGGATCAAGCGTCCAATTTCACGATCTGGGCCTATTGGTGATTGACGAAGAACAACGCTTTGGGGTGAATCAAAAGGAAAAAATCAAGTCTTTGAAAACCCAGGTGGATGTTTTAACGCTCACCGCAACACCGATTCCGCGCACCCTCTATATGTCATTGTCGGGGATTCGGGAAATGAGTTTGATCACCACGCCGCCGCCGTCGCGTCGTCCGATTCAAACCCATCTTTCACCCTACAATCCTGATGTGGTGCGCACAGCGATTCGCAATGAATTGGATCGCGGGGGTCAGACCTTTTATGTGGTGCCGAGGGTGGAGGGGATTGAAAGCTTGGCGGCGCAGTTGGTGGAAATGTTGCCCAGTGCGCGAGTGGCGATCGCCCACGGTCAGATGAACGAAAGTGACCTCGAATCCACCATGCTGGCGTTTAACAATGGTGAAGCGGATATCCTCGTTTGCACCACGATTGTCGAATCAGGGCTGGATATTCCCCGCGTCAACACAATCATTATTGAAGATGCCCAACGCTTTGGCCTGTCGCAACTCTATCAACTGCGCGGTCGGGTGGGGCGATCGGGCATTCAAGCCCACGCCTGGTTACTCTACGCAGCGGATCAAGCCCTCTCCGACACTGCCCGTAAACGGTTACGCGCCATTCAAGAATTTACCCAACTCGGTTCCGGCTATCAACTCGCGACGCGGGATATGGAAATTCGGGGCGTGGGGAATATTTTAGGGGCAGAGCAGTCGGGACAAATGGCGGCGCTCGGTTTTGACCTCTATATGTCGATGCTGCAAGAGGCATTGCAAGAAATTCGCGGTCAAGAGATTCCCAAGGTGGAAGATACCCAAATTGATCTAAAACTCACCGCCTTTATTCCCGCCGACTACATTCCCGACCTGGAGCAAAAAATGGCGGCCTATCGAGCGGTATCCTCCGCGAATTCACAGCGGGAACTGGCCCAGATTGAAGAAGCCTGGTATGATCGCTACGGCCCGATCCCGAAACCCGCCCTCCAACTGATCCAAGTGGTGCGCCTCAAGCAGGTCGCCAAATCCCTCGGCTTCTCCCGCATTAAGCCCGATGGCCCACAACATATCGTCCTGGAAACCCCCATGGAAGAACCGGCATGGCGGTTGTTAGATGAGCATTTACCGAAGCATTTGCGATCGCGCTTCGTCTACAGCCCGAAAAAAGTCACCGTCCGCGGCCTAGGCCTTCTCAAACCCGATCAACAACTCAGCAACCTCATTGAATGGCTCAGTAAAATTCAAGGCGGCTTACCCAGCCCCGATGCGATCGGGAGTGGTCGTTCCTGAACGGGGGAGTGCGATCGATCATAACAAAACAAGCATCACCCAGCAAAAAAGGGAACTCCTCAAGAGTTCCCTTTCCTTTAAGTGTTGAACCGCGAGAGAACTGAAGCCAGTTCCCTCACGTTGAATCAGACCTTATTCGGCAACCGGCGCATCATCCACCAAGCTTGCCCCGGTATCATCAGCAGCAGGCTCATCAGCAACCGGCTCTTCAGCGGCAGGCTCATCAGCAGCAGGCTCAGTTGCAGCAGGCTCAGTTGCAGCAGGCTCTTCAGTAGAAGGATTCAGTGAGTCAATTTGCTCATTGATTGCGTTCACTTCTTCATCAGAGAGGCTTTCTAACCCTGTGATTGCGGAAGGCAGTTCACCCTGATCAGCATCAGCCGATTCGTCATCGTCTTCGTCGTCATCATCAGAATCATCGACATCATCAGAATCGTCGTCATCATCGACATCATCGGCATCATCAGAATCAGCATCATCATCGACATCATCGGCATCACTGATTTCAAGCGTGTCGATCAACTCGTATACCGCTTCAGCATCTTCCTCCGACAATTGACGGGTTCCAAACAATCCGGGGAACATCCGGCTGCCGGGCCCCACTTGTTCAAACGCACCCACACCCACATCACCGCGCAGGGCAACAAAAATGCGACGACCACCCCGCTGAACGAACTTCACTTTGACGCGGCCGCTGCGGTTGGAGCGCACCTTCAGATTAAAACTCCGAGCCGCAACCAACTCGAAATTGCTTTCCGACGCACCAGAGAAGATGCTGATGACATTGCTGCTAGAGTTCACAAATTGAACATCATTTAACAGCGCTGCAATCAAAGCTTGCGCCGCACTAGCAGAAACAGAACTGCTGGTGACAAAGCTCTCACTACCATTCTCATCCGTGAAGCGTCCTGTGGTCAGGTTAAAGACTAGCGTCAGATTGCCAAATTTAAACTTATTGACAAACGATGCTTCGCTCACATTTTGAACAGCCGAGAATTGACTGCTACGAGTCGCGGCTCGGTAGCTATCAATTTGGTAATTCGTAAAGCCGGTGCTAATTGCCGTTCCATTACCCACACCTGAAGCAGCCGCTAGAAGCGTTACATCACCACCACCTTCTGTGTTCGCCTTAAAGCCATTTGCACCTTGCTGGAATTCCATCGTAGTATTCCGACCCGACCCTTGCACTGCCACTTGACCCGGTGCAAAGAGCGCAAAGATACCTTCCGTTTGGCCTTCGATTTTGTAGTTTGTGGGAGCAGTATCTGTTAATGTTCCCGTCCCACTGGTCGAGTTCACTTGAACATTACCCAGAGCGATGTCGATGAAGCCAGAATCAGATTCGAGTTTGAACGATGTGTTATTACCATCACCAAACGTAGCAATTTCAAAGGCTTGGTTAGCTTCACCAATGAATTGAATTTCGTTATCCGTCGGATCTAAATCTGAACCCAATTCCGGTGTAACATTGCTCCCTTCAAACTTGAACTTGAGGTTGCGGGGCAAGCTGTAGGGGGTTTGAACGACCGGAGAGGAGGATGAACGGAATTGCACATCGGACGGGAGATTAATCAAACCCGCCGTGAGATTTGCATTCAACGAACCGATGGACATCCCACGACCGTTGCCCACCCCTGGTGTGATCGTCACTTCACTCGAAGATGAAGTAATCGTTTTAGCCGTAGGAATGAAAAGCTGCGGCAAGTTATTCGCAGAAATTAGAGACCCCACAATCGGGTTGCCGATTTGAGTGAAGTTCCCCACGTTATATGCCAGGGCGGTGTCTACTTGGGAGAACGGAATCAACGAACCACCAGCACTAAAGGCAATCCCGGACAGTTTCCCGGTAATCAAACCTGTATCCCCAGCCGTTACCGAATTACTGGTGTCTGCGTCAACGAATCCCCCTGTAGCGGTGGGGATAAACAGCGGATTGGTCAGAACCCCGTTCGGGCTGACAATCTGCATGTTTTGAATCGCCAAGTCGAAGAGGCTGATGTTTCCTGAATCGGGGATGAAGAAGCCAGCTGCACCGGAGACATTACCACCTGTGACACGAACTTGAGCCTCTGCCGCAGGAGCGACAGCAACGGCGGCAAGGCTGCCGAGAAGACCTAAGGACAGAGCGGTTTTGTGGGCAAATTTAGACATCATAATGAAACAAACTCCACGAATGAGTGACGGAAAGAATAGCAAGGAATCAGAGAAATTCGGTGAATTGCCTGAGCTTGAGAGAGAATGCGTAATCTTACGGATAAGGGTGAAATGTCCAAGATGATAACGAAACAGTGTTATTCCAGAAGTACGCGGACATTTTTGCGTTGTTATGACCTCTGACCAGAAAGGGAACCCAAAGGTTCCCCTCATCCAAAGCTTTTTTTGAGATTTCCGGAAAGGCTAGAAGCTAAACGTTGTGCGAACTGCGCCGATCAAAATATCATCATTAGCCCCGTTATGGAATGGGCTAATGAGCCAAATCACACCCGGCGTAATGCTGATATTGTTATTGAGCCGCCAACGATAAAAGGCTTCAAGATGGTACGTTGCTCCTTGCTGACCGCCAGCCGGGCCTAGTAAATTGCCTTCATTGATGAAGCTGGGGATATTACGTCCCGTCTCTAGGTTGCTGTAGGAGATGCGGGGGGGCTGTCCGAAGTAAAGACCGAGTAAATTGCCGTCACCACCGAGATCCGGAAAGTTGAGGAAGGTCATCCAGTTAAAGGTTTCGACCGTGCCTTCAGCCGGTAGGTAGTCGGATACGGTGTAGCCTGTCCAGCCGCCGAAGGTGATGCGATCCGAGGCCCGCCATTCTAGGGTCAACCCATAGGCATCGGTGCTGATCGGAGCCCGTTGATTGTTGAAGTTGGGAATCACTAAGAGATCATCACCAATGCCTGCGCCTAGACGACCAAAGGGGTTGTAGGAGTTGATATATTGGAGCGATATGTCAATATCACGGGTTGGGGCAGCGACCACTTGTAAGCCGAAGGTTGTGATGTTGGTGTCACCGCCAAATAATGTACCCTCGGTGAGGGGATCATTGGATGAATAGGTTCCTTGTAAACTGACACTGGGGTTAATTTGCCAGTCAATGCCTGCACCTGCACCACTGCCACCGGTGGCGATGATCGGGTTCCGTTGGGCAAAGCGAGAGAGGGAGCCGCTGCCTTCGTTTTCGATTCGGTTGGTGCCTCGGAAGACGTTAACGGGGCCGATGCCTTTGGGGCCAACCATCACGGCTAGGTTATTGGTGACTAAATGGCGATAGTTGAGATCAGAGATTTCCACCCGATTGTCGATGTCTCCTTCGTAGGCGAGACCAACATAGCTCGCTAAGCTATCGGTGAAGCGATCGGTGGTGCGTCCGTTTCCTGAGTTGAGGGTGGTGAGGAGGAGGCTGCGGGGGTTGAATTGGGTGAAGAGACTCAGGTAGGTGGTGTGGATGACGTTGATGTTGTTTTCGGTGTCTTCAAAGGTGTTTCCCCCTAGGTTGAAGCTGCCTCGGCTGCGGCCTTGGAGGCCGATGGTGGTTTGGCCAAAGAGTTTGGTGGTGGTGGAGAATTGGCTGTCTTCGAGGAATTGGACGCGCTCTTCGAGGTCGTCTACTTGGGTGCTGAGGGTGGCAAGTTCGGTTTCAAATTCTTGGGTGAGACGGCGGAGGGATTCGAGGTCTTCTTGGGTGGCGAAGCGATCGCCAATTTCCGCGAGGGTTTGTTCAATTACCTGCATACAGGCGTTGAGGGCGGCGGCGAACTCATACCGGGAGAGGGCGCGATCGCCTCGGAAAGTGCTGTCGGGATAACCCTTGATGCAGTCGTAGCGATTGACTAAGTCGCGTAAAGCAGCGTAGGCCCAATCATTGGGTGACACATCCCGCAGTTCAAAGACGTTGTTGACCTGAGCCATGGGATCAGTGTCTACATCGGCGGCAATCAGACTGGGAGATGCGGCGAGTTGAGGGGAGGAACCCAGGGTCAAAACGGATGGTGTGGAGAGATCCGTTTGTGCAACTTCGGGGCTTTGGGCATCGAATGCTAAGGCATCCGCGTTGGGATTCTGAGCCAAGACGGCGGCGGTGAGTGCGTCAACTGCGGGTTGGGTGGCGGCGGTATCTGGTGTTAACTGACTGGTGGGGGCTAGTTCTTTGTGAGCAGATTTAACGGTTGATTCTGCCAAGGCCATCGGTGCAGCACCTGAGCTTAACGCTGTCAGTAACAGCGTGAGCGAGACGGTTTGGTCTAGTGATTGTTTGGGTTTCACAGATGAATAACTCCTCAAGACACCTTAGTTATTAGTTGATAGTAAACAGGTCGATCAATCTTTACACAGTTTAACGACATACCAATGATGATTATGACAGACCGCGAGAGATAGTATTACCCTGTTCATCCATCTAACTCGCTAGTCTACTGTATTCAATAATGATCCGGATAGGGTGCAATTAATGGGGATACATTTCAGCCATTGTGCGGATTCCGTAATTAGAATGTTTAGGACGTTGCGGATCGATCGCCGTATTTAATCAGGAGTGCGATCGCAACACTCACTGCAAAAATTAACACAACACTGAGGGCGGAACCAAATCCCCAATTACGTGCTGCACCGAGAAATTGATTATAAATCAGCCGTGAGAGGGTCATACTTGATGCACCGCCGAGGAGTTCGGGATCAACAAAATCGCCGAGGCCGGTGATGAAGACGAGGAGGGAACCGGCGGCGATGCCGGGGGCGGTTTGGGGGATGGTGACTTTCCAGAAGGTTTCGAGGGGGTTTGCGCCCAGATCGGCGGAGGCTTCGAGGAGTTGGCGATCGAGTTTTTCTAAGGAGGCGTAAAGGATGAGCACCATGTAGGGCAGGTAACTATAGGCCATGCCGACGAAAACAGCGGGGGTGCGGTTGAGAATCTCCAGGCCGGGCAAGCCGATCGCACCGAGTACCGTATTCATCACACCCGTGGGCCGGAGGATGGTAATCCAGGCGTAGGTTCGCAGCAGGGAGGACGTCCACAGCGGGAGGATGAAGCCAAGGAGGAGAAGGTTACGCCATTTGGGGGGGGCAATTTGGGCCAGCCAGTAGGCGACGGGAAAGCCCATCAGGAGACAAAGGAGGGTGGTTCCGGTGGCGAAGAGGAGCGATCGCAGGATCACTTGGAGATTCACCCCATCGAAGACCCGTCCATAGTTGGCCAAACCGCTGGGATTGACCACGTCCCCCGGTCGAATCCCCGGCACGAGACTCAGTTCAACAATCACCAGGGTGGGCAGGACGAGCAGAAGAACGAGCCAAAGTCCGGCGGGGCCAAGCAGGACGGAGAGACCCAGCCAAGGCGTGGGAGGGGGAGATGGGGGAGGAGATGATTCAGGCATGGATCTAGGCTGTCGAAAAACGGACAGGGTTCTGATCTCAAACCATAGCGCACGGTCTGGGGCTTGGCGGGAGGCGGGCCACATTACCAGAGCCAAGGAGTGGAAATTTAGCCAAAAATTATCGGGGCGATCGCAATCTGGATGCTAGGATAGTAGCCCGTTCTAGTACAAGTGTTGCAGGGGGCTGGATGGCAATTATCGCGTTAAAGGCTTGGTATCTCGATGGGTACGAACCCATTTCGGAGATCGTCCAACGGCCCCATGATCTACGGTTGAGCCGGAATAGTTTGTTGAAGTCTGGGCTGCGGGCGGATTTTTTGGATGATATTGAACAGGTGCAGCAGGCGGACTGGTTTCAACGCTATCTAGAAGGGGCGGAGGTGGAGTTTTATATTGAGGGCAGTGGTGGCTATGCGATCGCCAATATTGACCTGCTTTCCCAGGAAATTTATTTCACCAAGCAGGCGATTAATGCCGTCCTTGACCCCGTTATTTTGCTGATTCTCGATCCCGACCAAGACGGCCCCCATTGGTTAGACGATGCCGTGCAAGCCTATGTAGATCGCCAACAAGCACGGCTGCGCGTGCCGCTGCGGGTCGAAGTGCTGCCCCGACCGGCCCACGGCCAACCCTTGACCCTCACCCCAGCCCACCTGCGCCAAATTCGCAATAGCCTCCTGTTGTTGGTGGACGTGACCCCCTTACCGGGTCAAGCCTTGCATGGGGCAGTAGCCTTGGAGTTGGGCTATGCGATCGCCACCAAACGCCCCAGCCAACTCCTCACCCTCTACCTTTCCCCCCAGAGCGCAAAATTACCGTTTGAATTACCCAAGCCACAGCAAATGCAAGTGCGCGATCGCGCCGAACTCGATCAAACCCTCCCCCCCTGGCTCGATCAAAGCCTCCAACGCCTCAACCTTTTAACCTAGACGCAACGAGAGGGGAACTTTCCCCCTAAAATAGTTCCGAAACACCGATTGCAGGAAAGTGAAGGATTATGCCTCGTACACCCGATGAGTTTGCCGTTCACATCATGCTCACGTCTGGACACCGCGAAGAAGTGCGCTTCGCCTCCATTCAAGATTTTCAAAAGTGGTACAGCACCGAACTCTTACCCAAAGCGAACGATACCGGGTTGATTAGTGTTCCGATTAAGAACTTGCAGGGCGAGTATATGGTGTTGCGCCCCAGTTGCGTCGCGGCGATCCGGGTGGAGCCGGTCTTTGGGGGCAGTGTTGATCGCGACTTTTAGGCGGTGCTGTCTCTGTTGATGATGCCCGATCCCCGTAGGGCAATCCTTGAGAACAATCAACTCTTCAGCCTTTAGCAGTTGAGGGTGGTTTGTTTTTTGGCCGTGGGTAAGGTAACATTTTGTAAATTTTTGTCGATGAGCCAATGGTATTCATCGCTGTGCGGTTTTTGGTCTGTCACATTACGGTTTGAATTCTGTCACGTTTGACCGTCACAATCACTAACGACGCAAAAATAACCCCGCTTCAATCCAGAATGGTCTGTTTATGTGGTGTGAGTTTCAGTATTGAACGGGGTCAGCCAAGACTGCGATCGCAGTTCATTCAACATGTATAGCAATCCTATTTGAGTTTGAAACCCTCAGCCTTGAGCAACAAGGGGCTTAAGCCCCTTGCCTGTCCCAATAATTTTAATTTAGGACTGCTGTCTGACGGTTGATTGCTAAGCACTGTACTCAAATTCCTCCAAAAAAGTTTGTATGAAAAAGTTAATTGCTGGGTTTGTTCTGGGTTTAAGCCTCGTGCTCCTCATCCCTCACCTCGCGGTACAAGCCCGTCAATCGCCGCCCCTGGAATGGGTTAACCCCGATCGCCAAGTGGCCGATTTGGGGTTTGATGAGCAATTGTGGCGTAGCTACTATGGTGCGGGCGACAAAGCCGCGTTGATCACATCGATTAACCACAGCTTGCGCTACCTTGATACCCCCGCCGCTACTGAAGCCTACCGCAACTACCCGATCCGCTGGATTACGCGCGATCGCACCCGCCGCTCTCTCCTCCGTTTCCGTGAACTCCTGCAAACGGCCCAAAGCCCCGAAGCCCTGCAAGCCGCCGTGAAGCGAGAATTCACATTTTACAAGTCCGTCGGTTCCGATAACCAAGGCACCGTCTACTTTACCGGCTATTACGAGCCGGTCTATCAAGCCAGCCGCGTCCGTACCGATGAATATTGCTATCCCCTCTATCGTCGTCCGGCGGATTTGGAAGCTTGGACGATGCCCCATCCACAACGCCGCCTGATCGAAGGGGTTGACGGCATGGGAACCGATAGCATTTTGCGCGGCAATGAATTAGTCTGGTTCCGCGATCGCCTCGAAGCCTATCTCGTCCAAATTCAAGGCTCAGCCAAACTCAAATTTCCCGATGGCAGCACCATGAGCGTCGGCTACCACGGCAGCACGGACTACCCCTACGTCAGCATCGGGAAACTAATGATCGCCGATGGCCTCCATCCCCGCGATGGGTTTACCCTGCCGAAAATGATCGACATTTTCCGCGCCCAGCCCGACTTACTCTCCCGCTATCTTCCGCAGAATGACCGCTTCATCTTTTTCCGAGATACCAACGGTTCCCCAGCCACCGGCAGCTTAGGCGTACCCGTGACCGCCGATCGCTCCATCGCCACCGACAAAACCCTGATGCCCCCCGGCGCACTCGCATTAATCCGTACCCAAATCCCCTACCCCGATGGGCGGGGCGGCACTCAACCCCAGTTAGTCAATCGGTTTGTCCTTGACCAAGATAAGGGCAGCGCGATTTTAACCCCTGGGCGCGTTGATGTGTACATGGGTTCCGGTGATGTGGCGGGCCAACGTGCCGGAGTCATGGGCTATCGCGGCGCACTGTATTATTTGATGTTGAAAGGGGGATAAGTTTCATCCGACGCTGAAGCCTAACCGCAAACAAAGCGATCAATCGCCGCTCTTCGTAGTCGTGCCATTGATCGCTTTTCCCGTTTTAATCAATCTGGAATTAGTCTGAACTGCACTGTGGATCGGGTGCTCGTTTGCCGATTAAGGTTTGAACCTCAAAGGGTTGATCCGGATGATCCGGGCGCACTAAAATTTCCGTGGCATCGGGGGGCGTTTGATAGTCTCCCCAGGCATTGAGTCGCCAGAGTTTAGGGGCGCGATCGCCGCCAAACTCAGCATCAAGACATTGACACTCCCACCGTTAAATCAAAGATTATAACGAGGGATTCTTGCTTCATTGGGTTTGTCTAGTCTCAAGTCATCTCTGTCTTGAAACCCCGTCCAGATTCCCCTCCACAAGCATCTGTTTAACGTCCACTGAATG
>NZ_JAQMTY010000171.1 GCF_028330765.1 Spirulina subsalsa CS-330 | reverse complement strand
CCATTGCACTAGTGCAGCGTCAATGCCAAGAATTAGGATGTTTGTAGGGTGCTGTTAGCGAAGCGTAACGCACCGTCACGTTGAGCGTTGGACATTCAAGACAATCCGAATAGTAAGTCTTGACGCTGCACTAGTGTCACGACACACCTTAATCCGTGGGTTACGGCGGATTACTAGATTGCAGTGATGGCAGGAGTTTAATCCGCCTAACCCACCCTACAATAAAGTAAGTCACGACACACCTTAACCGGTGGGTTACGGCGGATTGCTAGATTACAGTAATGGCAGGAGTTTAATCCGCCTAACCCACCCTACAATAAAGTATCATTTTGGCTGTGTCACGACACTACAATCAAGCCTATTTTTAGCTGTGCCACTGCACTAGTCCAGGATACCCAACCCTAAGCCACCTCGTGGCCGACCGCCAGAATCATTGCTTTCACCTGTTCTAGATCTAGAGCACCATCGACCGTAACCTGATGTTGGCTCAAATCCGCCTCAATCATGGCAGCAGGGTCATTCGCTTTGATCGCATTGGTGATGGTTTTGACGCAGGCTTGGCAAACCATACTCGGCACATGAATTTGAATCAGCATCTGAACAATTGGGTTACTAAAATAGATAGGGTATTCCATTGTCCCAATTCTAAGCCGTCCTGCCAGGATTGTAACAAGGCGGAAGATCCTTGGAGATAGCCAAACCTCTCCTCTGCAAGGATTGCGATGGACTGTCGATCTCATCGTCTACAATATGTGCAGGTTGAGGTTCATGCATGGATAAACCGACAATCATTTGTGTTGATGATGAAATATTGGTGTTGTCAAGCTTGCGGGACTTGTTATACCAAGCGTTGGGTGATGACTATTGTATTGAAGTGGCGGAAAGTGGTGAAGAAGCGCTCGAACTGCTGACGGAGTTATTGCAGGATAAAGTTGAAATTCCGTTGATCATCAGTGACCAATTAATGCCGGGTCTCAAGGGGGATGCGCTGCTGGTTGAAACCCATCGTCAATCGCCCAAAACCTTGAATGTGATGCTGACGGGGCAGGTGAGTCCGGAGGCGATGGGTCGGGCGGTGAATCAAGCTAGTCTATATCAATACGTGGCTAAGCCGTGGAATGGCTCGGAACTGATTGAACTGGTGCGGACGGCGTTGCAAGATTATTTCCAGACTCAGAATCAGCAGGAGATTAACGTATCATTACAGGCGTTAAATGTCCAGCTTGAAAAAGAAGTGGATGTCCGAACATCAATGCTGCGCTACAATCTCGCCCTGAATCGATTGATGGCTCAGGCATCAACGCAGTTGTTGAAGGCGGCGGTGCAGAATTTGGATCAGGAGATTCAGGCTGTGTTGGAGCAGTTTGGAACGTTTATTCGGGTTGATCGGAGTTATTTGTTTCAGGCGTTGCCGAGTGGAGGGCAGGTGTCTTGTACCCATGAATGGTGTGCGCCGGGAATTACTGCCCATCAAGATGATTTGCAACGGGTTGAGTTGACGATGTTTCCGTGGGTGTTTGGGCAGATTTTTGCGGGGGAGACGGTGTATATCCCGGTGGTGGCTGACTGTTTGGAGGAGACTGAGGCGGCACGGGAGGTGTTGATCCAGCAGGGGATTCAGTCGTTGCTGTGTGTGCCGATTATGGTGCAGGGGGAATGTTTTGGGTTTGTGGGGTTTGATGCGGTGCGTCAGCAGCGTCAGTGGTCGGAGCAGGAGATTCAGGGGCTTCAGATCATGGGGGAATTGTTTGCGGGGGCGATTCAGCGACAGCGGACGGAGTTGGCGCTGCAAGAGAGTGAGGAGCGGTTTCGGAGTGCGTTTGATCATGCGGCGATTGGGATGGCGATCCTCAGTTTGGAGAATCGCTTTGTGAAGGTGAATGCGGTGTTTTGTAAGATGTTGGGCTATTCGGAGCGGGAGTTACGATCGCTGACGTTTCCGCAGATTACTCATCCGGATGATCTCAATGGGAATTTGGAGCAGCGGGAACGGTTGATGCGCGGCGAAGTCCAGAGTTATCAGCTTGAAAAGCGGTATCTGACGAAGCGACGGGCGGAGGTGTGGTGTTTGCTGAATGTGGCCCTGGTGCGCGATCGCTCCGATCGCCCCCTTTATTTTGTGACGCAGATTCAAGATATCCGCGATCGCAAATGGATGGAACAGGCCATCCAAGACCGAGAGCGACGCCTCCGCCGGATCACCGACACGATTCCTAGTGTGGTCTATGCCTATCATTTATTACCCAATGGTGAGCATTTTTTCTCCTTTGCCAGTCCTGAGACGGAGCATCTCCACGAAGTTTCGGCCCAAGCAATGTGTGATGATCCCAACACCATTTTTGATCTGATTGTGCCGGACGATCGCGATCACCTCAATGCCTCCATTGCCCACTCTGCGGCAACCCTAGAACCCTGGCAGTGTGAATATCGCATTCGCACCGCCAGCGGCCGATTGAAATGGATACAAGGCACGGCTAAACCAGCCCGACAACCGGATCACAGCATTATTTGGTATGGAGTTTTAACCGAAGTAACGACCCTCAAAGAAACTGAAGCGGCGCTGCAAGAAAGTGAATCCCGTCACCGGATGATGCTCGATGCGATTCCGGACTTGATGATTTTTATCGATGGGGATGGGGTGTATTTGGGTAAGTTTCGATCGCGCCATAGTCGAGACTTGATCCCGCGCGCCCAGGATCATCAATCAATGGGTAAAAATATCTTGGATCTGTTGCCGCCGGAGATCGCCCACCGCCAACTTGAGGCGGTTAAGGCGGCGATCGCCACTCAAACGGTACAAGTCTTTGAACAAGAACTCTGGTCCGAGGGTCAGCACATCTACGAAGAAGTCCGGATCATTCCCTATCACATCAACACGGCACTTTTGATCATTCGGAACATTAACGATCGCAAGGAAGCCGAACTCGCTCTCCAACACAGCGAAGCCAAAATGCGGGCGTTAATCAACGCGCTGCCGGATTTGTTGATCCGTATGCACCGGGACGGAACCCATCTAGAGATCCACAGTCCGACCACCTTTAACACTGTCGTGCCTCTGGCCGAGGCGATCGGCCGCAATATCCGGGATCTCTTACCGCCAGAAATGGCCGAACAACGGTTAGCCTTCTGTGAGCGTGCTCTAGAGACCGGGGAAATTCAGCATTATGAATTTCCGATCCAACTCCAGGGTCAAGAGGCGTGGGAAGAGGCGCGGATTGTCCCCCTCAATGCCGATGAAGTGCTGATCGTCGTGCGAGATCTGACCCAGCGATATCAAGTGGAAGCGGCCCTGCGCCACAGTGAAGCGACGACCCGCGCCCTGCTCCAGGCCATTCCTGATATTTTGATTCAGTTGGATCGAGACGGAAACCGCCTCAACTTTTTTGCCCGCGACAATTTTCCGGTCTATAACCCGAACAACATCACGATTGGGGGCAATATTCGGGATACGTTGCCGCCGGAGATTGCCCAAAGACGGCTTGACTGTATTGCAGCGGCTCTGGATACCGGGACGGTGCAGGTCGATGAATATACTCTGATCGTTGATAACGATTTGCGGTATCAAGAGGCGCGGTTTGTGCCGGTGTTGGAGAATCAAGTGCTGGTGATTGTGCGGGATGTGAGCGATCGCAAACGGTTTGAACTCGAACTGCAACAGGCCAAAGATGCCGCCGAAGCCGCCAGCATCGCCAAAAGTCGGTTTCTAGCCAACATGAGCCATGAACTCCGTACCCCCCTCAACGCGATTTTAGGCTTTGCCCAGGTGATGGAGCGTGACTTGACCCTGAGTCCACACCACCAAGACAATCTCCAGATTATTTTGCGCAGTGGTGATCATCTGCTGTCGTTGATTAATAACATTCTGGATCTGTCCAAAATTGAAGCGGGTCACCTGACGGTGAACCCTGTCCCCTTTGATTTAATCGACCTGGTGCAGGCGGTGTATGATTTGCTGCACCATGCCGCGATCGCCAAAGGACTCCAGCTTGATCTCAACCTTGATCCGCACATCCCGCGCTATGTCTACTCCGACTCTGTCAAATTGCGCCAAATCCTGATCAATCTCATCAGCAATGCGATTAAATTTACAGCCCACGGTTCTGTCAGACTACGGGTCATCCCCTGCACCACCGCAGTCCGACCCGATGATCTGTCGTTTTTGATCGAAGATACCGGCGTTGGCATCCATCCCCATGAACAATCAAAAATTTTTGAGGCCTTTGAACAAACCACGGCTGGGCAGAACGTCCCCAACGGAACCGGCCTGGGCTTAACCATCAGTATGCGGTTTGTGGAATTACTCGGTGGCCGTCTGATGCTCTGTAGCGAACCGGGGCAGGGCAGTACCTTTTGTGTGACATTACCAATGCCCGCCACCGATGCCATTCTCCCCACCGAACAGGCTGAGACGCGACGGGTGCAAGGGATCGCGACAGACGGTAGCCCTCCCCGTCTGCTGGTTGTGGATGCGGATGATCTCTGCCGTCGTTTTCTGGTGGAACTGCTTTCTAGCATCGGGTTTCAACCCCAAGCCGCCACCACCGCCCCTGATGCTCTGGCTCAATGGCAAACCCACCGCCCAGATTTGATCATGATCGATCTCGATGTGCCGGATGCGCTGACGATCATGCAACAGCTTCGCACTCAGGAAGCCGCGAACCCCACCGGGCAGCCGATGCCGATTATTGCCCTCACGGCCCATGCCTTTGAGCACGATCGCGAGGCTGCGATCGCCGCCGGCTGTGATGCGTTTCTCCCTAAACCCTGCACCGAAGCGGATCTACTCACGACGCTCGCCGCTCACCTGAATATCCTCTATACCTACGAATCCCCGGCCCCCAAACCGTTCCAAGATCCCCTCCCCACGCTTCACCCCAGCGATTTTGAGGGTCTTCCCCTGGCGTGGGTACAGAACCTCAACGAAATGGCAATGCTCTGCTACGACGTACAAGTGCATCAGTTGATCGCAGAGCTTTCCCCCGACCATGAGCCATTGCGCCAAATGTTGAGCCACCATGCCAATAATTTCGACATGGAGCCCATCATCAACGCCACACAACTCTATTTAGAGCAGTGGGGCGAGTCTTTGGATGAAGTCGAGTGAAAAAATCGGGATGACTGGATTCGAACCAGCGGCCCCTTCGTCCCGAACGAAGTGCGCTACCAAGCTGCGCCACATCCCGAAAATGAAGCTTTTCCACTATAGCACAGGGGTCTGGGTTTGGGACAAGGGGTGAATGTGGGGAATCCTTTGCGATCGCGCTCCCCCGGCCTCTACACTGTAAAGATATGTAACCAAGCTGAGATCAACCCATGGCGAGAGATTTACGGGGCTTTATTCAACAACTCGAAGACCGCGGCCAACTGCGCCGCATCACCGCCCCCGTTGACCCAGAACTCGAAATCGCAGAAATTGCCAACCGGATGCTCACCGTCGGCGGCCCCGGCTTACTCTTTGAAAATGTCAAAGGGGCAAAATTTCCCGTCGCGGTGAACCTGATGGGCACAGTGGAGCGGATTTGCTGGGCGATGAATCGGGAAACCCTCGCCGAACTCGAAGATCTGGGGCGAAAATTGGGGATGCTCCAACAGCCCAAACCCCCGAAAACCCTCGCCCAGGGGCTTGAGTTTGGCAAATTACTCTTTGATGTGGTCAAAGCGAAGCCGGGGCGCGACTTTTTCCCGCCCTGTCAGCAGGTGGTGATTGACGGTGACGATCTCGACCTCAATACCTTGCCGCTGATCCGTCCCTACAGCGGCGACGCGGGGAAAATTATCACCCTGGGCTTGGTGATTACCAAGGATGTGGAAACGGGAACGCCCAATGTGGGGGTCTATCGGTTGCAGTTGCAGTCCAACAAGACGATGACGGTGCATTGGCTCTCAGTGCGAGGCGGGGCGCGACACCTGCGCAAGGCGGCGGAGGCGGGGAAAAAATTAGAGGTTGCGATCGCCCTCGGTGTCGATCCCTTAATCATCATGGCCGCCGCCACCCCGATCCCGGTGGATCTCTCCGAATGGCTGTTTGCAGGACTCTACGGCAAAAGCGGGGTGACGCTGGCGAAATGTAAAACCGTTGATCTCGAAGTGCCCGCCGATTCAGAATTTGTCCTTGAAGGCACAATTACCCCCGGTGAAATGCTCCCCGATGGCCCCTTTGGCGACCACATGGGCTACTACGGCGGCGTGGAAGATTCGCCCCTAATCCGCTTCCACTGCATGACCCACCGCAAAGACCCGGTCTATCTCACCACCTTCAGCGGTCGCCCCCCGAAAGAAGAAGCGATGATGGCGATCGCCCTCAACCGCATCTATACCCCCATCCTCCGCCAACAAGTCTCGGAGATCACCGACTTCCTCCTCCCCATGGAAGCCCTCAGCTACAAAATGGCGATCATCTCCATTGACAAAGCCTATCCCGGCCAAGCCCGCCGCGCCGCCCTCGCCTTCTGGTCAGCCCTGCCCCAATTCACTTACACCAAATTTGTCGTCGTCGTCGATCAAGACATCAACATCCGCGACCCCCGGCAAGTAGTCTGGGCGATTAGCTCCAAAGTTGACCCCGTGCGCGATGTCTTCATCCTGCCCGATACCCCCTTCGACACCCTCGACTTCGCCAGCGAAAAAATCGGACTCGGCGGCCGCATGGGCATCGATGCCACCACAAAAATTCCCCCGGAAACCGACCACGATTGGGGCGAAGTCCTCGAATCCGACCCCGCCACCGCCGCCCAAGTGGATCAACGCTGGGCTGAATACGGCCTCGCCGATCTCAACCTCACGGAAGTAGACCCCAACCTCTTCGGCTACGAAGTGCGTTAAGTCCCTCGTTAGACTGGAGACAGACTTGAATCGACAACGGTGCAGGGGGGAGCATGGCTCTTGAATTACATAATGTGACGTGGACGGGTGTACGTCTTGTGCAGGTGGAAACACAACCCCACCATCTCGCTGGGGTTGTGTCGGTAATCTTGGCAAGCCTCAACCATTCAGATTGTGGTTGGGAGGATATTTACTCGGCTTTCTATGATTTCTCTGATGATGGAACAACCACATTTTATGAATCAGAACAGGCTGAGGCGGGTCAGCCTGGAATCTGGACGTATGTGGTCTATGACTGCGAGATTGGGGCTGAAGAGATTGTTCAAAACCTAGAAATTAATACCTTAGAGCCTGCCTTACAAGTCAGGAGTTTGGTGTTTGCTGGTATTAACCCACAGGAGGCGCAACAGTCAGAACCTCTAGAACCAGATATTCAACCTCATACTGACCAAAGCCTAGGGGATTCAAAAGTCCAAGCATCTGTACAAGAGTCAGTAGAATCTGATTTTTCTACCCACACAATTGATACCGCCACTCAATATGTTCTTCAGAAAAATGCTGAATTGTATCGCCGATTAGCATGATTCGTTATCTTACTTGTGATGATGTTGTGATGATCCATCATCGCATCTTGCAACAGTCAGGAGGACTGGGCGGATTGCGGGATTTTGGGATTTTAGAATCAGCGATCGCTCAACCTCAGATGACATTTGATGGTAACGATCTTTACCCTACTGTGATCGATAAAGCAGCTATCCTCGGATTTTCTATCATCATGAATCATCCCTTTGTAGATGGTAATAAAAGAACAGGACATGCTGCAATGGAAACGTTTTTAGTCATCCATGATTTGGAAATCACAGCATCCGTGAATGAACAGGAATCAATCATAGTAACACTCGCTGCCTCATCCCTAACTCGTGTTGTTTTTACACAGTGGCTCAAAACCCATGTTCACCCTCTTGGAACGCATTGAAATCGCACTTCAGCGGGTGGTGAGTTCGAGGAGGAGACGCTGGATCATGATTGCGTCTTGGGCGTTGGGGGTGAGGTGGAGGTATTGCTGGAGATCGTGGCGGGCGGCGGGCCAGTGCTGGAGTTCGTAGTGAAGCAGGCCGCGGGTGCGGTGTTCGAGGGGATGATCGGGGAAGAGGAGGAGGATGCGATCGCAGCAGGCAATGCCCTTCGTAAACTCCGATTGATTGAGGTAAATTTGCTTGAGATTATTCAACATTCGCGCCAAAAATAGTTTGGCGGTGACGGGTTCTAAAAAGTGGGTTTGGAGGGTAATCGGGCGTTGATAAATGCGGCTGAGCAGGGCTTCACAGTCTTGCTCAAATAGAATTTCGCCCTGATTAAATGCATCGACAAAAATTCCCACGGCTTCAAATTCTGGGCGGATGAGAAAATGACCCGGCATCCCGATTCCCACCATGGGAAAGTCAAGCCGCCGGGCAAGGTCAAGGTAGACGAGGGCAAGGGTGATGGGAATCCCAAGACGGCGAGTTAAGACATCGTTCAGGAAACTATTCCGGGGATCGTAATAGTGGTCGCTGTTGCCCCGAAAACCGTGCTCGGTGTAGAGCACATGGTTGATGCTTTGGATTACTTTGAGGGGGTAGGGGCTGGCGGGGAGATGCGATCGCACCGCCGCCGCCAAGGTTTCGAGGTGATCAAGACAGATCGCCGGGTCGAGGTTGGGGTATTCCTCTTGGGCGATCGCCAATGCCGCAGCGGTGAGATCGATCATCGCCTCCGGTTTTTGCACCAGAGTTTGAAACCATTGCCGGGCCGGAACAAGCACCATTGCGATCGCCCCTAGACTGTGGCTTTGTTCTTGCGGGCTTGCTCTTTTTCCTTTTGTTTGGCGCGTTTGGCGGCCCGTTTGGCGGTATCGGCTTCGGCTTGTTTTTGGGCTTCGATGCGGGCTTTTTCGTCGGCGACTTTGTCGAGATAGTAGTGATAATCACCGTTATAAACCACTAAATCCCCGTCCCGCACTTCGACGATTTTCGTGGCGACTTGGGAGATGAAATAGCGATCGTGGGAGACGATCAACACCGTGCCGTCGTAGTCATGGAGGGCGGATTCGAGCATTTCCTTGGCGGGAATGTCGAGGTGATTGGTGGGCTCATCGAGGATCAGCACATTCACCGGACAGAGCAGCATTTTCGCCAGAGCCAGGCGGGCTTTTTCGCCTCCACTCAGGGCCGCGACGGGTTTGTACACCGTTTCACCGCTGAAGAGGAAGCGGCCGAGCAGGGTGCGGACTTCTTCGTTTTTCCAGTCGGGAACTTCGTCGTGGATGGTATCGAGGACGCTTTTTTTGAGGTCGAGGGCTTCGGCTTGGTTTTGCTCGAAGTAACCGGGGATGATGTTGTGATCGCCAAACTCGGCGGAACCATCTTCGGGGGCTTCGAGGCCGACGATCATTCGGAGCAGGGTGGATTTACCGCAGCCATTGGGGCCGAGGAAGGCGATGCGATCGCCCCGTTCCACGAGCAAATTCGCCCCTAAAAAGAGCACCTTATCGCCGTAGGTGTGGGAAAGGTCTTCGATTTTCACCACTTCGCGGCCACTACGGGAGGCGGTGGGAAAGGTGAATTTGAGGCTGCGGAGGTTGGCGATCGGGGCCTCGATGCGATCGATTTTGCCCAGTTGCTTTTCGCGGCTTTTCGCTTGGGTGCTGCGGGTGGCGCTGGCGCGGAACCGCTCGACAAATTCCTGTTGTTTGGCGATTTCCTTTTGTTGGCGTTCGTAGGTGCTGAGTTGGGCGGCTTGGCTTTCGGCTTTTTGGGCGAGGTAGGCGGAATAGTTGCCGAGATAGGTGGTGGATACGCCGCGCTCGGTTTCGACGATCTGGGTGCAGAGGCGATCGAGGAATTCCCGGTCATGGGAGATCACCACCATCGGGGTTTTGAGGTCTTTTAAATAGCCTTCGAGCCATTCGATGGTTTCAAGATCTAAATGGTTGGTCGGCTCATCGAGGAGGAGGAGATCCGGGTCTTGGAGCATGATTTTAGCTAAGCTAAGGCGCATTTGCCAGCCGCCGCTGAAGGTGCAGACGAGGCGATCGCCATCTTCAGGATCAAACCCCATCTCCGGTAAAATCTTCTCAATTTCCGCGTCGAGAGCGTAGCCGTTCAGGGCTTCAAACCGCCGTTGGAGCTTGTCCATCTTGTGGAGCAGGGTGTCGAGGGTGTCGGGGTCAGCGCCTTCCATGGCGTGGGTGACCCGCATTAACTCTGCGTGGGTGGTGTTAGCATCGTGAAACACCGTCCAAAGCTCTTCGCGCACGGTTCGGGCTGGGTCAACGTCAAATTCTTGCGTTAAATACCCGATTCTCAAGTCAGCGGGGCGGATGATGTTACCGCTCGTGGGTTCGATGTGCCCCATAATAATTTGCATCTGGGTGGATTTGCCCGCGCCGTTAACGCCGACGAGGCCGATGCGATCGCTGTCTTTAACCTCCCACGTGACATCCTTAAGGACTTCTCCGGTCGGATAGATTTTACTGATATGTTCTAAGCGCAGCATTACACGTCCATCCCATGGCATCTCAATCCCTTGTACTTTACCAATGTTTACAAAAATCGCCAAACATCCCAAAACTTCAAGGCTCCGATTGCTCCCCGTTGACCCGCCGTTTGGTGCGGATCATGATATCGGTCTGAGCACCGTCGGTGTGGGTTGTGATGGGTTCAGGATTGGGGCGATTGGGTGGGGGTAACGATGAATCGGTTCACTGCTTGGTCTGTTAAAGTACAGCATTGGCCGCTCCGTCACAAAATGGCGGTGGGGTATGCGCTGGTGATGATTTTGGGAATTTTGGGGTCTGCTTTGGGGTTGGTGGTGGCGGACTATTACCAAGGCCAAGGCATTCAACAGTTGAGTGATGCGAATCGCCAAGCCCGGTTATTAACCCAATTGAATGGGGAAGTGGAGCGGGTGCGGTTGGCGGGGGTGTTGTTGGAGTCGCGTTTGGCGCAGCCAGAGCAACTGTTGGTGTTGCGATCGCGGATTCGGGAGGATGTGGAATCGGCCCAAATCACCGCCGCCAAGTTGATCGATTTTGTGGAGAGTGACCCCACCTGGCTCGCTGAAGACCCCGCGAAGCTGACCCTCTTTGCGAGGGACTATGCGACGGCGTTGAAGTTGTACGCCCAGACCTTGGATGAGCTTTTTCCTCGCGATCGGTATCGCCTCACCCCCGCCGAGCGCCGTGACATTGCCCAAGCCCTCGCGGCCCTGCAAACCAAACCCGAACTGCAAATCCTCACCGGGGTCACCTGGCAACTGGAGCAAACGGTTTTGGCGGCCCAAAATCAAGCGATCGCCGCCGAAATCGAACTCGAAAACGCCCAAGGGATTGAAAAAGGGCTGATTGTCTTGAGCAATCTGGTTGCTGCCACCCTCGCCACCGTGGGGATTTTTAGATTGACCCGGGCGGCGCTGTATCCGTTAGAATCCCTGACAAAAACCGCCAAAACGATTGCGATCGCCCACGACTACAGCCTCCGCGCCCCGATTCAAACCCACGACGAAATCGGCGTTCTCGCCAAATCCTTCAACCGCCTCATCGCCCAAATCGAACAACAGACCCAACAACTGATCGCTGCCAAAGACAACGCCGAAGCCGCCAACCGCGCCAAAAGTACCTTTGTCGCCACCATGAGCCACGAACTCCGCACCCCCCTCAATGCGATTAGCGGCTTCACCCAACTCCTCGTCCTCGAACTCGATGACCCCCAGCACCAAGACTATCTCGAAACCATTCAACGCAGCAGTGAGCATCTCCTGACCCTGATCAACGACATCCTCGACATTAGCCGCCTCGAAGCCGGAAAAATTGACATTGTGCAAGAACCCGTGGATCTCCCCCACCTCTGGAACACCCTAGAGGGGATGTTTCGGATGCGAACGGAGTCTAAGGGGTTGGCGTTTCAGGTGGCGATCGCCCCCGATGTGCCCACCACCATCAAGACCGACGGCAAACGGCTGCGGCAAGTCTTGATGAACCTCCTCAGTAACGCAATTAAATTCACCGAAACCGGCTCTATTCGCCTCACCGTCACCTATGACCCAAGGGCCGCTCAACTCTGCCTGACGGTCACGGATACCGGGGTCGGCATTGCCCCGGAAGAAATGCCGCTCTTGTTTAAACCCTTTAGCCAAACCCAATCGGGCCAAGCCTTGCAACAGGGCACAGGGTTAGGATTGATGCTGTGTAAACAATTTATTGAACTTCTCCAAGGGTCGATTGCGATCGCCAGTCAGTTAAACCAAGGCACAACCGTGATCATCCAATTACCCGCGATCGCCCCAGTTCACACCCTGACCACCGCCCCACTCCCCCAGGAGCAGCCCACCGCCGCCCCCGCCGCCGCCTTGAGCTTTGAGGACATGCAATCCTTTCCCACGGATTGGCTCCTCAATGCACGCCAACAAGCCACCTCTGCTGACTTTCAAGCCCTTGAGCATTTACTGAAAGTTGCGTTAACGGACCATACATTATCAGACCAACAGAAACGTATGATTGGACTAATGCAACAATGGGTTATAGATTATCGTTTTGATCTCATTACCGAGCTTCTCACCCCGCTAGAGGTTCAGCCGGAAGCCTCGTCAGAACACGATACGATTTAATTTCATCCATCGAAATTGTCAGTATGGACCAAGGCATGGGCAACCCACAATCCCCCCAAAAAAATATCATCATCGTTGACGATACACCGGCTAACCTCCGGCTCCTCTCTGCCATGCTGGGAGAACAGGGCTATCGGGTGCGCAGTGTGACCAATGGGGCGATGGCCATTAACGCGGCCCAAGCTAAGCCGCCGGATTTGATTTTGCTGGACATCAATATGCCGAAAATGAACGGCTATGAAGTCTGCCGCCGCCTCAAGGAATCGGAGTTGACCGCTGAGATTCCGGTGATTTTTCTGAGTGCGTTGGATGATGTGCAAGATAAGATTACGGCGTTTCATGCGGGCGGGGTGGACTATGTGACAAAGCCCTTTCATTTTGAAGAGGTGCTGGTGCGGGTGCGGAATCAATTGGCACTGCGCCAAGCTCAGGAAGATGTGGCCCAAAAGTCGATCGCGCTGGAATCGTTTAGCTATGCGCTGCGGGCCCTGCACCGTCTGAATACGACGGATTATGAGTCATTTCCGGGACGCTTTCGCGATTATCTTCAGACGGGCTGTGAGTTGTTGGGGACTCAATGGGGTGGGATTACCAAGATCCAGGCGAATTACTATAGTCTGGTGGCGGCGATTCCGGAGTTATCGAGTGAGGACTCGCCGTGGCACGCGATTGCCTTTCCCACGGATCTAGACAAAACCTATTGTCATCAGGTGATCACCCAGCGGCAGACGGTGATGTATTCCGATGCAGCGGCGTTGCCGGAGACGGAGCCGCCCATTGGGTCGCCGTGGCGATTTCATGCGTATCTGGGCACGCCGATTTGGGCGGGGGATGCGATCTATGGGACGTTGTATTTTGCGGATGGGGAGTCACGATCGCAGCCCTTTGCCATCCATGAGGTGGAGATTATCGAGTTGATGGCCCAGAGCTTGGGACGGGCGATCGCGGACTATCAAAGTAGTGAAAGCCGCCGCCGGGCAGAATTAGCCTTTCGCCTCGAAAAACAAAAATCCGAAAAACTCCTCCTCAATATCCTGCCGCAAAAGATCGCCCGCCGCCTCAAACAAGCCCAAACCTCCCTCGCTGAAGAATTTCCCGCTGCTACGGTGCTCATGATGCGGGTGGTGGGGGTGAATGACTGGTCACAGGATCTCAAACCCGCACAAATTGTGCAGGTGCTCCATGATGTGTTTACCCTCTGCGATCGCACCCTCGAACAGTTTGGCCTCGAAGCGATCAAGGCGGTGGGGACGGTGTGTTTGGTGGTGGGGGGGGTTCCCGTCGCCCGCGAAGATCACCTAGAGGCGATCGCCGATGTGGCCCTGGCCCTCCAAGGTGCTCTGGCTCAATTCACCGTTCCGGACGAGCTGGCCGCCTTACCTGTGCCGCTACAGATCCGGATGGGGATGCAGACTGGCAATGTGATGGCAGGGGTGATCGGCACCAAACGCCATGACTATGATTTCTGGGGGGAAGCCGTGGATGATGCGATGGCCCTCGAAACCCAGTGCCCCACCAATCAGATTCATGTGTCGGCGCGGGTGTATGAACAACTCCGCGATCGCTACCAATTCGCCCCCGGCGAGTCGGACAAGAGCGATCGCGCCGCTCTCACCTACTATCTCCTCGGCAAACAGGGAATTTAAGCGCGATCGCCCCCGCAAATCTTGCCCACTGCTGTCCGTTAAACGTTGTCAAATTGTTCAGGATTCCACCGCATATACTTGAACAATACCGAAACAGAGCCAGAATCTAACCGGTGATCTCTCCCGTTGCGATCGCGTGCCTCCCTCTGCTGCTCTGGCATATCTCCCTAGGGGAAAAGGACATTCTATGGAAACCGATGAACGGAATTGGGGCAATTTAATTTTTGACTTCAAAGCATCTGTGATTCCGGCCATTATCGGCAAAGTCTTGATCGCGATATCCGTCGCCGCGATCGTCACCATCGCCTTCTACTTGAAGATTCCGGTGGGGAAAGAAGCGCTTTCAAGCATCATCCCCGAATTGGTGTTGGGCTTGCTCCTCGTCTTTCGCACCGACACCGCCTACAGCCGTTTTTGGGAAGGCAGCCAAATCATCAGCGATATTATCGATTTAAGCCGGGGTCTCGCCCGCCAAATTTCCGTCAATATTGATGCAGAAACTGACACCGAAGCTGCCACAAAACTAGCCCAGATCCGCCTCGTAGGGATGTATCTCGCAGCGGTGAAACAGCACGTCCGCTATGAAGGCCCCAACGCAGAAATGCAGCCCTATTTGAGCGAATCTCAGTTTGCCGAATTGGAAAAGACCCACCACATGCCGAACAAAATTGCCCAATGGTTATCGGATTATTTTCGGGAGGTGCATCGGGCAGGCAAAATTTCGGACATCATGCTGGTGGAGTTGAATCGTATTTTGGATCAACTCACCCTCAGTATGGGGTCCTGTGAGCGGATTTTAACCACACCCTTGCCGCGAGCCTATGCGATTCACCTCAAGCATTTGCTGTTGATTTATTGTTTTATCTTGCCGTTTAAGTTGGTGGGTGAGTTGCAGTGGGGAACCCCGATCGCGGTGGGGGTGATTGCCTTTGCGCTGTTGGGTATTGAGGAAATCGGCCTCGAAATCGAAAACCCCTTTGGCTACGATCCCAACGATTTACCCCTCGATCAACAATGCAAAGAACTGCGCACGGACATTGAAGCGATGGTGGAATTGCCGGTTGCGCCGCCGGTGGTTCCGTCGCAGTGGGTGGAGCCGGAACTCAGTTGACATCCGCCCCGGCGTGATGAAACTTAAGGAAATAATCCGGTAATTCCGTCATGCGAGCATCTTGCTCGCTAGAGGTTTAGAGCCTTTTTTAATTACCGGATTAAATCGTTAACCTCCATTAGGCCGGGGAGTGTCAATCAGCTTCGAGGGCAGCGATCGCAGTCTTGATCAGGCTATAAAAATGGGCCTTGGTCACATCGACCGTCGTAGCGGTGTCCCGACTTTCACCCAGTAAGCCCGTGCGCTGTCCCCGTTGCACGGCGAGGACTTGGCCCTGGTCATTTTTGATCCGTAGCTCGTTTTCTGCATTGGCGAGACTGCATTGATAGGGGCGGTTTTTATAGGTGAAGTGGGCGGCTTTTTTGCGGGGCGTGGGGGGGGGCGGGGCGGCCAGCGTGGGCGGTGGGGCGGTGGGATGGGTGGCGGTGGCTGGGGTGGCGCGGAGGCCGGCGAGTTGCAATTGGAGGGTGGTGTTGCCCTGCCAGTGGTTTTCTTCGACGGTGTAGGCCACGTCGAGGGGACTGGGGAGGGGGAAATAATCGCCCCAACGCCAGGCGATCGCGTCTAAAACCGTTTCACCCTGGGCTAGCTTGAGCTTGAGATGATTACCTTTGAGGACACGCTGATCGGCGATCGCCACCGCCGACGACCAAAAGACCGGCGCATTAACCCCCATGCCCCAAGGCTGCAAGCTCTCAATTTGCTGATAAAGCGCGGCGGTAATGTCGCTCAATTGTGCCTCAACATCGACGAAGACGCAGGGTTTGAGGTGTTCGGGTTCAAGGTGTTGGTGGGCAAATTCGCTGAGGCGGCGTTGGAAGGTGGGGAACTGGTCGAGGCTAACACTAAAACCCCCGGCAGCTTGGTGGCCGCCATGTTTCAGGAGGCAATCGTCACAAAAATCGAGGGCTTGGGCGACGTGAAATTCCGGGATACTGCGGGCCGAGCCGCGAATCATCGTCGGGTTTTCTTGGGTGCAGATGAAGACGGGCACGCCGTAGCGTTCCACGAGACGCGAGGCGACGATGCCAATCACGCCATGGTGCCAATCGGGTTTATAGACGACGAGGACGCGATCGCGCCGCCAGGGGAGTTCTTGGGTTTCCACCAGTGCGACGGCTTCCTGTTCGATCTGTTCACAGAGTTGGCGGCGGCGGCGGTTGGTGGTTTCGCATTCGGTGGCCTGGGTGAGGGCGATTTCCGGATCATCGGTGGTGAGTAATTCGATCACATGGGCGGGGTCGCCAATCCGCCCCACGGCATTAATCCGCGGCCCGAGGCGAAAGCCGATCGCATCCGGTCGCATCGGTTTGCGCTTTTCGTCCATCTGTGCCAACTGCATTAGAGCTTGTAAACCCGCTAGGGATGATTGCGGCAGGGTTTTTAAGCCCCGTTTCACCCAGCGTCGATTCACGCCGGTGAGGGCGGCCAAGTCTGCGATCGTCCCCAAGGTGCAAAGATCCAACAGCGTCACCGTTAGCCCGCCCAATTGCCCCAAGGCCTGCCCCGTTGCCACCGCCAACACATAGGCCACCCCCACCCCGGCCAGGGTGCGATAGGGGGAGGTTTCCGGCAAGAGTTTCGGGTTTAAAATCGCGTCGGCGGGGGGGAGTTTCGGGGGTAAATCGTGGTGATCGGTGACGATGACGCTAATGCCGAGATCCACGGCGCGGTGAATCGGGTCATAGGCAGCGATGCCATTATCTACGGTCAAGATCACCCCCACGCCCGCATTGGCGCAGTCTTCAACGATGCGCTCGTTGATGCCGTAGCCCTCCTGCATCCGGCTCGGAATCGCGTAGGTGACTTCTGCTCCCCAATGGCGCAGGGCGCGGATCAAGAGGGCGGTGCTGGTCATGCCGTCGGCATCGTAGTCGCCACAAATTACAATCGGGTCGTGGTCGGCGATCGCCCCTTGCAAAATCGCCACACTTTTCGCCAAATCCGGAAATTCATCCACCGGAGCCGGCAGGGTCGTCAATTCCGGATCAACGTGCTGCTGTGCTTCCTCTGGGGTCGTAATGCCCCGATTCAGCAACACCTGCACCAAGAGCGGCGAGAGGCCCGTCGCCGCCACTAAAGCGGGAATGCGATCGGGCTGGGACGGGGCAAGCTGCCAACGCTGGTCAGGAAGTTGAGTCATGGTTTCGGCGGTGTCCGCGCTTGGTGCAGGTTAAAACGAATTATGCCCATGATATCGGTCAGACTGGCTCACTCTGCCGGAGAATGTCCCGTTGGCTTAAAAGACTCTGAAGTTTGAGAATTGGGCGC
Source organism: Spirulina subsalsa CS-330 (assembly GCF_028330765.1). Lineage (GTDB taxonomy): Bacteria > Cyanobacteriota > Cyanobacteriia > Cyanobacteriales > Spirulinaceae > Spirulina > Spirulina subsalsa_A. The sequence goes on along the minus strand of NZ_JAQMTY010000171.1, from coordinate 5,207 downwards.
AGATTGGTAGCGATCGCACAGGGTACACACCACTTTGGCAAACGCCTCAATTTTGCGCCCTCATCCCCCAGCCCCTTCTCCCAAAATAGGGAGAAGGGGAGCCAGATTCAAAGTCTCTCTCCCAAGACGGGAGAGGGATTTAGGGTGAGGGCTTTCTGCACTGGGATGTTCCCGATCGCACAACATCCCCTCAGTCCCGCTGCTACAGTGTCTTACTGACATCTTGCCTCATCGTTAAACATGACCGAACCCCCTACCATGGGACAGTCTTCCACCTGCACCCGTGCTGTGATTCCTAGCTTGGAAGCGGTCAAGGGTTCCCCCATCTTCCAGAGAGTGCCATGAACGAATTGCATCACAACATCAACCGGGTTTCCTTTTTTCGGGAAGCCGCCCCCTACATTCACTCCCATCGCGGCAAAACCTTCGTCGTTGCCTTTGCCGGGGAAGTGATTGCTAGTCCGAAATTTCCCCAAATCATGCAGGATTTGGCGATCATCTCCAGCCTAGGGGCGCGGCTGATCCTCGTCCACGGCACTCGCCCCCAAATTGACGAACGCCTCCACAAAAACGACACCCCGATCCAGATTCACAACGGCATCCGCGTCACGGATCTACCCACCCTCCTCGCCGCCCAAGAAGCGATCGGGTTTTTGCGAATTCGGATTGAAAATCAACTCACCCATATTCTCAATCAACCTTCGATATCGAGTAACGGCCTCGGCATCATCTCCGGGAATTTTATCACCGCCCGACCGATGGGCATTCATGGCGGCGTGGACTATCGATTTACCGGCATCATTCGCCGCATCAATCATGACTTAATCCAGCAACAGCTAGATGCGAATAATATCGTGCTGCTCTCGCCCATTGGCTATTCTCCCACCGGCGAAGCCTACAACCTCCGCTATGAACATGTGGCGATCGTGGCGGCCAAAGCCCTCACCGCTGATAAATTAATTTTCCTCAGTTATCAACCCTTCAATATGCCACGCAAGCTCACCCTCGATGAAGCCCAAACCTATTCCCATGAATTTATGTTGCCTGCCCTCGAAGCCCTCGATGATGGGGTGGATCGGGTACATTTAATTGATGCGGAAATGGATGGGGCGTTGTTGCTAGAAATGTACACCCGTGACGGGGTGGGCACGATGATTTCTGAGGATAAGTTTGAACAGTTGCGATCGGCCAATGTTGAAGATATTAGTAGTATTTTAAATCTGATTCGTCCGTTGGAAAATAAAGGCACATTGGTGAAGCGATCGCGGGAACATTTAGAAATGGAAATTCATAATTTTCATGTGATCACCCGTGATGAACAAGTGATCGCCTGTGCTGCGTTGTACAACACCGATGATGATCACGTGGGGGAGTTAGCCTGTTTTGTGGTGCATCCTCAATATCGAGGCTCGCAACGGGGCGATAAATTGCTCGACCATATCACCCAACTTGCTCACCAACAGGGCAAAACTAAACTGGTGGCCCTCACCACCCAAACCACCGATTGGTTTCGTGAACGGGGCTTTAGTAAGGGTAAAATCGAAGACCTTCCCCCGAATAAAAAATCCCTATATAACTATCAGCGCAATTCTCAAGTTCTATTCAAACAAATCACTGTCTAATCTAGGGCTTGTGATATATAGCAATCCTATTTGATTCATGAACAGGCAAGGGGCTTAAGCCCCTTGTTGATGAGGAGATCAGATCTCCGATTGATTTAGGATCGTTATAGCAGATTGCGAACGTATGAGAACGCCACTTCCCCCTTTTCAAGGGGGATTGAGGGGGATCTTTGTACCTCAAGTTCATGAAAACCGCTATAAATTCAAATGCAGATAAGGGGCTTAATCGCCTTGTTCTGCGGTTACCACTTGATCAGGATTGGTTTCAAATTCAATGGCTTCATACAGATCCGCTAACGCAATTTCAACGGAGAGCGATCGCACCTTCAGCACCGACTCTAACCCCTGATGCTCAATGAATAACCATTCATGCTCACCTTGCTTGATAAATTGCTCGACGTAGGGTTGATCTTGGGCAATCAAAAAATATTCTTGAACCGTGGCAATGGTGCGATAGGCGGCAAATTTATCGGCGCGATCGTAGGCTGCCGTTGAGGGTGACAACACCTCCGCTAACACAATCGGATTAACCACCGTATCTTTTCGCCCTGGCTTTAGCTCCGCTGGGCGTGGTGTCACCATCACATCGGGATAGGTGTAGCTATCCCGCTCCGGAATCCAAAGCCGCTGATCCGTCACAAAAATGCAGTAGGGCTGTTGGCGTAAAGTCATTTTCAACAGAAAAACGCAATTGGCGTTGATTTCGTTATGGTTCGGGGTTCCACCGGTCATGGGGAGTACTTCTCCATTGTGATACTCATTGCGGGTTTCCGATTTTACTTCTAGGGCGAGATATTCCTCAGCCGTGTAGGTTTTAACCGCAGCCATGGCGACAACCATTCTGTACCTCCAGTTGTTGATTCACTGTGCTTCAATCACTCCTCTTCCCACTGTGGCAAATTCTGCCACAATTGGGGGCCGCTCCCCGGCCCCAGCGGGATGGGTTAGGGAGTGGGGACGTTGACCCAAGCGCGGCGGCGGTGGGACTCGTGGGTGAGATCCATCAAGAGTTGAGAATAGACCCCTTCGGCGAGGGAGGGGGCGGCGGGTTGACCTTGTTCGATGCAGTGTACCCAGTGATCCACGACGCGGATGAAGGGGGCGAGGCGGCCATCGCTGAAGGATTGGGGGAAGGCGAGACGTTTGGGGATTTCTTGTTCGGTGAGGGGTTGGCCCGCTGGTGCGCCCCAGAGTTTGAAGCCGTGGACGTAGTCTTTGAGGTTGTCGCTACCGAGGACGAGGGTGCCGCGATCGCCGTACACTTCCAGCCAATGGCCGCGCCCGTTGTAGGTGACGGAACTGAGGGAAAGCTGAACGGGTGTCCCGTCGGCCAGTTCGAGCAAGATTAGCCCAGTATCATCAGCATCGACGGGCTTGAGTTGGTTGCCGTCTTTGGGATCGGGGCGTTCCGGGATGGCGCAACTGAGATGACCACAGAGCGATCGCACCGGCCCAAACAACCAATGAATATAGTCAAAGGCATGGGAGCCGATCGCCCCCAACGCGCCGCCGCCTTGATCCTGCCGTGCATACCAATTCCAGGGCCGACTCGGATCAGCCCGACTCACCACCAGCCAATCAATCTTAATCAGTCGGGGCTGACCGACAAACCCATCCTGGAGCAGTTCCGCCAACCGTTGCCAGGCCGGAACACAGCGAAATTCAAAATCCGCCACGGCAATCACACCCCGCTCCTGGGCAAGGTGGTGCAGTTCCTGGCATTCGGCCACGTTCATCGTCATCGGCTTTTCCAGGAGGATATGTTTCCCCGCCAGAATCGCCTGTTTCGCCATCTCGTAATGTAAGAACGGCGGCGTGGAAATCGTCACCGCGTCCAGTTCCGGCAAACTCAGCAGCTTATCGAGGTGATGAAAGGCGTGGGGAACGTGGTGCTGATCTGCGATGGCTTTCGCTTTGCCGAGTTCGGGGTTCCAGACTGCGATCGCTTGCGTTTGGGGATGGTGCTGCAACCCCGGTAGATGAATTTTTTGACCAAAGCCCGTTCCTAGAACACCAACATTCAGCATGATTCCTCCCAATGGACGCGCAGTCTCAACAGCACTGAAGCTTCAGCAATCACGTTATCATGGTTAAAAACATTTAAGTTTTGTAAATATAGCTATCGGTTGCGAGGTTGAGACAGGACGGGCGAACCAGTCCATCCCCCACAGTTACGATTGTTCAATCCTTTGAGGGATCAGCGTCCGGCCTAAACCCCAAACCGTAGGGCTATTTCCTGTCAACCCGTTGTAAGTTGGGTGATTCGTTTTGAGCCGATCCACCAGCCCCACCCTTGAAACCCGATGGCACGCCCTCAGCCCCCTGTGGCAGGGTAACTCCCAGATTATTAAAACCGGACTCCCCCATGAGCAACTTGCCCCCGCTTGGCAAATCCTGATGCTCGGCGATGGCTCACCAACCCGCCATCTAACGCTGCTCACCCGCGAAGTGATTGAAGTGGATGTGATCGACATGGCCCCGATTGGGATGGCTCAGGATGACGCACCCGCTCAGATTGAGGTGGTTCCAGGGCCACGGCTGCGCCGTCAGGTGTGGCTGCGCACGGCATCGGGGCAACGGTTAGCCTATGCGGTGTCCTGGTGGGATGCGAGCCAGGTGGATGACTATTTGCAGAATCGCGCCTTGCCGATTTGGGATAATTTATCTCAACTGCACAGCGAACTCTATCGGGATATTCAAGGGATTTACTACGGCGATTCGGCGGCGTTGGCGGCGGAATTTCAAGAGACGGGGCCGTTTTGGGGGCGGCATTATCTGTTTTGGCACAGTGGTCAGCCCTTGACGCTGATTTATGAGGTGTTTTCGCCCTATTTGCAGCGGTATTTAGGGGCGATGGGCGGCGGGGACTGGTTGCGATCGCACCCCTCCAGCCGATAAACTACAAGATCGTGACTCAACGCCCACAGGAGTAACTATGGCAAAGCGTGTACAAGTTGTTCTCAATCAAGATGTTAAAAAACTCGGCACTAATGGTGACGTTGTTGAAGTAGCCCCCGGTTATGCCCGGAACTACCTCATTCCCCAAGGGTTCGCCATTCCCGCCTCCCCTGGCATTCTCAAAATGGTGGCCCAACGCCGCGAAAAAGAACGGTTACGGTTAATCGAAGTCAAAAACCAAGCCGAAGCGCGGAAAACCGCATTGGCGACGGTGGGCCGGTTACGGATTTACAAGCAAGCCGGTGAAGGCAACGCCATTTTCGGAACCGTCACGAGCCAAGATGTGGCGGATGTGATTCTCGAAAAAGCGGGTCAAGAAATTGATAAGCGCAATCTCACCCTGCCGGAAATCAATCAACTGGGAACTTATCAAGTGGAAGTCAAGCTGCATGCCGAAGTGACCGCGATGGTGGAAATCGAAGTGGCTCCACAATAGGCGATCGCTGTTTTCAACGTGAGGCGCTGAGTCTAAATGTTCGAGTTGCCGGGGAGTTATCTTAAATGTGCAAAGAAGACTCCCACTATAAAGCGAGTCCGAGTAGAGTTACCGAAGGTAACGGCGGACGTGCCTTTTAGTGGCGAGATGAATTTGCACCAACAAACAAATCGAGCGACAGCGAGTCCTTT
>NZ_JAQMTY010000170.1 GCF_028330765.1 Spirulina subsalsa CS-330 | reverse complement strand
GTTACGGCTAAATCTGAATTAACAGATTTGAGAAATCAGGATAAATCAATGGTGTTAGTCGTTGAGCCTAGCAACCCTCTGCAACTCTCGTTGTTTGAGTGGATAAATGGTCAGGTAACTGGCTGTTCAGAATCTCCCACTATAGCCCGTAGGGTTTAGTGGGGGAGTATGTCAACTATTTTGGTTATGAATCGATTTAAATCCGTCATTTCACTGTTAATCACAGCCTGGGGGGTATCAGTGGGATCAGGTGCGATCGCTCAACCCCGCCTCGAATTTGATTCCCAAACCCCCTCCTTCCAAAAAACCCTATCCCAAGGCAATATTCGCGTTGAAGCCAACTACACCGCCAATGAAAACCTCTTTGAAAGCAACATTAACTACATCCTTTCCTATCAGGGTCAAGCCTATCTCCAAGACGCTCTAACCGAATTCATGTCCGGCGAAATATGGCTCCAAGACTTGAACAACGACAACACCGCCGAGGTCATCGTCTCAAACTACAGCGGCGGCGCTCATTGCTGCACCACCCACGACGTATATCAATGGACAGGCGACACCTTTGAACAAACCACCCTCGGCCCCAGTGATGGCTACGGTGGATCATTCCAAGATCTAGACAACGACGGCATTGTCGAATTCAGCACCTTTGACGGTGCATTTCTCTACGCCTTCAGTTCCTACGCCGGATCATTTCCCCCCTCACAAATTCTCCGCATCGGCCCCAACGGCCTCGAAGATGTCACCCGCGACTATCCCGAACAACTACGCGGCACTGCCTGGCAAATGTATCAAGCCATCCAAGACCGAGACTCCGACATCAATGGAGTATTAGCCGGATATGTCGCCCAAAAAATTCTCCTCGGTGAATTTGAAGCCGGTTGGCAATTCATGCTCGCCCGCTACGATCGCACCTCAGACTGGGGCCTCGACATCTACGACCGCAACGGCGACATCATCGGCCAACACCCCGACTTCCCCACCGCATTACGGGCATTCCTCAAAGAACACGGCTACTTATAACGATCCTCAATCAATCGTAAATCTATAATCCCCGCTAACAAGGGGCTTAAGCCCCTTGCCTGTTCATGAATCAAATAGAATTGCTATAGGGAGCAAGACGCTCCCACTCCAGTCCTCTAAACAGGCAAAGAGATTAATGTGAGCTATTCTTGTATAGATCTCAGCCCGCGCTAATCCATCGGGAGTTGTTCAATCGGAATCAGAGTTAATTTAGGATTCTTCACTTCGTCGATAAAATAGCCAATTTTCGGAGAGTAATTATAGGCATAGCACGGCTTACCAAAAAAGTGAGCCGCCACCGCAACATGAAGACGCGAGGTGATCATGGCACTGGATGCCGCAAGGCGTTTTAATTTCTCGGTGTAGTGAATCGTTGGATCATATTCAACCTGTATCGGTTCACCGCCCAATTGTTGTAACTGAATCAGCAATTCTTGATTCATCTCCGGGTCAATTTGGGAATCCGTATCGATGAGGAGAATGCGTGTTAATTGATGGTCTTGGCAGCGTTTTAAAATGTAGTCGCTCACCTTCGCGAGAAAAGCCGGCCGATCGGTCACACCATAGGCCGTTAAATTGCGCCAGGCCACCAGAAGATAATGCGGATCAGCGTCCGGTTGCGGATGGTTGCGATCCCACTGTTGGAGAAACCCATAACTGAGGTCTTCCACTTGCTCTAACTTCTTCGAGTTCCAAACACAAAACCGCCGCGCCCGTTGATAGGACACCGCATCCCGTAAGGATAGATAATCCGCTCGATTAATCAAAATCAAGGTCTTCACTTGTCGCTCTAGTTTCTTCAGGTTGCCAACCCCGACCCCCACATAAGCCACTTTTTTGCCGAGCTTTTTCGCAAATAAAACCTGCTTATAGCCGCCGTCTAAATCCTCATCGGTGAAACAGGTTCCTCCTCCCCAAAGAAGATGAGAACTTTTTTCTAGATTTGCCCGTAAAATCGCATAATTATCCGTCCAATTATTTTTCCACACATCCACAGAAACTTCGCCTTCTAGCCAGGGAATCGGGGCATAGGCTACGACCCGAATCGGCATCCCACAACTTTGATTCAGTTCATCAATCAACGCCCGGAGCATAATATCATCACCGAGATTGTCGCCCCCGAAGTACCCCAAAATTGTCACACCGCAGGAACCTTTTAGGTCGTTTTTTAAGGCTTCAGTCAGAGTCATTTTAACTATCAGTTGAGGGACAGGAAAACGGTATTGATGGACGAAACATCGCGGTGCGATCGCACCTCTATTCTATCTCTGAAACAGGTGTTTCTAGTGGGGGTTGCTTGAGTATCACTTCATCATAGGTTCCCGATTCAACCACTTTACCCTGTTCCAGCACATAGATGCGATCGCAATGTTTGAGGGTCGTCAAACGGTGAGCGATCGAAATCATCGTTAAACTACCCGCCAAGTTCTGAATTGAATCACTGACAAGCTGCTCCGTTTCATTATCTAAGGCAGATGTGGCCTCATCAAGCACCAAAATATCCCGCTGATGATAAAGGGCGCGAGCAATCCCAATTCGTTGGCGTTGTCCCCCGGATAAACGCACCCCGCGCTCACCCACTTTTTCCTGTAATCCATTGGGTAACTGTTCAATTAAATCCGTCAGTTGAGCCGCAGCGATCGCCGCCCTTAAACGTTCTTGACTAATCGTTTCATCAGGAACCCCGAACGCAATATTATGTTCAATCGTGTCATCGAGGAGAAAAATAGACTGGGGAATATAGCCAATCAAATTTTGCCAGCCGCGTAGATTTTCATATACGGACTGACCATCTACTTTTAAATCCCCAGATTCAGGAATGAGCAGCCCTAAAATAACATCTACAAGCGTTGTTTTTCCGGCCCCCGATTGACCAATAAAGCCAATGGATTGTCCTTTCTGAATTTGGAGAGAAATATCATTCAGGGCGCGATTTTCGATATTCGGATAGGTGTAGCAAATATGGCTGAGATCAATCGTGTTTTGAAAGGGAAGCGATGGGGTCGATTCGTGATCAGAAGACAGGGCATAGGTGCCACGATTATCTTCAGCTTCAATGAGGTCTTGATAGAGTTTGTCAATGATATAGGAATTAAACCGAATGGATGAGGTGGCTTGAACGATCGCGGCTGAAGCGGGCAGCATCCGAATCGATGCGATCGCAAAGACACTTAATGTAGCAGTCAAACTATCGGTATTACCACTGATGATCAACACTAAAAGTGTAAACCCAATCAAAAAACTCACCAGCAACGCCTCAATAATAAAGCGCGGCAAGTTATTAAACACCATCACCGTCCCCATGGACATCGCATAACGTTTTGCTTCGTAGGTAATCTGTTCTTCAAAATATGGCGCACAGCCAATGATGTGGGTTTCTTTAATACTGCCTAGGCCATGGTTCACAATCCGAATCATATCGGCTTGGGCCGCCGCCGCATCTTCTGCCAATGCCCGCATCCGGTCTTTAAATAAGTTGGTAATGCCGTAGGTTATTAAAACAACCGCAACAATGGACAGAGTTCCGATCGGGCTTGTCCAAGCCAGCAAACAGAGTAATAGCCCTAAAACCATCAGGTTTGAGAGGGAAACCAGCATCGGAACCAGAATTTTTTGTGAGAAGTTTTGTGATTCGAGAATGAGGGTCTGGATTAAAACAGAAGTGTTGCGGGAAAGGTGAAAGGTGTAGTCTGTTTTTAAGTAAGCTTCGAGGAGACGGCGCATGACGCTGCCAGTTTGAGAAAAGCTGAATTTAAAGATGTATTCTTGCATCTTAAAATTGAAACACACTTTAATAAAAAAGAGCGCAATGATCAGCCCCCCGATGCTGATGATGAACTGTGAAGGAGTGGTAAAGTCTAAGGTTTGATAGAGGTTAGCAATGATGGCGTTATCGGTAATTAATTCAGGCCTGTTGACCAATCCCATAAAGGGGCCGACTAAGCCAATTCCAAAGGTATCTAAAACTGAGACGAATAGAAAAATGGCCACCAAGACTGGAATTTCATATTTTTTACGATCAATGATGTAAAACAGTTTTTGGAGCTTGCGTGACATTTTTGCCTTGAGTTGCTAACGATAAATAGAGCAATGAATAGGGATTGAACTTATGAGTTCATGAGGTAAGTTTTCACGGGATCGATCGCTTTATTAAAGTCGAAGTGGTGGGCGGCTTTGATGGCGTTGTCATGGTAGGTGGGATGATCGGCGTGGATGGTTTGGATGGCGGCGGCGATCGCAGCCGGTGTGACCTCGTTTAACAAGAGTCCCGCTTGGAAATCACACACACTCTTGAGTCCTAAAATATCCGATCCAATCACAGGGACACCAGCGGCATAGTAGTTATACATTTTTCCAGCCGGGACAGAGATGAAATTAAATTGGGTAATCTCATCGGTATGGTCAAAGTTATAAAAACAAAACCCAATGCTGAACTGAGCTAAATAGTCGATGACTTCTTCTTGGGGAATGTAGCGACGCTCAATGATTAAACGACCGGCATCAATGAGGGGTTGATACTGTTGAGCGATTCTCTCCTGATGCTCTTCGCTGACGATGCCTTTAATGGTCAATGTAAACGTCTCGGTGTCGAGAACATTAAAGACTTCTAAACATTCATACACGCCGTTACGGAAGTTGGCATTGCCAAAAAAGATGGCGTTGATGGTTGCGGGGGGGTGGTAGGTTGGGGGTTGATAGTGATCGAGGGCGGGGGCGTTGGGGAGAATAAAGGCGGGGATTTTGGTTTCGGCAAAGAGGTAGTCGTAGCGTTCGGGACTGTGGGCCAGGACGGATTTAACGCGGGTGAGGTCGCAACTTAAAAAGAGGCGATCGCGGTAGGGTTCGAGGGATAAAAAATGGCTGCTGGGAAACAGTTTTTGGGCGATGACTAAACCGGCAGAATCGACGGCGATCACTTCATCGGCTTGGCGGCCTCGCGATCGCCAATACACTTGCCACATTTTGAAAAACTGGTAAAGGCGGGAACCTTGGCCGGTGACTTGACCGACACGAATTAAAACGGTTGCGAGGTGCTCAGAGATGGGAATGAACTCAAATTCATCGCCCTGAAGATTATGATTTTGGTGTTTGCCATCATCGAGGGTGATCACTCGAATCTTAAAGTCAGCTTTCAGCTTTTCAATGAGGTTGAGAAGGGTGGGGGTATAGGCTAACCATTCGTTGGGAAACAGGATCAGAATCGTTTTAGGCATGATGAGCCGTCGTCATGGATGTCGAGCGAGCGTTAAGTGTCTTTATTCTAGGTCGATGTTTCCCCAGTGGCCGAGAATTGTGCCATATTGGCGCGACTAATCCGTGTTCTCACGGTTTCATGAGGCGGTGGATTCGGGTTGGGGTTGGAGTTTTTGCCCGATTTTGGGTTCTGTGCCGTTAAAGATGCGTTGGAGGTTGGTGCGGTGGCGGACAATGACGTAACTGCCGGCGAGGAGGCCAAAGAGGCAGTAGGCGAGGGGTTCGTGGAGCAGCAGCATTAAGAGCGTGACGGCGATCGCACTCAAGATCGATCCCAAAGAGACGATCCGACTGACGGCGAGGGTGAGGGCGAAGACGGCGATCGTGCCGAGGGCGACAACGGGACTCATCACCAGCAGGATACCGATGCCGGTGGCGACGGATTTGCCGCCTTTGAATTGCAGCCAAACGGAACGACTATGGCCCACGAGGGCAAGGAGTCCGGCGAGGGTGGCGAACCAGGGTAGCCCGGCGGTGGGGATGTACGGCGCGATCGCGGGGATATAGGCGAGGCTATAGACGAGGGCGAGGGCGATCGCACCTTTGAGGGCATCGGTGAGGAGGACAGTGGCGGCGGCCCATTTGCCGACGGTGCGGAGGACGTTGGTGGCCCCGGTGGAGCCGGAGCCTTGGTCGCGAATGTCCAGGCCCGTGAGCCATTTGGTCACAAGATACCCCGTGGGGAATGACCCCAGCAGATAGGAGGCGATCGCAATCCCCACAATAATTAACCCAGTCATAACCTCTCCGCAGCAATTAATTCATTCATCCCCCATTAATGCAAGAAATGGCGCATTCCGGTACAAATCATCACGATTCCTAACTCATCGGCAGCGGCGATCGAGTCGTTGTCACGAATCGAACCGCCGGGTTGAATGATGGTCGTGATCCCCGCTGCGGCGGCGGTGCGCACGGAATCATCAAAGGGGAAAAACCCATCACTGGCGAGACAGGCTCCTTTTGCCGCGTCCCCAGCTTGAGCGAGGGCAATCTGAGCCGCGCCGACCCGATTCATTTGCCCTGCGCCCACGCCGATGGTGGTGCGATCGCGGGTAATCACGATCGCATTCGACTTAACGTGTTTCGCCAACTTCCAGGCGAATTGCATTTCTGCCCGTTCTGCGTCGGTGGGTTGCTTTTGGGTCACCACTTGCCATTGCCCTGGGTCATCGGTGGCATCATCCGCCGCTTGGACGAGGAGACCGCCCGCGATCGCCTTCACGGTTTCCTTCGGCCCTGTGAATAAGTCCGGCAAGAGCAACACCCGCAACTTCGATTTTTTCTTGAGAATCGCCGCCGCTTCCGGCTCACAGCCCGGCGCAACGATACATTCTAAAAAGGTTTTCGAGAGGGCCGCCGCCGTCGGGGCATCAATGGGCCGATTCAACGCCACAATCCCCCCAAATGCCGACACCGAATCGGCATTAAACGCCCGCTCGTAGGCTTCGACGAGGGTCGCCCCCATGGCCGCGCCGCAGGGGTTGGTATGTTTCAACACCGCCGCCGCCGGGTCGCCACTGTCGCCAAATTCAATGATGATCCGCCGCGCTGCTTCGAGATCGACCAAATTGTTATAGCTCAGTTCTTTGCCCTGCAATTGGGTGGCGCTACTCCAGCCGCTCTCGTCGGTTTTGTACCAAGTGGCGGGCTGGTGGGGGTTTTCGCCGTAGCGTAGGGTTTGGTGGGGAGTGGCGGTGAGGGTGAAGGGGGCGGGGCTGTCGGTGAGTTGGGCGAAGTAAGCGGCGATGGCGCGATCGTAACTCGCGGTCATCTGGAAGCCTTCGAGGGCGCGATCGCGCCGAAACGTCGCGCTCGGTTCTCCGTTCGTTCGCAATTCTTCCAGATAGGCCCCGTACCGTTCCGGGCGACACAACACGGTTAAATGGGCGTGATTTTTCGCCGCTGCCCGCAGGAGGGTGGGCCCACCAATATCAATATTTTCGATCGCATCCTCGACGGTGACATCGGGGTTTGCGATCGTCTGTTCAAAGGGGTACAGATTCACCACCACCAAATCCAGCGGGCGGATCTGATTCGCTTCTAATTCCGCTAAATGTTCCGGCAGATCCCGCCGCGCCAAAATCCCGCCATGGATGCGGGGATGGAGGGTCTTCACCCGGCCCCCCAGGATTTCCGGTGATCCGGTGTAGTCGCTCACTTTCGTGACGGGCAATCCCGCTGCTTGGAGAGTTTTCGCCGTGCCGCCACTACTGATCAAATCAAAGCCAAAGTCTTGCACCAGGGCTTGAGCAAGTTCGACAATTCCGGTTTTATCGCTGACACTCAGCAGGGCTAATTTACTCACAATTCACAGGCGGCGATGAACAACGCCGCTATTATCCCACCAGATCCACCGCCCAAACCTTAAAAAATTGAAACTTTGAAGGCGATCGCCGGGCAGGTTCAATCTTCATCGCTCTACCTGCGGCGCTGCAATGCTCGATCCGCCGGATGATTTAATCGCCCTGTTGCCACATCGTTTTCAAACTGATGAAAATCTCGTTACTTGGCAGAGCCCAGTAATGCTCATGGGAGGCTCTGCCTCCTCCCCAGGCGGCGGAGCCGCTCAAAGCGCATGTCACGGCAAAGCCATGACACGAGGGAACGTCTCCTCTGGTGTGCATACCTCTAGGAATGGGGAAACCGCGCTGCATTGACATCCACCAGCCCCTTACGCCCAAATTCGTTGCAATTTTAAGATAAATCCGGGCAGGATTGGTTCACCGGAGAGCGTATCGGGGCGGTCTAGGGTTTCAACCTCGCAACCGGGGCGATAAATTTCTACCCGTTGGTTTTGGGGGTCGATGAGCCAGCCTAATTGTGTGCCGTTGTCGAGATATTCTTGGAGTTTGGCGCGAGTGGTGTTTAAACTGTCGCTGCGCGATCGCAACTCCACAACAAAATCCGGACAGAGGGGAACAAACCCCTCCTGCTGTTCCCGCGTGAGGGCATCCCAGCGATCGCGCCGCACCCACGAGGCATCGGGGGAACGATTCGCACCGTTGGGCAATTCAAACCCCGTGGATGAGTCAAACGCTTCACCTCGTTGCTCGTTCGCTTCCGACCAATTCCCTAATTGCATACTGATACTTAAATTCCGTTTGCCAGAAATGCCGCCAGTGGGTGGGTTCACGATTAATGCTCCGGTTGCAGTGCGTTCGAGTCTGAGATCACGATTGGTCACGGCTAGAGCGGCGAACTGTTCCGGCGTGACCTGTAGGGCGAGGTCTGGGGGCAATTCGAGGAAAAGGGGTTGAGGGGATACGGGAGTTTGTACCATTGCGCCTGTCGGTTCACACTGTCTTAATAGTAGGCATTCTGGCAATAATCCACTGTTGGGGACTGAACCGAACACGATCGCTCAGAAAAAACGCAAAGCCAAGAAACCCTCACCAGGGCAGACGAGTTTGCTGTTTGCTATGGGATCAGCGGGAAATGATGAACCCGGAGTCGGTGGCGGAGAAGTTTATCTTGGCGAATTGTTATAACCCGAAGGCGGCGGGGGCGATGTTGCGGCGAGAATGTAGTACGGAATTTGCAGAAAGTGGGTTCCAGGATCGAGGAATCCCAGTGCCAGACATCAAAAAGCCAGACCCCGCATGGGTTCGTGAAAATCCACGGGTTAATGATTCTTATAGTCTGTAATCGCTACTTTTTCGTTCAGACGAATGCAACAATCATTACATTCAGACTCTTTTCAGACATCCTCTTGGAGCAGATGTGGAAGTTCCGTTATAATTTAAGCAGTAAGCAGTGCCTTTCTTAAAGATGAAAAACTAACTTCTTCATACTCAGTTAACTTAAAACTTTTTTGTATTCCCGTGAAGGACATTTTTAGTTGATTTTCTCCGCTAGCCAAAGCAAACTTTTGTCTCACTGGAGTTGATACTGGACACCAAGAAATGAGAATTAGTTTTGAAGTTTTGCGAGGAGGCTTTTCATCCGTTTCATATTCAAAATCATAAATAATAAACGCAACATCCGCCTTGGGAAGTTCGGATGCAATGGAATCAAAGTCATAGCTTCTATCACCTGAGCCTCGAAATTCAAGTGTAGAATTATCAGGACTCAATCCGAATAAAACATAAGAATAATATTTTTCGATCTTTACCCTGTTGAATAATTCTATGCTTTTATCACTAATAGTTAAATCAGCCATTGACAGTTCTCCATTCCAAGAGTTTTTTTATCTAGCTATTTTAAAATATATCATAAAACGTATTGCGATCGCCATCCCTATGATTTGTGATTTTTAGGCGATCGCATCAACAATCTATCTATTAAAGGCGATCGCACTATTCCTCAAATTCCTCATCGCTAAAATAAGTAGCTCAGGCAGGATTTGCAACACCAAAAAATCTGAGCCAATCAGGCTAGAATCCTGACCATCACTGAAATCCAGCTTTCATTACAATTCGTTACATAGTTCACGAAATTCACCCTGATCTACTTAGATCTGTTGGGTAATAAGCTAAAAAAGCATTGCATCCTATATTTCCCAGTCGGTGGATCGCACTTGAAAAGTTGATTTGCTGGGTCAAATACAGCATTTGTGATGGCTTCAGTATTCACCTTTTAAAAGGTGTCATTCCACTACTCAGCCGCGAAATTGGCGAGTTAGCGGGAGGGGTGTGAGTGTTGGAGGGTGTGATAGAGGCGGCGATAGTCGATTTTGGCGTGGTGGCGGGGTTCGACGGGGAGGCGGGGGATGGGGATGATCCGATCGCACTGCGCCCAGGTTAATTGCTCGGCCAGGGTAGCGCGGAGATTGTGCCACCGGGGGCCGCGTCGATAGGTGCGATCGCACTGCACATAGAGCCACCGTTGCCCCTGCCATCCCACCACCGCCGATCGCACCACCGCCGGATGTTCATTGACCACCGCCTCCACTGCCCAAGGATACAACCGGCCCCGCTCATCCTCAATTAACCCGACCCGCCGCCCCAATAACCACAACCGCCCAGCGCGATCGCAATACCCCAAATCCCCCGTCCGATGCCACCGCTGGCCCGCGAGGGTGAACTGTTGCGGCTCTGGCCGGGGGATGACGTGGGGAGCCGTGACAAGGATTTCGCCGGGTTGGCCGGGGGGGAGGGTGTGGGCGGTGAAGGCGGCGGGGGTGCTGGGGTTGGGGGCGTGGGGGTTCAGGATCGCTACGGTGAGACCGGGGACGGGATGACCGACGAGGAGGCCGTGGCCGCTATGGGTTTGGTGATAATCGCCTGCGGTGATGTCTGCGTAGGGTTGGGTGGCGATGGGTTCGACTTCCGTTGCGCCGTAGACGATGGTGATCTGGGCGTGGGGGGCGATCGCCTGGAGATGATCCAAACAACGGAACGAGACGGGCGCACCGCCGATGAAGAGTTGACGGAGGTGGGGGAGAGTGGTGCGATCGCGCCGTGCGGCCTTGATTAGGGTCGTGAATACCGTCGGGGAGGCGATCAGGCGGCTGATCTGTTGCTGGTGGATCACCCGAAGCAGAGCGCGGCCGGGCAGTTTAGCCAGCGATCGCACCGGAAAGGGCGGCAAAACCAGCGTCCCCCCGGCGGCAAGATGGACAAGACCAAAGAGGGGCAGGATCGCCAATTCGCGATCGCCCGGTTGACTGTGGAGAATGGGGGCGAGGGCTTCCCCTTGGGCGTGGAGTTGGTGATGGGTGCGGTGGATCAGTTTGGGCGGGCCGGTGCTGCCACTGGTGAGGGAAATTAGGGCCACCGCGTCGGGATTGGGGGTGGGATTGACGACGAGCGGGCGGGGCGATCGCCGTCTCTGCCAGAGTTGCCCCACCCAACCGCCGACGGGAATTTTCACCGGAATTCGGCGCAACGTAGGCGATCGCAGCCCCAACACCATCAACCCCAACCCACTGGCCAACCAGGCGCGGGGTTGCAGGGCCTCGCAAGCGGCAGCGATCGCCCCCTCCCCCACCGCCGGATTGAGCACCACCACCACCGCCCCCCGCTGCCACAGGGCCGCGAGCAGTAGATAGAGCGGCAGACCCAAGGGAACCATGAGCACGACGCGATCGCCGGGCATGATCCCCACCTGGGCGAAGCGTTGACCCCATTGCTCGCTCTGCTGCTCCCATTGCTGGAACGTGAGGCGCGTCCCTTGGGCTGCGTGGATTGCGATCGCATCGGGCGTATGGCAGGCCCAAGCGTGCAACCGCTCTCGAAAGATCATCGGTGCATCTGACGAATGGCGGCAGTATTGGCAATGGTGCGGGCACTGGCTTGCAGGGTGGCAATATCATCCGCCTGCCAAGAACGGGGGGCCTGATCATGAGCAATTAATAGCCCCCACAGATCACCCGGAATCAACACCGGCACAACCAAATTCGCCCGCACCCGCAACCCCCGCAAAAACTCACGGTGACAGTCTTCAATCGGCTCGACTTCAATATCTGCGCGGGAGTCCTCTTTTTGCATTTAAGATAGCGATCCTCAATCAATCGGAGATCTTATCTTCTCATCAACAAGGGGCTTAAGCCCCTTGCCGGTTCATGAATCAAATAGGATTGCTATATAGTGACGTTCAACAAGGGAATGGATCGGAAACCCCACCCCCTCCACCCCTTCACTGAACCCGCGCACAGCCCCTAAGATAGGCAAGATTAGGCATTGAGGAGTCAGGTATGATCCGGGGATTAGTGGCGGGAACGACCTATCCATTGCGGGCCCTGCGATTGTTGATGCGATCGCCCCGCCTGTTACAGTTTTTTGCGATTCCCGTGTTGGTCAATATTGTGGTGGGCATCGCCCTCTACGCTGGTTTGCTCTTGCCCGCCTGGTCTGGGCTAGATTGGGCAGCAATGGAACTCAATCAGCAAGTGGATGTATGGACGGCGAACCTGCCGGCCTGGCTCGGTGTGATCGATTGGATCTTAGTGGGTTTGGCGGGCGTGGTGAAAGCCGTCTTAACCGTGGCATTGCTGCTGTTGACCGGCTTTCTGTTGTTGCAATTTGGCACGCTGATCGGCGCTCCCTGGTATGGGCGACTCTCGGAGGAAATTGAGCGATCGCGCCTCGGCAGTGCCACCGTGATCGATGTGGGCATCGTGCGCGACATTGGCCGCGCTTTGTTATTTGAAGTGAAAAAATTAGCCCTCTGGGGGAGTTGTGCGATCGCCCTGCTTCTTCTCAGTTGGATTCCCGGCCTCGGCGGCGTTGTGATTACCGTGGGCTGGTTCAGCCTCACTGCGTTGATTACCTGCCTCGACTTTCTCGACGGCCCCTCCGAACGCCGCCGCTTCCGCTTTCGCCACAAACTCCGCCTCGTCTTGCGAACATTTCCCGCCAGTGGCAGCTTTAGCCTGCTCTGCTGTCTGCTGATTAGCGTGCCCCTGGTGAACCTGCTCACCATTCCCCTTTGTGTCGCCTCCGGGACGCTATTTTGGTGCGATCGCATCGCCCCCAGCCTGCCCCCCAGCCCCAGCCATGCCCCCAATGAATAATCGCACTGCCCCGTCAGGGAGTGCGATCAAGTGGCTCAGGATGATCTAACAAATGAGATTGTCTTGATGGTGGAATAAGCATCAATCCGGGCAAATCTTGGGGTGAACAATACCCCCTCAACCATTGCCCTAGCAACCGAGTTCTGCCCGAACGACTGAATCCGTTCTAGAACAGGACTTAACCTTTGCTCTTTTGACTTGCCGTCTGAATATACAGAATCAGCAAGAAAACGGTCGGAACGAGCACAAACATTAATGTGGCTACAAACCCTAAATCGTTTACCTGCATATAACCTTAGCCTTTGCGGAAATCGACACCCCTAGAATATCATTCCTCGGCATCAACTCTCATTGCGGCTTCGTCCGAACCGTCACCGGCCCATTCACCAAGGTTTGGCACGCCAGACGATAGGTGTCCGGCTTTTTCTTCAGTTTCTTCTGTTCCGTCTCCGTGCGTTCCGACAGATTATTCATCCCCGATAGCACCTCGACAATACAGGTTCCACATTGGCCCGCGCCGCCACAGTTGGTCAGTTTACCCCGCAACGTATAGAGATCCACTCGATTTTCCAACGCTTTTTGGCGCAAATTGGCACCATCCGCCGCAACCACATCCTGCTTGAGATCTTGTTTTTCGTTGATAAAGGTAATGTCAGCCATTCGTTCTCCTCTTCCGGACAGTGATAATGTACGCGCATCAATCATCAGTGATGCCCCGAACCGCAGCCGTCGCGCTGGTTGACTGACAAAATTAGCCAGATCCCGGCAAGCCCTCACCCTAGCCCTCTCCCTAGGGGAGAGGGAACTGGAAAAATGGATCGGCTCCCCTCACCCTCTGGGAGAGGGGTTGGGGGTGAGGGATATCAAGTCAGTCAACCAGGCCGTCGCGATCCGGATTGCTTTCATTTTATGAAGAAATGCTAACTTTTTTAAAGTTTTTTGCAATCTTCCCTAGGGCAGATCAAACAAACGGTTATCCGGCACATTGCTCACAGCCCTTTGGAGAGCTGCGATCGAGCGGTTGTAGGTGACGATCGCCGTCAACAAATTCCCCCGCGCCCGGGTTAGTTCCGTTTGCGCATCGATCACATCGGTCTGCGTCCCCACCCCAGCTTGAAACCGGAGGCGAGCCAGGCGCAAACTTTCTTCGGCCAACTGTACCGCTGCACTGGCGGTGCGGATATTTTGCTGGTTAGCAATTGAGTTTTCGTAGGCGGTTTCCACCTCAAGGCGGATCGTATTGCGCTGGTCTTCAAACGCCACTTCTGCCAGTTCAATATCAATCTCTTCGCCGCGACGTTGAGCACGGGCCGCGCCCCCATCAAAAAAGCGCCATTGAACGCGGGCTCCCACACTGTAGCCATCGGCCAACCCTTGATCATCGTCGAGTTGGTCGAGGAGGTTGTAGTTGGCGAACAGGCTCACCTGGGGACGCACGGCCGCGAGGGCGACGGTGCGCTGGGCTTCGTTGATTTCCCGCTGGATCAGTTGTTGTTCGAGTTCAGCCCGATTGCGATAGGCCAAAACGATGGTTTCTTCGAGGGACAGTTCCCAGGGTTGAACGGGTTTGATTTCGTCGGCAATGGTGACGTTGACCTGTTGACCCAGGGCCAGCACCTGAACCAGTTGCCGTTGGGCGATCTTTTGCTCGGCGTTGGCTTGGGTGAGGGCCTGTTGACTATTGGCTAAATCCACCTGGGCCCGAATCACATCAAAGCGCGTCCCTAATCCGGCTTGCTGCAAGAGTTCCGCATCCCGGAGGGTTTGCAGGGCTTGATCGACGGCTTGTTCTTCAATGCCAACCCGTTGATCGCGCTCTTGGAGTTGATAGTAGGCGTTGGTGGTGTCGAGGTGGATCTGTTCGGTGAGCCGCTCAACTTCGAGTTGGTTGACGCGAATGCGGTGTTCGGCTTCGCGGATCAGGGCGGTGGTGCGGCCGCCGTCGAAGAGGTTGTAGTTGACTTCGACATCGGCGTTGAGGCTGTCGCTGGTGGAGTCGTCATTGCCGAGGGCCTGGCTCAAGGCTCCGGCGGCTTCCTGTTGCAGTTCACCGGATGCGGAACTGGTGCGGGTGAGGCTCAAGCCGCCGTCTACGGTGGGTAGGCGGCCGGCTTTGGCTTCTTCGAGGGTGGTGTAGGCGCGATCGAGGTTGAGGCGGGCGGTTTGGAGGTCGGTGTTGTTGCGGCGGGCGAGGGCGATCGCTTCTTGGAGGGTAATCGGTTGGGTGATGTCGATGGTGACTTCATCGACTTCGGTGGGGAAGAGGAGGGGGTTGCTACTGGGGTTGAGGTAGTCGGGCGTGGTGATGTTCTGGAGGTTTTCGGGGCCGAGGAGTTGGGCGGATTCGCCGGGATCGGGCAGGGCGTTGACGGGTTCGGGGGAGGCAGCGGGGGGTTCAGCCGGCGGATCGATAGGGTCAAGGTTGATGTCGTCGGTTGTGCCGAAGGGAGCCTCGTCGCTGAAGGAGTCGCCGGGGGTGGGCAGTTCAAAGGTGTTGCTGGGCGGGGCTGTGTCGGCGGGATCGTCCGCAGATTCTAGGGCGGGGGTATTCTGGGCGATGGGGGTGGTGGCGATGGCGAGATCATCAGGGGTCTTGCTGGGGGCGATCGCATCGACCGGCGGCACGCTCGCAGGCGCGATCGCCACATCATCCGCTGCTCGTTGGGGAGTCGCGATCGCCATGCCGCTTTCACTCAGGGCGCGGCGGGGAATGACCACCGAGGACGGCGGCTCTGTCGCTGGCGGCGTGAGGGCGATCGCATCGAGATCACCCGGCTTATTCTGTTTGCGAACCACCACAGAATCGCCCCAAGCGGCATCATCAGCCTGCCAGCTTGCGGCCAACGGTGACGGCGGCGGGGTCACGTCCGGGGCGGGGGACGTGCTGCGATCGCTCACCTCGTCATCCGGTAACACCGGACTCGGTGCTTTCGCGAGTTTGTCTAGATTCGGTTCATCTGGGGTCGAAGACAAGAGCGAGTCCGGAGCAGTATCAACCTCTACGGCAGGCGGAACTATGGCAGCATCGGACGTTTGAGTAGATGCTGACGACCGAAACGGAAAGACCGCTTGAGCCGAAGCCGGTAAACCATAGCCCAGCGCAATAACAGCCCCGGCACTAACAACAACGAGAGGACGAAACTTGAGCATTGATAATCTTAGCTTGAGAGTTCGTAAACAGGACGCGCACGCAGCAGCACAGCTTAATCTTAGTGACTGACGGTTACGATAACAATTTTTAGGGTCATTTGTGCGTCTAGGACGCTACATTGGAAAATTTAGTTCGAGGGTTGGAGTTGCAGCGGTCTAATCCTAGGAATTGGAGGAATTTTCGATGCGATCGCCCCATTTTTTCACCCCTACAACCCGAAAATACCCTGCCCCTTTGGCCGTTCCTGAACGGTATTTTCTTGGGTGTGATTTGCGATGGGGGCGACATCCTAGGGGATACTGTGTCTTGTGATGTTGTGCTGAAGAACGCCCATGACTACGTTTTATGTTGATCCGGTTCACGGCAGCGATCGCAACACAGGCGATCGCACCCATCCCTTACGCACCCTCACCTACAGCCTGCGGCAAACCCAGCCCGATGATATTGTCACCCTCTTGCCCGGTCTCTACAGCCAAGCCAGCGGCGAATCCTTCCCCATCGCCATCCCCGCTGGGGTGATCGTCGTCGGCCAAGAGCGCAACCACGGCGAAAACATCGAAATCCAAGGCGGCAACCTCTACGACAGCCCCACCTTTCGCCAGCAAAACATCACAATTTTATTCAGCGATCGCCCCTCCCCCCCCGCGCAACTCCGGGGCATCACCGTCAGCAACCCCAACCCCAAAGGCATCGGCATTTGGATCGAATCCAGCGCCCCAATCATCACCAACACCACCATCACCCGTTGCCGTCTTGCCGGAGTTGCCGTCACCGGCACGAGCAAACCGAAAATTCAAGACAACTACATCCTCAACAACGGCTCGGCCGGAATTTTTCTCCGCCGCAACGCCAAAGGCGAACTCACCCGCAACCGTTGCCACGCCACGGGCTACGGCATCACCCTCAGCGATGACAGTGCGCCCCTGGTCACAGACAACACCTGCACCAAAAATCAGGTGGGGGTGTATCTTTCCCATCGGGTGCAACCGGTGTTGCGCCGCAATCGCATTGAAGACAATACCACCGTTGGGCTGATGGTGAAGGAAGTGGCCCGCCCGGATTTGGGACATCCCCAAGACCCCGCCCGCAACATCTTCCGCAACAATGGCCGGGCCGATGTGCAGAACGACACGGATCAAGCCTTGGTGTTATCCGGCAATCAGGTGGAGCGCGATCGCATCCAAGGCCCCGCCGACCTCCCCCCGATCCAAGTCCAACAGGGCAGCTTAGGCCCGTCCCTGTTTCGGGATATTGCCGACCATTGGGCCGCGCCGTTCATTGAGGCGTTAATCCGCAAAGACCTGTTGCGGGGCTTTCCGGATGGCACGTTTCGACCCGATGGGGCATTAACCCGCGCTGAATATGCCGCCTTGATTGCGAAATCCTTTGATCTGCCCCGTCAGTTGGGGACGCGGCGCAGTTTTCGGGATGTGGAAGAGCGTTTTTGGGGGGCAGAGGCGATCGCCAAAGCTGCCCAGATGGGTTTTATCGCCGGCTATGAAGATGGTACGTTTCGGCCGCAACAGAACCTGACGCGGGTGCAGGCGATCGTTTCTTTGGTGAATGGTTTGGGCTTGGCGGGGGCGAATTTAGATAGCTTAATGGCCTACCGCGATCGCGCCCTCATCCCCAGCTATGCCACGGCCGCCGTTGCGATCGCCACCGAAAAACGCCTGATCGCCACCCATCCCGACCCCCGCGAACTCCACCCGATGCGCGAAATCAACCGCGCCGAAATCGCCGCCTTTCTCTACCAATCCCTCGTCACCATCGGCCAAGCCCCGCCCCTCTTCTCCTCCTACCTCGTTGACCCAGACCCCTATCTCCCCACCTTCATCGACATTTCTGGCCATTGGGCGGAACCCTTCCTGCGCCGCCTCACCAGCTTGGAACTGATCAGCGGCTTCAGCGATGGCAGTTTTCGCCCCGATGCCCCGATCAACCGCGCCCAATACGCCGCCCTCCTCGTCAAACTCTTCAACCCCACCCCGATTCGCCCCGTTACTCAATTTCTCGATGTCCCCGATGACTTTTGGGGCCATGCCGCCATCCAGCAAGCCTATCGCGCCGGGTTTCTCACCGGCTTCCCCGATGGCACCTTCCACCCCGACCAACGCCTCCACCGCATCCATGTGATCGTCTCCCTCGCCAGCGGTTTACGGTTGCCCCCAGCGGCTGAGGGGGAATGCGATCGCTACCCCGACGCTGCCGACATTCCCGCCTACGCCCGCGCCGCCGTCGCCAGTGCCACCGCCGCCCAACTCATCATCCGCGACCCCAACCACCAACAACTCGCCCCCAAACAAGACGCAACCCGCGCCGAAACCGCCGTCATGCTCTACCAAGGCCTCGTCCACCAAGGAACCATGGCCACCATCCCCTCAGCCCGCATCATCGCCTAAAACGTGAAAAAGTCCCTATGACAGGGACTTCTCACATCAAGGCATTTACCGCCACGCCGTTTTACCTCAGCTTTTGACCTGGAAAATTCCAGGTGGGTGTCGATGCCTCAGCGTTTTTAAGTTTCCGGGTACAAGCCCGGTCTACTGCAACGCGAGCAATTAGGACTCCCAAGTAGTTCAAGCATAGATCAAATAAACGATATTGGCAGTCACCAACGCGGTAGCAAATGTCTTCCCCATCATAAACAATTACACCCATCGGACGGCAAGGGGAACATTGATTAGATTTTCTGAGGGTTCTTCCCCATCCAGAGGGGGGAATTTGCTGCTAAACTGGAAGCCTGTCAATGCTCTTGGGGGCGTGGCGGAATGGTAGACGCTGCGGACTTAAAATCCGTTGTCCGTAAAAAGACGTGTGGGTTCAAGTCCCACCGCCCCCATCGTTTCAGGGTTTTCCGAGTTGTGACGAAGCCGAGATTATTGCTGGGATTGATTTCTTCAAGTCGAAGCGATGGCGGTGGGCCTATGGCATTCTCGCCACCTATGGGGCATTCATTGGGAGAACACTTTCGCCAATACCATCGTTGGATCTCAGAGGAAGACCTCCGCCGGGGTTGGAAGACATGAAAAAATGGCGACGTTCCAGAAGTCGCCGTTTGTGATTGAACTACACTACTCGGATCAGGCTAATGCTATGCTGACCAGATTTTCATGAAGGCGTGGAGCTTGACCCGTCCCGATGTTGTGAAAGCCCTGGCGTAATCCGGATGACGACGCTTGTTTCCCACGGTGTGGGCGGTGATCTTGAGTACACGGGCTGCGCTCGATTGGCTGATCGGGATATTGTCGAACACATCGACAACTGCTCGGAGTTGTTGTACTTCAGCCTCTAGGGATTCAATGCGATCGCAGAGAGATTGGACTCCGCCGTTGTTAATGGTCATGGAATTTACCTCTCTTCTGTCAGAGTGGGTTCAAACGCTGATTCTTTCGTTGGCTGTGATCACGAAAACTCGTTGAAATCTCCCAGGGTGATAGAAGAGAGGTAATTGACACTCCCCTGCCTGAAGGCGAGGGGATTCTTGGTTCAACGAAACCACTTAATCGAAAGAGAGAAGCTGTCAGAATAGGAAGATTCCATCTTTTTCTCTGTCCTTTACTAAAATGTACTACCCGCCTCTTTACCTTGCCAAAGCTCTAAGGCGGGTTGCTGGATGGCGCGGCCAAAGGAAAACGTTAATGCCCAAGGCGTTTTGAATCGAAGATTGATCGCATTCAAACGTGCCGAAGCTAGTTCAGCAGATTGACCGCCCGACAAGAATGTAATCCCCGACACGGCGGCAGGAACCGCTGTTTGGGGAATGCCCATCTGAGCAAATCGTTTGTTACAGGTTGGATTACTTTCATCCATCGCCAGCAGACCTTTGTCGTCGGCAACCAGCATTGTTGCAGTGTTTTTCGGGTTTTGGGTATTCATTTCTGACTCCTTGGAAAATTTAGGTTTGTGTCAGGTTTTTATCAACGGCTAATTAGGGTTTGCCATTCCTGAATTGCAGCAGAGGGAACAGACAAGCTGACAGATTCACCGTCAATGGTTGGTAATGTCAGTTGCAGAGTAATCTCTGCCTTTAACTGTGGTAGCACAAGCTTAATGTCATATTCTCCAACGTTCGCTGGGGTGGATGTGTCCTGAGAAATTTCGCTAGAAATATCTTTAGCAGTTAGAGTTTGTCCCAGAGATGTTGTCAGAGTCAGCGGTTGATTACGATCTAATTTTGCCGCACCATAAAAGCCGATTAATCGCAGAGAAACGATCGCACTACCTTCAGGATGGATACGCTTAAAGGCGATCGCTTGCCAAGAGTTTCCGTCCTGATCTTGCAAATTTTGCCGAGATTGGTAGAGCATCTGCCCTGGATATTCTTCGATTTGCGTCACAGATGCAAAAGTGGGTAAGGGACTCCAGGCAAGCAGTGAAACGCAGCGTAAAACAGCGAGAAGCCAGCGCAAAGGGTTAATTTTAAACCCGTTAAAGCAGATAGAGTTCATCACAAAAGTCCTCATGAAGTAAGTTTAATTCTTTTGCAATTGCAGAGTGAAATTCGGGATTTTAATTAAATGCGATCGCCTCTCCTGCACCTTGCCAACCGGCAAAACTAAGTGGGAAACCTTGCACATTCTCATAGCCCAATAGGTGCAGCGTCATTACCCCCATGGCCGATCGATAACCAGAAGAACAGTACAAAACTACAGAGCAATCTCGTGGAATTAGATCTTGCTTATCAGCCAAGGTTCGGAGCGGAATATTGATAGCATCAGGTATATGTCCAGACTTATACTCAGAGACTTCTCGCACATCCACCAACACGGTTTGAGGGTTCTTTAATCGGTTTTTTAACTCTTCCACACTAGCGATCGTGTAATAGCCTGGTGGAATTGATGTGAGAAAGCGATCGATTCCTGATTCCAGATTCACGGTTTTTTCAGACATTGCTTGCATTTTTTCTTGCAAGATTGGTTTGGTTTCTATGAGGGTTGCTGCGAGAATCGGGTTTTGCTCAATGCCAAGCAAGAGGCAAAACAAGAGAATGAGTCCTAGTAATATGGTCTGAATTGGTTTTTTGAATATCATATAATTTCGCAATGGTAAGGGAGCAAGTCAATTAATTATGGCGTTGAATATGTAGCCAATACTGATAATGCCAACGGTCATCAACCCGATAAATATAGCTAACAGTTTTGGTTGCAGGACTTTTTTGAGAATCACCATTTCAGGAAGAGATAGTGCTGTTACCGCCATTGTAAAAGCTAAAACTGTACCTATTGGCATTCCCTTATTTACTAAGGCTTCAGTAATTGGCATGACCCCTGCAATATTAGCATAGAGTGGAACACCAAAATGATTGCGATCGGTACTGCAAAAGGATTATTTGCCCCTGCCTATTGGGTGATAAAATCTGTCGGCACATAGCCATGAATTCCCGCACCGATCGCAATGCCAATCACCACATAGAGCCAAACCGATCGCACAATTTCGCTAGATTGAAACTGTCCTTGCTCAAACCGTTGTTTCCAACTTAACACCACGGGTTCTAGGGTATTTTCCCCGTCTAGAGTTGTGGCTTGGCGAGATTTTTGCAGTTGCCAAACAAAAAGTTCTACCCATTTTTCCAATTTCATCAGTCCGATGATATATCCAGAGGCGATCGCTAAACCCACACCAAAGCCAATGTAGATCAGCATCACCTTTAAGCCAAACAATCCCCAGAGCAGGATGACAGCAACCTCATTGACCATGGGTGCTGCCATCAGATAGGAAAAGGTCACACCTAAAGGAACACCGGCTTCCAAAAAGCCGATAAACAAAGGAACCGCAGAACAAGAACAAAATGGTGTAACAATTTTTATCTTGCTTTAGCTGATAACTTTTCCTTATCACCCCATATCTCGAAGACCCATTACAGCCGTTATTTTTTCTAGAACCCCTCGTCCAAGGTAAGAGCCATTACCCTTATGCTTCAGAAATGTCTTTGAGAAGTGTCTCGTATTGATCGGCGGTGGTGTGAAGCCAGTCTGTGAGATGTTCCCATTGGCTCTGGTCGCGGGATTGGCATTTCAATGTGCTAACGAAGTATTGTTCGGGCGTGTGATCACCTCAAACACCGGCGCAATGGGTGAGTCTGCAATCCGCACGGCTCTGACCTCCACGGCAAAGAAAGCAAAGGACAGATCCGCGCCTATCCTAAGAGATAGAAGCTGTCTGGCAATGCTAAGGAGTCATGAGTCATGCTACCCCCAGCACTCGGTCAAGTTGTACAGGTGAGATCCCGTCGTTATTTGGTGGAAAGTATTGCGCCCTCTGAGGAACCTGAAGGAGATACAACAATCACACTGGCTTGTTTAGATGATGATGCTCAAGGACAAGCGCTAACAGTATTCTGGGAACGTGAATTAGCTGACATCTTCAAAAGACTGTGCCGTCACTTTCGATTAGTAGAGGCGGGCGGCCATCGATGCGCAATTCGGCGGCAATTTTGCGCCCGGCGGCCCAAGTGCCGCCTTGCAAGATTTTGACGAGGGGGAGTTCTTGGGCGGATTGGTTCAACTGGGTGCGAATGCCGGCCGCGATCCGATCTAGGCAGGCGAGGGTGAGCGATCGCCATTCCACAATCAATTCTGAATCGGGGCGATGGGTGTGAGCGGCTTGGCCTGGATCTTTTAAACTCAGCAAGCCCAAATCTAGACAGAGACCGCCATTCCGGTATTCTGCTAACCCGGTTAATTGATCTAAATTCGTCACCCTCACCCCCAAATGGGCCAATGGCTCAATTAATGAATAGGTCAACCATTGGGACAATTTATGAAATGGCACATACCCCACTTGGGAATGTGACCACACATCCCCTAAATTCACCCCATCCAAGACCAAGCGCCCCGGCCAAATGCGACCGAAGTAGGTGATGATCGCGGCAAAAATTTTCGGGGCGGGGAGGGTTTGGGTTCCGACGGGGACGAGATAATCCACGAGATTGCCGAGGCGGGGGGTTTCGCTGCCGAATACATCCGGGGTGGTGGCGACGATGTGGCCGAGGGTGCGCAGGAGTTGCGATCGCCCCTGTATCCCCACTAAACCATTATTCTCTGTGACTTGAAAATGGGGGGCGAGATGCTCCGGGGTGATCGCCTGTAAGCCCACGGCATCGGCTTGATAGGGATGCTCTGGATCGCTACTGAAGCCGCCTGCGATGAACATCCGAAAACTGGCGATCGCTAATCCTTCGGAGCGTTGCCAGGTTTGGCCGGTTTCGGCTTCGCGATACTGCCAACTCGGCCCTGCACCGGCATCGAGCAGGACACTGGCGATCGCTAATTCATAGAGCGTTTTGACGCGATCGCGGGGGGAGAGATGAGGGATCAGGGTCTGAAGTTGGGCGAGGCGATCGCACCCTCCCACCTCAAAATGCCGCCACCGACTATGAAACGGTACATCCAAATCCGGATAGTTACTGCGGAGATTCGCCAAAACATAGGTGATGACGGTAGCGATCGCCTCAGGATGGTAACGAAAATGCTTCAGTTGATCCTGTTGCGCCAGTTGAAACATCTGCTCTGCTTGGGCGCGAATGGCCGCAGGGGTTTGTAGGTAGGCGATTAAATTCGGCATAGGTGTGACAAGTGGCTGCACGGCAAGAATGTTTCAGACTCAAAGACCCTTGATTGCACAATATAACGAGTCTAAATCATGATTATCGCGCCTCTCCCAATCAAAGCGGATTGATTAGCCCACGATGAGGGGCGACTGCATCGGCATACCGGGTTTATGGTGGAATGAATGCCATTTTTGGCAGGTTAAAGAGAATTCGTCATTTCACGCAATTGAGTTCAGCATGGTTTCAGGATTGATTGTGGTTTGTGGGCCTACGGCCAGCGGCAAATCGAGTTTAGCGTTACGCCTCGCGCAACGGTTGCAGACGGTGATTATCAGTGCAGACTCGCGGCAGGTGTACCGCGAGTTTACGATTGGCACGGCCAAGCCGACGGCGAGGGAATTGGCCCAAGTGCCCCATTATCTCATTGATGTCTGCGAACCAACGGACGTTTTGACCCTGGCAGAGTATCAACACCAAGCCCAGACCGTAATTAATACCGCAGCAACGCCGCCGCTCCTGGTGGGGGGGACGGGACTGTATATCAAGGCAATTACGAAGGGTCTCAAAATTCCCCGTGTGCCGCCCCATCCAGAGCTGCGATCGCAATTCCAATCCTTCGATCAACCCTATCGTTACAGCCTTTTACAACACCTTGACTCCGATGCCGCCCAGAAAATTCACCCCAACGATGCCACCCGCACAATCCGCGCCCTCGAAGTGTTTTATGTGACCGGGTTGCCAATCTCGCAACAACAGGGGGAAAATCCGCCCACCTATCCGATCGTACAGATTGGTTTAGATTGCGATCGCCTCGATCACCGTATCCAAACCCGCACCACAGCCATGATCGAGCAAGGACTCGTGGCAGAAGTCGAAACCCTCTGTCAACGCTATGGCGAAGAGTTACCCCTCTTAAACACCCTAGGCTATGCCGAAGTCTGTGCCCTGTTGCGAGGAGAGTTCGCCCCGACGGAATTAGGAGATCGCATCAGTCTCCATACCCGCCAATTTGCCAAACGTCAGCGAACATGGTTCCGGGCCTATCCTGAAATCCACTGGTTTGATGCCGACCACCCCGATCTTTTTGAGCAGGTTTGGCAATGGTTGACTGAGCAAAATCAAAGGATTGATCAACGTAAGTGATGGATGTGATCTATATCACGTGAGCTACGGTCAGTGACCGATAACATTAGAGCTAATAAAATTCTCTCGCTAAAGTATTAGCAGAAAACGTTGCTGAATTCAGGTTACAGTGTTTATCCTGATACTAAGCAAGACTTTAAAGTTAGTGCAGTGACCTTGTTTCCTGCGATATTTACGTAGACACTACCATTATTGAGTTTTATGTATCAGCCCAAAATCATCCTCGGAATTGTCGGAACAGCGATCGCATCCCTCAGCGCCGCCCTACCCGCTCACGCCTACTCGATCTATTTCGGACAAGACGCAAACCCTAACCCCACGGACTTTGCCAATACGTTCGACGATATCGTTAACTCCAAAGCCGCAGAAGCCGCATTCCTCAGCCACATCACCAACAAAGGGACGGAAGATTTTGAAGGCTTCGCGGCCTTCTCCGGTGCTCCCTTAGATATTTTCTTTGATGATGTTGCCACGGCAACCCTGAGCGGGGGAGGTGTCGCGTCCGAAGTGAAAACGGTTGATAAAAGCCTATTGGATGATCCCGGCACGCCCGCCAGCGTCAAAGCCGATATCCTCCGCGAAATTGAGAAGGGGCGAAACGCATCTTCCGGGACGCAATATTGGCTGACCAATGGTGCGCAAGACTTCCAGGTTAACTTTGATACCGAAGTGGCGGCCTTTGGGTTCTACGGCTATGACTTGGGTGATTATGATGCCACAACCTATCTGGATTTGTACCGGGGCGGCGAACTGATCAGTTCTCTCCTGATTCCCAATGGTGAGACGGCTGGGATTAACGGGTCAGCCTTTTACTTTGGGTTTGTGGGTAACGGCAATCAAACCTTTGACCAAGTGAACTTCCGGATGAATGGGGTGACTGGGGATGAATTTGCCTTTGATGATATGACCGTGGGCAGTCAGCCTGTTCCCGAACCGGCGAGTCTGTTGGGCTTGTTGGGGGTAACGGCGGCAGCAACCACCCTCCTGAAGCGTCGGGATGCGTCGAAATCTGAGCATTAACGCTCAATCCGATTCCCGCCTTTGCCTGTCCCCCCGTGCGATCGCACGGGGGTTTTCGTTTCATCCATATCTTCAGCATCCCCAATCTCGCTTAAAATACAGACAAGAAAATTCACTATCCTTCATCTATTGTGACTATGCAGGCGCAAGCCCCCGCCCCGACTGTGCCGTCTTCCCTGATCCCCCGTGATGTGATCAATGCACCGGGGGGACTGAATCTTGATGTGTGGCTTTGTCTGAGTGCGATCGCCCTCCTGATCGGCGCTCACTGTGGGTTTTGGCTCTGGGGTTGGTGGCATTGGGCCTGCTTCACCTGTAGCCTGGTGGCGATTCATCTCTCCGGATCGGTCATTCATGATGCCTGCCACAACGGAGCACACTCAAATCGCATCGTGAACGCCACCCTCGGCCACATCAGCGCCCTGATTATCGGTTTCGCGTTTCCCGTCTTCACACGGGTTCACCTCCAACACCACGCCCATGTGAATGATCCGAAAAACGACCCGGATCATTTCGTCTCCACCGCTGGCCCGCTCTGGCTGATCGCGCCGCGCTTTTTTTATCACGAAATTTTCTTTTTTCAGCGGCGACTGTGGCGCAAGTATGAGTTACTGGAATGGTTCCTCAGTCGGGCATTTTTATTGGGAATTACCTGGGCATCGTTGCAATACGGGTTTTTTTCCTACATCGTCACCTATTGGTTTTTGCCCGCCGGGATTGTCGGGATGGCGTTGGGTTTATTTTTTGATTACTTACCCCATCGCCCCTTTGTGGAACGGAATCGCTGGTTAAATGCGCGGGTCTATGCCAATCCGCTGCTGAATCTGCTGATTTTGGGGCAAAATTATCACCTCGTCCATCACCTCTGGCCGTCGATTCCCTGGTACAAATATCAGCACGCCTACAGCCTCGTAAAACCGACCCTCGAAGCCAAGGGCAGCCCGTTACGGTTGGGCATTTTTGAAAGCCAGTGGGATTTTTGGACGTTTCTCTATGATGTGTTGATTGGGATTCGCTTACCCCAGGCGTGGCAACGGGCTTGGGTGAAATGGTGGACAGCACGGCGATCGCCTTCCACGCCGTGACGATTATCGGGTCTGGGGTTGGGGTGGCTCACCGTTGAGGACGGCGCGATAGAGGTCTTCGAGATAGGCGATTTGGGTGATGTGGTTAAAATTCTGCTCCATGTGCGATCGCCCCCCTCGACTGATCCGCTCCCACAGTTCATCTGATTGCAAGAGCGCTAAACAATGGTGCGCGAGGCCGTCCACGTCCCGTTCTGGCGTGAGGAATCCCGTTTCACCATGAATCACCGCCTCCGGAATCCCCGCATGGATTGTGCTCACCACGGGTAAACCCATGGCCTGAGCTTCAACAATCACCGTGGGTAATCCTTCGGAATCACCATTAGCGGCGGTGACACTGGGGGCGGCAAAAATGCGAGCGCGGTTCATCCAGGTTTTCACCATTTCCGGCGGCTGCATCCCTAGGAATTGATAGCGTTTAAGGCTCGTCTTGGCTTGGGCTTCGAGGTCAGCGCGGAGGGGGCCATCGCCGATGAAAATCAGTTCCACATCCGGCGCTTGGGCTTGGACGGCGGCGATCGCTTGGATCAACACATCACACCCCTTCTTTTCCGCCAATCGTCCCACAAACAACACCACCCGCTCCCGTGCCACGGCGGGATCAGCCTGGAACCGCTGCACATCCACGCCGCCGTAATGGGTAATCGTGCGATCGGGGGGGAAGCCTTGATTTAACAGCCGTTGGCGGATAAAGTCCGATACGGGTAAAAAGAGGGCCGCCCGCGCTTGGAGGGCAGCGAGGCGACGGTGATAGATCCAATGGTTGAGGGATTGGTAGCGGGCTTGCTTCGGGTCGATGGTGGCATCTGCGCCGCGATAATGGACGAGGAGCGGGATATTAAGGCGTTCGGCCCAGGGGAGAATCAACGCGCCACTGAGGCCGAATTGAGCGTTAATCAACACCGGGTTAAGGCGTTGCAATTGGCGATAAAAATCAGGCGCGATCGCCCTCAGCTTAAATAACTGTTCAATCACCTTGCCGCCGGGCTGGCCGTGGTTGATCACGAGGGTGCGATCGTTCGGCAACTCCAACCCCGCCACCCGCCGCGACCCCACATAATAAGCCGTAAAATCTTGAATCTGCTCCGTCAAATCCCGCACAAAGGTTTGAGACGGCGGCAACAGCAGACTATTAAAAATCAAAACCGTCGGATGAGTCATAGAGCGGTTTCCATAAACACAAGGTACAAAGATCCCCCTCAATCCCCCTTAAAAAGGGGGAGGTGGCGTTCTCATCTTTTTGCAATTCGCCATAACAAAGTGAACAGATTGCCAAAAATAGAAACATAAACCACAAAAAACGGGGGTTTGAACACCAAACCCCCTCAATCATACGGTTTTCAATCTGGATCAAAAACCCTTTATTTACCCATGCCCAACTGTTGCGCCTTTTGGTAAACCTTCCCTTCCGTCAACAGAGAAGGCGCGATCACCACTTCCACCTGTTGCATTTCTTTGATGTTCTTCGCTCCCAATGTGCCCATGCTGGTTTGCAACGCCCCTAGGAGGTTGTGGGTTCCGTCGTCGAGCTTAGCCGGGCCGCGCATGATTTCTTGAATCGTCCCCGTTGTCCCCACATTAATCCGCGTCCCACGGGGCAGCACCGGGCTCGGCGTTGCCATCCCCCAGTGATACCCCCGGCCGGGAGCTTCCGCCGATCGCGCAATGGGCGAACCAATCATCACCGCATCCGCACCACAGGCGATACATTTACAAATATCCCCCCCGGTGACAATCCCACCATCGGCGATAATCGGGATATATTTCCCGGTTTGGGCGTGAAATTCATCGCGGGCAGCGGCACAGTCTGCCACCGCCGTCGCTTGGGGAACGCCCACACCGAGCACACCGCGAGAGGTACAGGCCGCACCGGGGCCAATCCCCACCAACACCGCCGCCGCTCCCGCCTGCATCAGTTGCAGCGCCACATCGTAGGTGACACAGTTCCCCAAGGCCACGGGCATCGGCATTTCAGCACAGAATTTCGCCAAGTCGAGGGGTTGAATGTTTTCGGGGGAGAGGTGGGAGGTGGATACGACGGTGGCTTGAATGAGGCACAGATCCGCACCGGCTTCGGCCACCACTGCCCCAAATTTAGATGCACCGGCTGGGGTCAGACTAACGGCCGCTTTACCCCCTTGGGCTTTAATCTCCTGGATGCGCTGCCGAATCAGATCCGGTTGAATCGGTTCGGCGTAGAGTTTCTGCATTAACCCGACGAATTCGTCTTTCCCCACTGAGGCGATCTGATCGAGGATCGGGTTGGGGTCAGCGTAGCGGGTTTGAATGCCTTCGAGGTTGAGCACGCCAAGCGCACCGAGTTCGGAGAGGAGCGCGGCCATCTTGACATCCACAACGCCATCCATGGCACTGGCTAGGATGGGGATTTCTAAATCAATACCACCAATACTGAAGCGGGTATCGGCTAAGGCGGGGTCTAGGGTACATTGACCGGGGGCTAGGGCGATTTCATCGAACCCGTATGCACGCCGTGCGGTTTTCCCTCGTCCAATTTGAATGCTCACTACTGTTTTTCCCTTCCCAAAGCGTTTAGGATAGGCTATCAGATTTGGGGGTTCTTCAGCTAGGCGATCGCGCCTTTCGCAGGCCAACAGACAGCAATGATAGTCGTACTACTCCATGACCTCACCCCTAAGGCAATCTGTTTTGCTGCATGGTGTTAGCGTCGCGCCACCGTGTTACTGAGCCATCTTTATAAATTTTGAAGATAAAGGGAGCAGCTTCTTGCTGAACGATTTCTTCACATTTTCCGATCACGTTGGCAAAGACTTGGGCGGTCTCAGCAGAGCTAATATTGCCCGATACGAGTGTAAAAAGACGGGCGTTTGAGTTGGCTACGGCTCCCAGTTCAATGATGCGCTTGCCAATGTTTTTATCCTTGGTCAAGATGATCCAGCCGCGTTGACTAACGACGGGAAGCCAATCTACATCTTGGGCATTGACAGGAAAGTGGTCTTGGAGTCGTTCAACGGCATATCCTAAGCTGCGGAGCGTAGTTGCGACACTCTTGGGGAGTGCGTGGTCAAGAAAGTAGGTGTAGGGGGGTTGCGGGTGGATCATGCCGCTTGACGCGAAGACTCAAACCGGATGGCGGCGCTGACTTGAGTGGGGGTGCAGTCGTAATCTTCGGCTAGGTCTTCGATGGAGTCACCTGCGTTGTAGAACTCAGCGAGGACATCGGTGGGGACTCCAGTGGCGGTGATGATGGGCTTACCAAAAGAGTAGCGGGGGTCAATGCTGATGATTTTGTCGGCGGGGTCGATGGGGCTGATGAAAGGATAGAGTCGGACGGCAATATTGTCTTCCCACTCAATGCGCTTGAGCAGGTCTTGGATGACTTCACGGATGGCGAGTTGTCCGGCCCGCGACACGTTAATCAGGAGATCAGCGCGTTCCATGAAGAGGTCTACGCCGTCGGTTTTGAATTGGTTGTGAATGAGGGGGTGGGGTGTGTCGAATTTTTGGCTGAGGTAGTCGATCGCACCCCGCACTTTGGAGAGTGGTATGCCGTGGGTTTCTCGAATAACGCGCAAGACATGACCTTCAAGGAGGTTATTGAAACTGAGCAGGGGGGTTTTGGGGTTGGGCCGTTGGATGAGGGGCGGGCTTTGACGTTTGCCGTTTTTGGTGGTGTAGGTACGTCCGTTGAGCCATGTGCTGAGAGTGACGGTGGGCACACGAATATAGCGGGCTGCGTCGGCAACCATATAGGTAGGTGTGTCGTTAAGGTTCGTGAACCACGGTGTTTCGGGCATTTCGGGTGAGCGATACGCTTACATGACAGACTATCAATCGTGTGAAATCCTGACTATGACATTGGGAGTTTTCCGCTAGACGATCGCACCCTCAACACAGTGTTCTTCGAGATATTGATACCAATCGGCGAGGCCGAGGCCGGTTTTGGCGGAGACCGTGAAAAGTTTGGCCGTGGGATTGACGGCTTGGATGTTGGCGATCGCTGCCTCCTGATCAAACCCCACCGCCTCGGCAATATCAAGCTTGGTCAACAGCACCACATCGGCGGATTTGAAGAGGGTGGGGTATTTCAGGGGTTTATCTTCGCCTTCGGTGGTGGAGAGCAGCACGACGCGCAGGGTTTCCCCCAGGTCATAGGCCGCCGGACAGACCAGATTGCCCACATTTTCCACGATCAGCAGTTGGATCGCGTCGAGGTCGAGGTGTTGAGCCGCCGTCAGCACCATGTCCGCTTCCAGGTGGCAGAGGGTTCCGGTGGTGATTTGGACACTGGGAATCCCGGCGGCGCGGAACCGTTGGGCATCGTTGTCGGTTTCCAAATCTCCCACAACTACGCCGCAGCGCAGGCCGCCTTGGCTCGCGGTGGCTTGGAGGAGGGTGGTTTTGCCGGAACCGGGGGAGGAAATCACGTTCAATACCAGCAGATTTTTAGCGAGGAAATAGCCGCGATTGCGTTCGGCGAGGCGATCGTTTTTGGCGAGGACGGATTCAGTGAGGTTAAGGGTGCGGGTGGTGGGGGCGTGGGTGTGGTGATGGTTGTGGGAGTCGTGGGTATGATCGTCGCTGGGGTGATGGTGATGATCGTGATCGGCGGTGAGAATCGTCACGCCGTTTTCGCTATGGCAGCCGCAGGTTCCGCACATGGTTAAGACCCCTCCAGTAATTTAAGGTTGCTCGTCTTTAGCCTAGAGGCGATCGCCCCCTCTCACCCAATTACTCACAATCTTTTTAGAGAATCACCACCCGGAACGTTAAGGTACGACATCTAGTGAGAATTTTCCCCCTCTAGACTCAAGATTGACAGAGATAGTACAGCCATTGCTCGGTGTGGGTGGCGAGGTCTTGGGGGGTGAAGATTTCGCGGCCCGTTTGCCAGGCGAAGACGCGGACGGTGTTAAACCAAGGTTGCAACTGTTGAAGCTGATGTTGGGGGCGGATGTAGTAGTGAGCAAGGCGAAAATTGTGGGATTCGTCGCGGACGATCGCAGTCTCCATGGTTTTAAGCCGCGCTGCGGTGATGCCCCGATTCTTCAGACGGAGACAGAGCCACATCACCAGGTTAACGTAGGTCGTGAGGGGATTCCAGCTTATGTGTTGAACGGCGTTAAAGGCGAGTTCGAGGCCTTGGAGATTGTGGCTTGAGAAATACAAATAGCCCCCTGGTCGTAAAACGCGGTGAATTTCCTGGAGAATTTGGAGGCGATCGCGATGTCCCACATAGTCCAACCCATTAAAGCTAAACAGGACAAAATCAAAACTGCGATCGCAAAACTGCCCCAAATCCCGCCCATCCATCTGCTCAAACCGATAGCTTGGGAACCGTTGCCGACACCCCTGAATCATCACCTCTGAATAATCAATCCCCACATAGTCCGCCACCACAGGCGCAAAATATTGCGTCGTGCGCCCACCCCCAACGCCAATATCCAATAGTCTCGCCCTCGCCAGATCCTCTCGTAACTCGTCTAGAATTACCGATTCGGCCCCTTGGATCTGGTGAATCTGTTGATAATACCGAGCGATCGCAGGGTCGCAATAGGTTTCATAATTGGAATCAGCCATAGTTTCCTGCTGATCAGAAATCCCTGGGTTGCCTGTATTATCTTAAATGTGCAAAGAAGACTCCCACTATAAAGCGAGTCCGAGTAGAGTTACCGAAGGTAACGGCGGACGTGCCTTTTAGTGGCGAGATGAATTTGCACCAACAAACAAATCGAGCGACAGCGAGTCCTTTAATT
>NZ_JAQMTY010000169.1 GCF_028330765.1 Spirulina subsalsa CS-330 | reverse complement strand
TTACAGACTTTTTTTCAAGAATCATTAACTCGTTAATTCCCACGAAGTTATGCAGGGTCTGGCTTTTCGATGCCTGGTGCTCGAAAAATGAGTTCTTGGCTCACACTCTCCACAAAATCCGTACTACATTCTCGCCTCAACTTTGCCCCCGCCTCTCCTCGTGTCATGGCTCTGCCGTGACACGCGCCTTGAGCGGCTCCGCCGCCTGGGGAGGAGGCAGAGCCTCCAATTAGCATTACTTGGCAGAGCCAAGTAACGAGATTTTAGTAGCATGACATGCCTTAAAAGGTGGGTTGCGGCAGATTGCTAAATTACAGTGAATTTACTGATGTCGCAGCAAGTTTGAATAACTTAATATTCAACCAGTAGGTCAACTAGAATTGAGGTTATCGTATGTTGGATCACTCTGTTGCTGGATGTCTTGAAACTCACAAAGATGATTTGAAAGAAATTACTCAGCCTGCGGTTGATGCCATCAAAAGGGTGGCTAAAGATGGTTGGGAGAGTGACTATAAGGCCGGTGGCATCTCCTCGTGGGGAACAGACAGAGAAGCAGCACACGCTTAAGCTAGGCTAGCTTAGTTAAAAATCCGAATTTTTGCAGAGTCTCTTTCATTTGTTAAAGAGACTCTGTTTTTGGTATGTCAACCGTATGACAGTTTATGGCTTATGGCGTTCTTCTCCCCTGGTTTTGCGCTGATTGAGCAATATGATGATCGGGCGAGGTGGGGCGAGGTTATCTCGTGCCATGGCTTCTCTATGACGCGGGATTTGGGTGGCTCTGTTCTATTAAATTAAATTTTTAACGCTCATAAGCCCCTTGCCTGTCCTAACGATCTCAACCACCGCCATAGACCCGGAGCGACGGGGAACCCTGGCGGCGGGGGAATGCTCAAATCGAGGCGCGGTTAAGGAGCGATCGCACCACAGTGCGTTTGGAGAGCGGCGGTGATTTTAGCAACGCTGGTGGACTTGGTGAGGAAACCCGATGCGCCCACCATCTTGGCCCGCATTCGATCCACCACGCCATCATTGCCGGTCAACATGATCACGGGTAGGGCGGCGAAATCTTGGACGCGCCGGATTTGAGCGCAGATTTCGTAGCCATTCGCAACGGGCATAATCAAGTCCAACAGAACAGCATCGGGCTTGGTTTGGAGGAGCAGGGGCAGAGCCTCAATCGGGTTGGTGATGCTCAAGACACGATAACCCGCAGCGGTGAGGATTTTGTTGAGGCGGGCTTGGATGCGGGGATCATCGTCGATGCAGGCGATTAGGGGTTGATGTTGGGGTTGGGTGGGGTGGGGGTGGGCAGGCGGCGGGGTGAGGGGTTGCGTGGGGGGCTTGGGGGGCGCGAGGGTGAGGAGATGACCGTCGATGAAGGGGACGAGGGTGTGGGTGATGGTGAGGACGGACTGATGTTTGAGGGCGGCAATGTCGCGGAGGCTGCGTTGGCCGTTGATGAGGCGGGTGAGTTGTTGATAGATGCCGAGGCTGGTTTGCTGTTCGAGGAGGGCCGCGTCCACGATGCGGGGGGCGAGGTTAGGGGAATAGTGGGTGAGGCCGATGGCGACCCATTGCTGCCATTGGGCTTGGCTTTGCTGGAGGATGGTTGCAATGTCGAGGATGGCGGCTTGGGGGAGCATGCCGGTGCTGGAGGGGCGGATGCTGGGGTAGGGGGTGAGGGTGAAGTTGGGGCTTTCGTGCTGGAGGGAGTGGAGGGCGATCGCTTGCGCCATGTCGAAGCAGGCGGTGTGGGTGATTTCGGTTACGATCGCGGTGGCTTGGTCGCTGTCGATTTTTTGGCGGAGGGTGAGCATCACGAGGATGTGATACTCCATACTTTCAATCCTGTTGTTGCTGGGAATTCGGAGGTCAGCGGCGGTGAGGTGGGGGGCGCTGAGGAGGAGCGATCGCCGCCATTGCCGCGTCGGAGATTCACCCCCTCCAATCCAGACGAGGCGACCTAAGTGGAGGTAGAAGTGCCACGCAACACCATTGCCCAAGGTGAGCGACAAACGCCCGGTGAACTTTTGTTCGCGGTATTGCAACAGTTGAGCGGTCAGCCCTTGTTTTTGCTCGCACCCAGCAAGGGCCCCTTCTGCGGAGAAGCTAGCTTGTGTGTTGAGGGGAAGGGGCTGTTGAGTCATGGGAATGTTGGGGGAGATTTAGCGGGGTGCTGGCCAAAAGGTTGATACTTTACAGCATAGGCAACACTTGTGAAAATCCTGTGAACATTTCGTAAACATGTTGTGAACAGCTTATGAACAGTGCCACCGTTGTTAAAACAAGGAGAAACAACAGACCCAGATGTGCTGGAATTAGGCTTGTGTCGCGCCGTCTTGACTGCCATGGTGGGGGGGATAGAGTGCAGAGTCGCCCAAGAATAAGACAGAATCAGGTTGATATGGATGTGGAGCGAGGGCCATGCTAGACGAAATTGCCGAGGCGATTCAGCAGGAAGACTATCGACGGGCTGCCCAATTATTAAAGCCTTTGCTGAAGACCGATCGCAAAAACCCTTGGGTGCGGTTTTATGTGGGACGGGTGCAGGAAGGCATGGGGCAACGGGATGAGGCGGAGCGTCTCTATTTACAACTGTTGCCGCAAACGACGAATCCAAAATTGATCCGCTATATCCGTCAGGGGATTGCTCGGATTGAAGCGATCGCTGCTCGTTCGCGTCAGGATGCGATCGCTGCCGCCCTGGCCACACCGGGCGGGGATGATCTTGGGGTCTTCATTCTTGAACCCATGCCAGCGGAGCACAAAAAAGCAGCGGCCAAAGTCTTTAGCACCGTGATGAAACTGGATCTTTACAGTGCGCGGCTTCAGCTTCCTA
Organism: Spirulina subsalsa CS-330; assembly: GCF_028330765.1. GTDB lineage: Bacteria > Cyanobacteriota > Cyanobacteriia > Cyanobacteriales > Spirulinaceae > Spirulina > Spirulina subsalsa_A. The sequence goes on along the minus strand of NZ_JAQMTY010000169.1, from coordinate 13,699 downwards.
GTCGGGGTTGGCGTTTTTATCGTACCGGGCCGTTAGGAGAATTAAATTACTACGCCACCACCCTGAACGCGGCTCAGGTTCCCTGTTTTGCGATCGCCCTTTCTGCCATTAACGACCTCAATGTGTTCACCGTTAAATATTTCGGCCCGGGGGACAACGGGCCCACGGTGCGCTGCATCAACTCGGCCGGGCAACCCGGAACCCTCACCTTTCAATGGTCAGAAGTGACGCAGCGAGTCATAGGGCGCATCCCCCTGTTTGAATCCGTCGTCAGCTTCGATGCCAAAAATCAACTCATCCGCAAAACCCAAACCCAAGACTATCTCTGGTTCTGTGACCTCCATCTCCCCCAACGCAACTGTATTCTGCGCCTCAGTGAACATCACTACCAATTCCTCAACGGCATCACCCTCACCCCCACCCCAGGCAATGCCGGCGAAACCGTCAGCCAAAACTGGGAACTCTTGATGGACTTTCTCACCCACCAATTGCCTAGCGGTGTCCTCTGGTCGGACTTTGCCACCTTTGCCGACAGTGCGATCGATTTTCGTGAAACCCTGAACCGGCTGCCGTCGCGGATTGATCTGGAGCGTCGTCGCCCTAGTTTGTGGGATCAGGCGTTTCAGCTTTATAGCGGCTTGGCCTATTGGCGCGATGGGTGGCGACGCGAGCACGCCAACGCACTCCCGGCGGTGCGATCGTCCTAAGCGTTGCTCCGTTGCATCGAGGCTGATGGGAACGTGACCGATAGCAATCCGATTTGATTCATGAACAGGCAAGGGGCTTAAGCCCCTTGTTGATGAGGAGATACGATCTCCGATTGAGGATCGCCATATCATCCCTCAAACCCATGAAAATACGTGCTTTTCCTAATTCCCATAACAGTAATTATCGGTAATAGAATAGGCAAAAAAAAATAACACCCGTGGGGGGTGCTATTTTTTCAGTCTTAACCTGGTGTTATGTTTAAAACCCAAATTGTTAAACGTGACCACTTTGAACTGTGACCCTAAGTCGGTGAGGTCGTCCCTGTTTATTTGAAGCCAACGGACGCTTGCCACACGAAAGCAAGAGCCAAAAAGAGCAACGGAATAACCGGGAGTACATCCACTAGGGGATCGAAAATTTGATAGGCTTCGGGCAATTCTGCCAATAGCGAGGCTGCAATCATTGATAAATCCCTTCCAATACAGCTTATTTAAGAATTGAGGTAAATTTTAACACGCTTTCTGAACGGCCACGCCACAATTCCCTTCGGTTCTCATCCTGGGAACAGGGGCGGCCCGTGGCGGCAGGGGGCTTATTCAGCGGGGGGGGGTTTCGGCTTGAGCATCAGGGGTTTCAGGCTGCAATTCAGGGTGTTGTTGTAGGAGGCGGGCCCGATTGCGGCGGGCGAGGTCATAGTTGGGGTCGAGGTTGAGGGCAGCTTCGTAGGCGGCGAGGGCATCGGCGTGGCGATCGAGGTTTTCGAGGGTGATGCCTTTGTTGTTGAACGCGCCGACATGGGATGGATCGTCGGCGATCGCATTACCATAGGCCGCTAAGGCCGCCTCGTAATTGCCCAATTCATCCTGGGCATACCCCAAGTTATTCCAGGCCCGGGCCGGTGTGGCAGTGCCCCAATTTTCATCCCCTGTCAGGGCGCGATCGCAACTTTCCACCACAGCTTCGTAAAGGGTGCTGCTACTCGTGGCGAGGGGGCCTGGGTTTTCCGTTTCAGCCTCGATCACCTCCAAATCGATCAAAATGGGGACTAAGACATCCGGGTCAATACTGTTGGGAATATTGGCAAATTTGAGGAGGACGGCGCAGGTGTTGTACCAGGCAAGGGAATAGTCATTATCGGGATCGCGCTCGATGGCACTGAGGTAGGAGGCGATCGCCTCGTTGCGTTGGTTTAGGTCGCGGTCATATTTCACGCCCCGATTCAGCCAGAGCGCCGGATCACCATCATCCAGGGCGATCGCTTGGTCACAGGCGGCGAGTCCCTCTTCCCCTGGAACGGTGCGACATTGTTCGGCCAATAATTCATAGTCGGTGTCCTGAGCAAGGGCAACACCACTGCTTCCCAACACACCCAACGCTAAGATTGTGACAAAAAATCTCATGGGTTTCATTATCCTGCGCCTCAAAGGTCATCTAACCCTTCAGTGTAATCAATTCCTTGGGGAGGCTCCCTGCTGATTATGCGGATTTTGCTGGGCATAATCCCCGATCACTCAGAGTGCCTACCCCCTGACATGACCCTAGTCGGCTTCCCCCGCATGGTAGGAACTGCGCACCAACGGCCCCGATCGCACATGGCTGAAGCCCAGCGATCGCGCCCGTTCCCCCCATGCGTCAAATTCAGCCGGTGTCCAATATTTCACCACAGACAAATGCGCCAACGAGGGCCGCAAATATTGCCCCAACGTGAGGCGATCGCACCCCACCGCCCGCAGATCCGCCAAGGCTTGCCCAATCTCCGCCTCCGTTTCCCCCAACCCCAACATCAACCCGGATTTAGTGGCGATCGTCGGGTCAAGTTCCTTCACGGTCTTGAGGACGGCGAGCGATCGCTCATATTTCGCCCCCCGTCGCACAGGCCCCTGCAACCGCGCCACCGTCTCTAAATTGTGGTTGTAACAGGCCGGTTTCGTCGCCACCACTTGCGCGATGCGATCGCGCTGCGCCGGCTCATAACCCTGACCACTCCAAAAATCTGGGGTTAACACCTCAATTTGCGTCTGCGGATTCGCGGCCCGAATCGCGGCGATCGTCGCCACGAACACCCCCGCCCCCCCATCGGGCAAATCATCCCGCGCCACCGCCGTCAGCACCACATAGCGCAAACTCAACAACTGCACCGCTTCGGCCACCTTCTCCGGCTCCTGAGGATCAAGGGGCATCGGCGCGTGACCCTTATCCACCTGACAAAAGGCACAACTGCGCGTACAAACCGGCCCCATTAATAAAAACGTCGCCGTCTGTTGGGCGTAGCATTCCCCCCGATTCGGACAGCGACCCTCTTCGCAAATGGTGTGAATATTGCGCTGCTTAATGATGCGCTGTACCGTCGAAAGCTCGCTGGCCTTACCAATGGGGCGGCGAAGCCAAGCCGGAAGGGACACAAGTTCAGGGCGATGCTGTACCACAGGAGAGCGATGAATAAACGTCACGAAAGTCCTTGCATTTTAGCGGGTTCTGCGGGGGATTGGCTGGGGCAACGGCAGAGGGCGATCGCGCCACCTCAAAGACAAGGTTACATTGAAATCTCAACAGAGCCGGGGGGCGATCGCATCTCGGTTTTTCGGCCCACAGAGCAGAGGGATTAACCGCGATCGCGCCATCTCTTCGGGGTTTCTAAGTTAAGATAGGGCACAAATTGGCGTGAGGCGACCCGATATGAATGTATTACTAATTTATCCTCTGTTCCCAAAAAGCTTTTGGTCGTTTGAAAAAACCCTAGAACTGGTGGGCCGTAAGGCCATGTTACCGCCCCTGGGTTTAGCGACCGTCGCCGCAATTTTACCCCAAGAGTGGAATTTTAAACTCTGCGATCGCAACGTTAGCACCCTCACCGAAGCCGATTGGGACTGGGCCGAACTGATCGTCCTGTCCGGCATGATCGTCCAAAAAGACGACATGCTCGCCCAAGTCGCCGAAGCCCAGCGACGCGGTAAAAAAGTAGCCGTCGGCGGCCCCTACGCCACCGCCCTTCACCCCGAAGTCAAAGCCGCCGGAGCCGATTATTTAATTCTCGATGAAGGGGAGATCACGCTCCCAATGTTCATCGAAGCCATCCAAAACGGCGCTGAATCCGGGACATTTCGCGCCACGGAAAAACCCGACGTGACCAGCACCCCCATCCCCCGCTTCGACCTCCTCGACTTCGATGCCTACTCAGAAATGGCCGTGCAATTCTCACGCGGCTGCCCCTTCCAATGCGAATTTTGCGACATCATCGTCCTCTACGGCCGCAAACCCCGCACCAAAGACCCCGAACAAATGCTCGCCGAACTCGATCGCCTCTACGAACTCGGCTGGCGGCGCGGCATCTTCATGGTGGACGACAACTTCATCGGCAACAAGCGCAACGTCAAGCTGCTCCTCAAAGCGATGATCCCCTGGATGGAAGAACGGGGCTATCCCTTCTCCTTTGATACCGAAGCCTCCGTAGATCTCGCCAACGATCAGGAACTGATGGATCTGATGACCGCTGCTGGGTTTGGGGCCGTCTTTTTGGGCATCGAAACCCCCGACGAAAGCAGCCTTGCAGTCACGAAAAAATTCCAAAACACCCGCGACCCCTTGAGCGAATCGATCCATAAAATCATCAGTTCTGGGCTGCGGGTGATGGCGGGGTTCATCATCGGGTTTGACGGCGAAAAAGCCGGAGCCGGGCAGCGGATTGTGGATTTCGTCGAAAAAACCACGATTCCCACGGCGATCTACAGTATGCTCCAAGCCTTGCCGGATACCGCCCTTTGGCATCGCCTCGAAAAAGAAGGCCGCCTCCTCAGTGGTGTGGGCAATATTAACCAAACCACCTTAATTAACTTTGTCCCCACCCGTCCCCTCGAAGAGATTGCCCGCGAATATGTGGATGGGTTCATGCAACTGTACGACCCGATCGCATTTCTCGATCGCACCTATCGCCACTATCGCATCCTTGGCAGTGCCCCCTGTCACGCCGAACGCCGCGCCAAAATGCGCGGTAAACCCAAGGGTAAAACCGGGATCAAATGGCGCGAAGTGCAAGCGATGTTAACGCTCTTTTGGCGGCAGGGACTGGTGCGCAAAACCCGGTTTAAATTCTGGGTGTATCTCGCGCAGATGTTCATTCACAATCGCGGCGGCATTCCCAGCTATTTAGGGGTTTGCGCTCAAATTGAACATTTTTTGGAATACCGGGAAATCGTTAAAAATAATATCGAGACCCAACTCGAAGCCTTCCTCGTCGAAGAAAAGCGGCTCCGGGAACAGCAAGAACAAGAGCAGAAGATGGGCGAAAAAGCGATCGCTTAACGGCCCAGTTCTCCCCCGCTTTTGCCGCTCACCCCTTAAAATACAACCCTATTCACCACTGTGTTTAGGGTGGGGTCATGATTTGAACCGCAATCAGCGGTAGGTGTGTCCATGGCATCCTGCCTGTCCATTATCAACATCGTCAACACTGGAGCATCGCAATCTTGAACGTTTTACTGATCTATCCGTTATTTCCCAAAACCTTTTGGTCCTTTGAAAAAACCCTGGATTTAGTGGGTCGGAAAGCGATGTTACCCCCCTTGGGTTTGGTGACGGTGGCGGCGATTTTGCCCCAAACTTGGGAGTTTCGCCTCTGCGATCGCAACGTCTCCGAAATTGCCGATCAAGATTGGCAATGGGCGGATCTCGTCATCCTCTCCGGCATGATCGTCCAAAAAGAAGACTTCATCGCCCAAATTCGCGCCGCCAAAGCCCATAGCAAACTCGTCGCCGTCGGTGGCCCCTATCCTTCCTCGCTGCCCGATGAATTGGCCGCAGCGGGCGCAGATTTTCTCGTCCTCGATGAAGGTGAATTAACCCTACCGATGTTTGTCGAAGCGATCGAAGCCGGAGCCACCCACGGCACGTTCCGCAGCACCGAAAAACCCGATGTCACCATCACCCCCGTGCCCCGCTACGACCTCCTCGATCTTGGTGCCTACTCGGAAATGTCGGTGCAGTTCTCGCGGGGTTGCCCCTTCCAATGCGAATTTTGTGACATCATCGTCCTCTACGGTCGCAAACCCCGCACCAAAAACCCAGAGCAACTCCTCGCCGAACTCCAATACCTCTATGATTTGGGCTGGCGGCGGAGTATTTTCCTCGTGGATGACAATTTCATCGGCAATAAGCGCAACGTGAAACTGCTGCTCAAGGCGATGATTCCCTGGATGCAAGAACGGGGCTATCCCTTCACGATCAACACCGAAGCCTCCGTGGACTTGGCCCAAGATCAAGAGTTAATGGATTCGATGGTGCAGGCGGGCTTTAGTGCGGTGTTCCTGGGGATTGAAACCCCCGACGAGGGCAGCCTCGAAGTGACCCGCAAGTTTCAGAATACCCGCGACCCCCTCAGTGAATCGGTGCAAAACATTGTCCGATCTGGGTTACGGGTGATGGCGGGTTTCATTGTCGGGTTTGATGGGGAAAAGTCGGGCGCGGGGCAGCGGATTGTGGAGTTTGTGGAAAAAACCACGATTCCGACGGCGTTTTTCAGTATGTTGCAGGCGCTCCCCAATACCGCCCTCTGGCATCGCTTAGAGCGAGAAGAGCGGCTCCTCGTCGGGGATACGGACAAAATGGGCAACCAAACCCAGTTAATGAACTTCATCCCCACCCGACCCATTGAAGAGATCGCCCAGGAATATATCAACGGCTTTTGGCAACTGTATGATCCGCTGAAATTCATGGAGCGGGCCTATGAGCATGTGTGTATTTTGGAAGCTGCGCCGAATCGATATAATCGCCGCGTTTTCCAGCGAGAGTTTAAGCGTACAGGGCGCGATCGCCAGCCCTTGGATCTTTCGATGGTGCGGGCCCTGCTGATCATCTGTTGGCGGCAGGGGGTGATCCGCAAAACCCGCGTCCAGTTCTGGATCTACCTCGCCAAACTGCTCAAAAACTACCCCCTCGGTGTGGCCAGTTTCCTCGGTATCTGCGCTCAAATCGAGCATTTCTTAGAGTACAGAAGTATTGTCAAGAGCCAGATCGAGGCCCAGTTGGCTCTGTTCCTCAAACAAAAAGCGCGTCATGATACCCAACAGACCAAAGTAGCGGCCTAGGGCTGCTCCCAGGGGGACGGTGTCGGGATCGCTCGATCCGGATTCAGTCGTTGCATCGACGGGAGGGGTTGCGATCGCAGTCCCTCCCCCTTCTCCCCCCAAATGCCAGTGCTAAAATAACCGCAATATGCGAATTGTGACCACTCCTAACGTTGATTTGTCGCCTGCGGCGGTGAGTCTCGTTTCCTAGCCACAGAACATTATGGAAGGATCATTTACCTTAACCCTCCAAATTGTGATCGCAGTGCTCGCAGGCATTAGCGCACAAGTTTTAGGGGAAATCCTCAAAATTCCCAGCATTGTTTTTTTACTGCTGCTGGGTATCCTTCTCGGTTCCGATGGTATCAACGTCCTGCATCCCCACGAACTCGGTGTCGGCCTTGAAGTCCTCGTTGCCCTCGCCGTAGCGATCATCCTCTTTGAAGGCGGCCTCAACCTCGAACTGCGGGCCCTCGGACGGGTCTCCGGCAGTCTTCGCAACCTCGTCACCATCGGCACACTGATCACCCTCCTTGGTGGGGGGATGGCCGCCCATTGGCTCAGTGAATTTCCCTGGTCGATCGCCTTTCTCTACGCCGCCCTCGTCGTCGTCACCGGCCCCACGGTGATCGGCCCCCTCCTCAAACAAGTAGCCGTCGATCGCCGCGTTGCCACCCTCCTCGAAGGCGAAGGTGTCCTCATTGACCCCGTCGGCGCAATTCTCGCCGTCGTCGTCCTTGACACCATCCTCAACAGTGATGCCCTCCCCGCCGCCATCTTCACCAGCCTGCTCCTCCGCCTCAGCATCGGTATCCTCGTCGGCGGCTTAGGGGGATGGCTCCTGGGGTTAATCCTCAAGCAAAGTAATTTTCTCTCCGAAGACCTGAAAAACCTCGTGGTCTTAGCCGGCGTTTGGGGTCTCTTTGGCCTCTCCCAATCCCTCCGCAGCGAGTCGGGACTGATGGCCACCGTGATCGCCGGGTTAGTGCTCCGCGCCTCCTCCCTCCCCGAAGAACGGATGTTACGCCGTTTTAAGGGTCAATTAACCGTCCTGGGGGTGTCGGTGCTGTTTGTGCTCTTAGCCGCTGACCTGTCCCTGGCGAGTATCTTGGCCTTGGGGTGGGGGTCGGTGTTGACGGTGTTGACCTTGATGTTTGTGGTGCGACCCCTCAGTGTGGTGGTTTGCACCTGGAATAGTGACCTGAATTGGCGGCAAAAGCTCTTTGTGGCCTGGATTGCGCCGAAAGGAATTGTCTCGGCCTCGGTGGCTTCGTTATTCGCCATCCTCCTGACGGAACAGGGGATCAACGGCGGCGATGCAATTAAAGCCTTGGTGTTTTTAACAATCATGATGACCGTTTTCCTTCAGGGACTCTCGGCCCGCTGGGTTGCCGATGCCCTGCAAATCACCTCCTCGGAGGCCACCGGGGCGGTGATTGTCGGCTGTACTCCCCTCGGACGCTTAATCGGTTCGCTCTTCCATGAAGAAGGGGAATCGGTGGTGATGATCGACACCGATTCCGAGTCCTGTGCCCAGGCGCGGGCGGATGATCTGTCGGTGTTTCAAAGTAGTGCCCTTGATCCGGATGTGTTGGCGGAGGCGGGGATTGAGTCGATTGGGACGTTTGTGGCTCTGACGAGTAATGGGGAAGTGAATTCGGTCTTGGCCCAGCGGGCGGTGGAGGAGTTTGAGCCGCCACGGGTGTTTGCGGTGTTGCCGCGCCATGACAAAGAGACCGACAAAGCGAAAGTGAAGACTCCGAAAAAAATCACATCGGCGTTTCAGCCCCACGTGCCGATGAAGCTGTGGAATCAGTATCTACGGGATGGCCAGGTGAAGCTGGGGGAAACGGTGCTGAAGTCGTCGGGGTTTGCGTCTCAACAGGCTCATTTAGAGGCGTTGATTCAGGCGGGGGAACTGTTGCCGCTGTTGGTGAAACGTCAGAAGGGGCTGCAAGTGGCGGCGGCGGATGAAGATTGGCAGGCGGGCGATCGCATGATTTATCTCCTCCATGATCCCCGCCCGAAATTACTCAAACGCCTCTCTGGGGGGAGTTCTACGGGTCGCCTCGCCCTCGAAACCCTGCCGGAAGTTGAAGAAGTGCCGTTGACGGCGGCGAGTAGTTTGTAGAGGCGATCGCCCCCAGTCGCCCCTGGGTCAATTCTGGACAAATGCTGCGGAATTGAGGCGATCGCGCTCAATCTCTAAAATTGACCACTATCATGGGGGGGGGTAGATTTCCCATTGTGCTCACCAGAAGGATTGAACTATGGATATCAAACTGATTTTGGCGATTTTAACCGGTGTTTTCTGCATCGCAACCCTCTTTTTCGGGACTCAAAACGGCTTTTACGATTCCGATGATTACCATGGCAATGGTTCCGCCCATTAAAATCCCTCCCATCATGGCCCGGCTCATCCCTGATTCACGTCCCTCGTCACGGCGGGCATTGCCATGGGTGCGCCGGATCTGATCCCTAGCCCCAGCCATTCCCCCCTCGCCTGTCGTCCCTACGGTGTTGGCCACGATGGCGAGGGAATTTGTCTCATGGTGCAGATGGGGCCCTACCGTATTCTGCTCGACTGTGGCCTGCGCGATCCGGCTCCCCTCCTCACCGCCGACGCGCCCCCGGCGGATTTGGTGTTTTGTAGCCATGCCCATCGTGACCATACCCGCAGCCTCTTGCCCCTGGCGCAGCAGTTCCCCCAGTTGCCGATCTACACCAGCGAGGTCACGGCGCAACTCTTGCCCTTTAATTGGGATGTCACCACAACGATTCCAGAACTCGCTTGCCGGCCGTTACCGTGGCGATCGCCGGTGCATTTTTTCCCGGATTTAACGGCGCAACTGTTTCCGGCGGGCCATCTACCCGGTGCAGCGGTGATTTTGCTCACCTATACCACTCCCGAACGATCCTATACGGTGCTCTATACGGGGGATTTTTTCCTGTCTAACTCCCGCCTGGCCGAGGGTCTATCACTGGAAACGATGCGAGGCTCATCGCCGGATGTGCTGATTATTGAAGGGTCGGCCGGAACCGCCCGCTATCCCCGTCGCCGCCAACTGGAAAAGCAATTTCTCACCCAAATTGAACAGGCGTTAGGGGCGCAAAAGTCCGTGGCCATTTTTGCGCCGCCCTTGGGGTTAGCCCAGGAAATTCTGATGTTGTTGCGATCGCACCACCAATTTACCGGGCGCGAGTTGGGGATTTGGGTCGGGCCGGACATTGCCCAGGGTTGCGATGCCTATCTGGAAATCTTGCCCCACTTGCCCGCAGCGGTGCAGAATTTTTCCCGCCATCAACCCCTGTTTTGGGATGACCAAATTTTACCCACGGTGAGCCGCTTCACGGACGAATCCACCCCCGCTGCGCCCTGTGTCTTGCTCACCAACCGGATGGAGGACTGGCAACAGTTGGAGGCGCGATCGCCCCAAGCCTGGACGGTGTTAATCCCTGAACATCACCACGATGTCCAAGTGAATATTGAAACCTTTCACTATCACGAGGCGGTCAGTATCGATTCCTACACCCTCACCGACCACAGCGACGGCCGCAACACGACGCAACTAATCCACAACATTCGCCCGCAACATATTCTGTTTGTCCATGGTTCACCGGCGGCGATCGCGGAACTCACCAGCCTCGAAGAATTGCAAAGCCGCTACAAACTCCACGCCCCCCGCAACGATATGACCCTAGAGTTGCCCGTGGGCGATCGCTTCATTCAACCCGCTGCCCCAATCCTCACCACCTACGAGGGCGAAATTAGCGAACTCGATGCGATGGTGAATATTGCCCTCCCCTCGGCCCTGAGCCATAACCCGATCTGGTCTACCTTTGCCGATACGGGACTAGTGGAAGCCCGCTGGCAGGGGAATGAATTGATCCTGCGCGGCCTCTCTCAGCGGGAACTCTTGCGCCAAAGCAACGCCAATCGCATCCAAGCCGGTCAAGAATGTTGCCGCAATTGCCAATATTTGCAGGGCAAAACCTGTCAGAATCCCCAATCGCCCCTCTACGGATTCACCGTCACCCTAGACGGCTATTGCCCCGCCTTTGAAGCCGAGCCGGAGCGGGAGACCTAGGGAACAAGGGGCGAGATTGCTGCGTTTCCATTCCGCTCCGGTTTGCGGTTTACTGAGGGTACACCATTGTTTTGAAATCACTTGGGATCATGACCACTGCGATCGCTGACCTGCGCCAACACCTCCTCGATCTCCTCCTCCAATTTGCCTACCAAGAAGGTGATTTTGTCCTCTCCTCCGGCCAAAAAAGCACCTACTACATCAACAGCAAGCAAGTCACCCTCCGCGCCGATGGAGCCTTAACCGTGGGGCGGCTCCTCTGGGCGATGTTGCCCCCCGATACCCATGCCGTGGGCGGTCTCACCCTGGGGGCTGACCCCATGGTGACGGCCGTGAGTTTAGTCTCAGAACTCGAAGCCCGCCCAATCCCCGCCTTGATCGTGCGCAAACACCCAAAAGGGCACGGCACCAAGGCCTACATTGAAGGCCCGAATCTGCCGGCGGGGGCCCATGTGGTGGTGCTCGAAGATGTGGTCACGACGGGTCAATCGGCATTGCAAGCGGTGGAACACTTGCGCAATGCGGGCTATCGCGTCACGAAAATTATGGCGCTGGTGGATCGTGAACAGGGGGGCCAGGCCTGCTACGCCGCCAATGATTTAGAGTTTGAAGCGATTTTTTCGATCCGCGACCTCCAAGCCGCCGCCCAAGGGGGTTAATCTCCGGGTTTCCCACCGGGTGGCCGGAACAGTAAAACGCCCTGGTGTGCTGCTGTTGTTCTGGGGAAATGGCGGTGACGGTGGGGCGATCGCAACCTATTTTTGAGAGAGATTGACCATGATGATCGGGATAGTTTCGAGCGTGATGTTGGTGGCGATGGCGGGGATTTTGCTGCTCTGTATCGTGTTGTGGCTGGAATGTATGGCTGCGATCGCCGCCCGTGCCACCTCCCTTAGCCCCACCCTCGCCATGCCCGCCACGGCGATTCTCATTCCCGCCCACAACGAAGCCTTGGGCATTCGTCGCACCCTCGCCCAACTCCTGCCGGAAGTGGATGACCCGACTCAGATTATTGTGGTGGCGGACAATTGCAGCGACGACACGGCCAACATTGCCCAGGATCTAGGGGTGACGGTGCTCGAACGCCACAATGAGCAGCAACGGGGCAAAGGCTACGCTCTCGATTTTGGGCTGCAACATCTCGCCCAACAGCCCCCGGCGGTGGTGGTGATGATTGATGCCGATTGCGATGTACAGCCGGGAACGGTGAAACAAATTGCCGCCCAAGCCCAGGGCTTAAATCGCCCGATTCAGTCCCTCTATTTGATGGCCAAACCCGACCACCCCCAGGCCAAAGATGCGGTGTCAGCCTTTGCGTTTAAGGTGAAGAACTTGGTGCGGCCCTTGGGGTTGTGGCAAGGGGGGCAATCCTGTTTATTGACGGGGACGGGGATGGCGTTTCCTTGGGCGGTGATTCGATCGGTGGATTTGGCCAGTGGGGAAATTGTCGAAGATATGAAGCTAGGGTTGGATTTAGCGATCGCCGGCCATCCGCCCCAGTTTTGCCCCACCACCCTGGTACTCGGTCGCCTCCCCAGCCAAGCCGCCGCCGCCACCAGTCAACGCACCCGCTGGGAACATGGCCACCTCCACACCCTCACCACCTTTGTCCCCCAACTCCTGGCCGCTGGGGTCAAACAAGGCCGCCTAGACCTGCTCACCTTGGGCCTAGAGTTGGCAGTGCCGCCGTTATCGTTATTGGTGGTGCTCTGGGTGGGAATGATGGTTGTATCCCTGGGCCTGTGGGCGATCGGGTGGTTGTGGCTCTGGCCCGTGGGACTGGGTGCGATCGCGGGTCTTCTCCTCCTCACAGCCATCCTCGCCGCCTGGCTCAAGTTTGGCCGCCAAGATTTACCCGCCCTCACCCTCCTCTCAATCCCGTTCTATATTCTCTGGAAAATTCCCCTCTATTTCCGCTTCCTCGTTCGCCCCGAAGCCCAATGGGTACGCACAGAACGGGATGCGATCGCCCCTGATGACGACACCCCCTCAAAATCCTGAAGGAAAACACCCAACCCGATGCCCACCCTACCCAATACTCTTACTCTATCTGGTAGTGGTGGCAATTTTGTGGGGAACAACAACGGGAATATCGATGCAGTTGGCGGGGTTGAAGACGCAGGTAGACCCTAAGTTTTTGCGATCGCAGCCAACGGAACAATCAGCGTTTGACCTTGGTTTTATAAAAGAAAGTTAAACTAATTGTGTCAATCCAGCGACTACAACTACAATGGATTAAATTTCCACGTCAATCAAGCGTTCTTCCCCCGCACCAATGCCTGGGATAGCATCAGAAAATCTCTCAAAGGCACTTACGACGATGAAGTGTGGGAGCACCTAGCCGGGACAATCAGTGCCCCGTTCGATCCGGGAGAGCATCACGAGATTGCGGTGAAAGTCATTGACGATCGCGGCAATGAGTTGTTAGTGACAAAAAGTTTAAATTAACAGAGGTTGTATGGCTCTTAATGAATTGTCGATTCAGATTCTCAAAGCGATTCGTGAGGAAAAAACGAATGAACGAGCGATCAATGAACATGAGATCGCTGAAGCTTTGGGTATTGATCGCGATCGTGTTTATCACTGTCTTCAAAATTTAGAACAGGCAGGCTATATCCAAGGTTTGCAAGGTTCACCTTACTTTGAACCAGATAGAAATGAATATCATGGTTGTTTGTTAACTTCTAAAGGAAAAGTAGCCATTGACCATCCAGAGGATTTGATGAATATGTCGGATGAATTTATTAGTAAAATACTCAAAGCAATTGATGAAAGACACACCAGCGAACGAGAGATTGCACTACATTTGAATGCTGAACAATATCGTGTACATTCAGCATTAGA
>NZ_JAQMTY010000168.1 GCF_028330765.1 Spirulina subsalsa CS-330 | reverse complement strand
GGGCATAGTAGGGCGGTAACAGCCGTAGCGATCGCCCCCGACGGGAAACGCGCCCTCTCTGGATCGTGTGATCAAACCCTGAAACTGTGGGATTTGGAGACAGGGAAGGAACTCGCCACCCGCTCCGGGCATAGTGACTGGGTAACAGCCGTAGCGATCACCCCGGACGGGAAACGCGCCCTCTCTGGATCGAGGGATGCAACCCTGAAACTGTGGTATTTGGGGACGGCACTGAACACCTTCACCAGGCATAGTAGGGCGGTAACAGCCGTAGCGATCGCCCCCGACGGGAAACGCGCCCTCTCTGGATCGCATGATCAAACCCTGAAACTGTGGGATTTGGAGACAGGGAAGGAACTCGCCACCCTCTCCGGGCATAGTAGCGGGGTAACAGCCGTAGCGATCGCCCCCGACGGGAAACGTGCCCTCTCTGCATCCTTTGATGGAACCCTGAAACTGTGGGATTTAGAGACGGGTCAGGAACTCGTCACCCTCAGTGGGCATAGTGACTGGGTAGCAGCCGTAGCGATCACCCCGGACGGAAAGTGCGCTCTCTCTACATCCTTTGATCAAGCCCTGAAACTGTGGGATTTAGAGACGGGTCAGGAACTCGCCATCCGCATTGGACATAGTGACTGGGTAACAGCCGTAGCGATCACCCCCGACGGAAAACACGCCTTGTGTGCATACTCGGATGAATTTCTTTTAAAACTTCGGACTCTGAAGGCTGGGAGGGAACTCGTCACCCTCAGTGGGCATAGTGACTGGGTAGAAGCCGTCGCGATCGCTCCCGACGGGAAACGCGCCCTCTCTGCATCGCAAGATAAAACCCTGAAACTGTGGGATTTAGAGACGGGTCAGGAACTCGCCACCCTCACCAGGCATAGTAACTGGGTAGAAGCCGTCGCAATCACCCCCGACGGAAAATGCGCCATCTCGGCATCGATGGATAAAACCCTGAAACTGTGGAATTTGGCGACGGGGGAAGCGTTAGCCACGTTTACCGGGGAAGCTGAGATGTCCTCCTGTGCGATCGCCCCGGATGGGGTGACGGTGGTAGCGGGGGACGAGTCGGGGCGGGTGTATTTTTTGCGGTTGGAGGGGGTTTAGGGAGCGGGGAGTGCGATCTGATCTCATCGGGGGGATTACCCATCAAAGCCGTGATAATCAATTTCTCCGCCGTTTTCAATTCACCACAGGCGATCGCAAGACTCGCCGCCATCCAACGCGCTACCATGGAATCGCGCAATTCCAGTGAGATCATGGTTTTTCACGAATCCTTCACCCCTCTCCCCGACCACACCCAACTTCCCTGCGAAGACGGTACATTCGTGAAAAATTTTCAGGAACATCCCCAAAGTATTCTGTTAACCGAATCCATTCAACTCGTTCTAGAGCAGATCCATCCCGACAGTCAATATTGCATCGGTCAAGATAGCGGTATCTATTGGCGGATCACAGACCCGCCGCAACGGGGCGCAGCAGCCCCCGACTGGTTCTATGTGCCGAATGTCCCCCCCGCCCTAGAGGGTCAATTGCGCCGTTCCTATGTGCTATGGCAGGAGATTATCCCGCCGCTGATTGTGATTGAGTTTGTGTCGGGAACGGGAGCCGAAGAGCGAGATAAAACCCCCTGGACCGGGAAATTTTGGGTCTATGAAACCGCGATCCGTCCGGCCTATTACGCAATCTACGAAGTCCAAAAGGCACAGGTAGAGGTGTATCAATTGGTGTCGAGTCGTTACCAGATCATGCCAGCCAACCCCGCCGGACGGTTTCCCATTGAGGAGTTGGGCGTTGAGTTAGGCATCTGGCAGGGACGCTATCAAAATGTTGAATTGCCCTGGCTGCGGTGGTGGGATGCAGAGGGTCATTTGCTGCTCTATGGTCGCGAACAAGCAAAACAGGCAAAGGCTGAGGCTGAACAGGAGCGTCAAAAAAATGAGCGACTCAGGGCCAAGTTACGGGAGTTGGGGGTTGATCCAGATACCCTGTGATCCGGGAGTGGCTGTCAAATCTTAGTTGCATGGGGCCATGTTTCGGCAATCTTGCCTGCTGCGCACGGGGAGACCGGTTACGCCGGAATCGTGTCGGCATCATCCCCATCGGTATCTAACTCTGGCCCCATGTCCGGAATCAGTGTTTCATCCTCATGGCCGGCGAGGGGACTATAGGCACTGAGGGATTCATGGATGCGATCGCCGTACAGTTCCAACTCCGGACTGTCAGGATCGATCACCGTCGCATCATCACTATGACCCATCGGCATTTCCCCTTCCGGCATCATCAGCGTATGGGCATCCGGGGGAGCGGCTAAATTCGCAATATAGTCACTGTCCCACGCATCGGGGAGAATCGGTCGCCCTTCTGCCACTTCAATCGATCCGGCGGTGAGGGGGGCTTGCTCTGGGTCAGTGGCTGGCATCATTGCCCCCGATGCCTGCACGGCTGACCCTTCCGTCATCCATTGCTGCTGTTCTGGGTTGAGGCTGACATTCACAACACAGGCATCGGTGAGGGTGGCTTGCCGGAGGACTGTGCCGGTGAGGTTCGCGCCGGTTAAATTCGCTCCTTCCAGGTTGGCGCGGTAGAAGTTGGCGTGGCTGAGGTTGGCACCGGTTAAATTAGCCCCTTGGAGGTTGGCTTGGGTGAGGTCGCTATGGGCGAGGTTGGCATAGCTGAGGTCGGCCTGTTGGAGATCGGCCCGATTGAGATCAACCCCTTGTAAATGAGTGCCTCGGAGGCGGGCGCGGGGGAGATGCACTTGGGGGAGGATGGGGCCGATGTGGGTTTGAATCTCGTCAGGGTTGAGCAGGGCGAGGCGATGGAGAAGATGGGCAAAGCGATCGCCCTCCCCTTGATCGGGATCACCGCCGGGATAGCAGGGGCTGCCGAGGCGTTGATTGAGGAGACAGAGGAGGACGAGGGTGTTGATCCCGACGATCGCTTCGATCTGTTCGGCATGGTGGGGATTGCCGCGATCGCGCAGGTCTTGATAGGTGCGGTGGGTTAACCCTTGGTCGCGCCATTGACTGCGGAGATAGGTGCGATAGAACGCATCGATCACACTGAGCAGATCCGGGAATTGAGCCGCTGGAAATTGCTCTAGGATTAGATTCCACAGGGGATGCGGGATGATCTGGGCCCCGAAAATGGGGTAGAGGTGAGCCGCGATCGCCGCCACGTCGGGCAGGTGCGAGCCGTGGGGAGCGTAGGGGGCGAGGGTGCGATCGCTAATCTGGCGCAGGTGATGGATCAGGGGATCGGCCATCAGTACCGGCACAAAGTAGGAATGGGACAGGGTGAGGGGGGAACCCTGCCGGAAGAGGAGCGCCGAGAGGGGGAGATCCACCGTCACCGCTGTGCCTTGCCAGGTTGCGAGCAGGGGCTGACGGAGGGGAGATGGATCGTAGGCCACACTGGCGAGGAGATGGGTGGCGATTTCGGTTTCAATCAGCGATCGCGACAACAGAAACCAGCGCCGTTCGAGGTGTCCCTCGCGATGGAGTCGCCCCAAGAGATAGAGCGACAGCGGCCACAGCGCCCAGGGTAACAACTGGTGTTTGCTTTTCCGAAAACAGCCCACCCCTTTCAGCAGGGAAAAATACTCATGGGATTTTGCCTTATCCGTCAGCATCGACCAGCGTTTAAACCACAATTGCCACCCGTCGCGGTCGAAGGGTTGCAGGGTGGCGGTGGAATAGGCGATCGCCCGCTGCCAACCGGGGGGAAAGGTGTCGGGGCGCGTTGTGAGGATGAATTTATGGCGATAGGCGGTCTGGTGATGAAACTGCTCCAACTGACAGAGAAACACCGCCACCGTATCAAAGGCATCGGGCGATCGCCGCAATTGATCCAACCCATCCAAAACCACCACACAATCGCGCTCGGCCCAAGGCACATCCCCCAGCACCGAGGCTAAGGTCGCTTCAAAATTCGCCCCCAACTGCACCCCATCCAGACAAATCCAGAGGGGTAACGCCATCTCATTTTCCAAATCCAGCGCTAACCGTACCATCCACTGCCGCACCGTCTGGCTTTTGCCGCTCCCCATTGGCCCCGTTATCACTGTAATCGGGGTGGTGTGGGGGCGTTCTTGCTTCAGCCATTGCGCCAACTCTAAGGGATGGCCGCCATCGGGTTGGACGTAGAGAGGAATACAGAGATCGCCGCTGGCAAAGGGTTCATCAAAGAGGGGCAGGCTTTGCTGCTGGAGAAAGTGAGCGCGGTGTTGTTCCGTGGCAATGCGATGGGGGGTGAGGGCGGCGGGATAGAAACGCTGCTGGATGGGGGTGAGGGGTTCGGGGTGGGTGAGGACTCGCGCCATGACGTGACCGGGCAGGGCGGCGATGATCCGATGGGCCAACAGTCGGGCTTCGGATTCACTGACTCCACTGGCTCCGAGCCAACTAATCGCGATCGTTTGCAGGTGTTGAACGTAGGGGGCTGCCTCCCACTGAATCAGGACTTGGACGGCTTCACTGTCGCCGAGGGTGTGGGTTTTGAGGGCGGTGAGGTAGGTGTGGAGGGTGACATCGGCGAGGGGGGTGGGTTGGGCGTGATCGGTGGGGAGATCGGCCCGGTAGAGCCAGGGGCGATCGCGCTCGGTTTCTTGGTCGAGAAATTGCCGCCAACTGTCGAGATAGGCGATCTGCACCCCCAGGCTAATCACAGCGGTGCGATCGCATTGCCGCTCATGCACCGGCCAGGCACAGAGGAGGGTCATCGTCAATTCAGCCACGGCGGCCAGGTGCGATCGCAACGTGCCCAACGGCCACTGCAACACCTCCGCCACAGGAGCTAAATCACTCAGACCAAGCTGTTGTTGCTGCATCGCTTGAATCACACGATGGCTCACCCCCTCCACAACGCGGCCAGGGTGTTGCAGTGCAGCCAGGGGAACCTGATGTTCAGCGAGCCACCGGTATAGAGAAAAGCTCATAACCAAAAGTCTCAGCGGGTAGAGGGCAATACAATCCCTTTTCATCCTAGCCGGAAGACTTTCCGTGCAAAGTCTGCCCCCGCTTCAGATATGCCGTAACTGTATGTGGATGCAAACCGCGATCAACCCTCAAAATCTGCATCCTGTGGACTTAGTCACAATGGCGCGTCTGTTCCGTTTCGTTGTGTTCCTTGAGCAGGGACGCAATCCGGCGACGAATCAGCAGGCCGGGCTTGTCGGTCATCATATGCTGCTCATATTTGGCATTGAGGGGCACATCATCATCGGTGGTTTCGAGGATGGCTTTATCTTCGAGGGTGACTTGACGATCAAACGCGATCGCATCCGCCGCCGCCGTTTGGGCCTCCGTATCGTTGCGCACACAGAACTGCACCATCTGCGATCGCCCATCCTGAATCGGAGTCATCGTATTCACCACCATATGGGTCAACCCATTGGGGTAATGAATCCGCAAACAACAGGTAAACGGCATAAACCAATCCATATCCAAATGCCGCACCGTCTGCCCCTCGTCCATTTGCAAATTCTTCTGCTGCAACTCCGGATTCACCACCCCCAACGTCGCCCGAATCTTCAGGCCGTAATCCGTCTCCTCCACCGCCAAAGAATCCGGAATCGGATGCTCCTCACTGCCAAACGTTGTGGTATGCACAAACGTCGGATGGGCCAAATCCAACTCATTTTCCATCACCCGCAAGCCCGCACAATTCCACGGCTCGTAAAACTCATGAATCACCCGATACCCCGGATCGCTCGCTTCGGGAATCTCCGGAATCGGCTGCAAGGGTTCCCCCAAACAAACCCACACATAGCCGTAGCGTTCCGTGCAGTGATAGGACGGAATCCGATAGGTTTTCGGAATCATCGTCTTGTCTTGCAATTGCGGCACTTTTTGACAGGTTCCCGTCCGGTCAAACTGCCAACCATGATAGGCACAGGTAATACAGCCATCCTGCACCGTCCCCAAGGACAACGCCGCCGATCGATGGCAACAGCGATCCGGAGCCGCTGCGGGCTGGCCCGCCTCATCGAGCCAAATCACGATCGCTTCTTGGAGCAGTTCAAACGCAAACGGCTCCGTTGGACTCAAGTGATCCAACGGCACTACGGGATACCAAAAATTACGGAAAACGGGCTGTTGTGTGACGAGCATAGGATTCAGTGCAATGGGTAAGGCGGTCAATTTTACGATTCAACCAGAGAGACAACAGGACAGCGATCGCCATCCCATCACCACCCAGCAAAATCTTGGCTGTATCTCATTTAGTCCGTATTGTAGAGAGTCCCCTAAGCGATACCGTATCCCAGACTACGATCACGCCACCCCCAACTATCTCTAGCAGAAAAAACACCCCCTCAAATACGTCCAAATCTATGATCTTTATCTTTTGTTACTGGCAGTGTAACGGAAAATAAATAATTTAATATGGATGTTGCACTGTGAGGATTTTGATTTTACCAAGTAATACCATCAACAAAGAGGTAGAACTTAGCGTTCAGCGTGTTTCGGGTTAATCCGGGTGACATACTGTATTGTCTGAAAGTAGTAAGATGAAAAAAATTATTTTGTATGGAGTGTTAACTATATGAGCACAGAAGAATTTGTTAGTGAAGTTGCCATAGACTGTTTGTTCAATGATTTTACAGGTAAAAATAAGATTGGAACGGCTCTAGGTGTACTTGCGCCCATGGCACTAGGTGTAGGTACGGGGCCTGTAGGTTGGGCTTTAATGGCAGTCGGAGGTTTGGCGGGAGCTGCTGGAGAATCTGCAACGAAGAAAGCCGCAACTTCTACAGCTCGTGGAGTTTCCTCAGCAGTCAAACAAAGTTCTTCTCTATTAAGTAATTTTGTCACTGGAGTTATTGATTTCTTTCGTGACGCAGAAGATTACTTTAATTTAGCTTTTGAGCAATATCAAAACGATGACTTTGATGGGGCATTAAATAATTTAAAAGAATCTCTGAAATGCGACCCAAATCATGCTCCAGCATATTTATTGCGAGGATTAATTAGCGAAGAGAAAGACGATCAAAAAAAAGCAATAGAGTATTATAGCATAGCAATACAAAAGGACAAGGATTATGCCATTGCGTATTTTCTGAGAGGTAATATCATGCTATCGGTTCCTCTGCCTGAAAAAGCACTAGATGACTTTTCAGCGTGTATCAAGTTAGAACCAAACGACGCAGATTATTATTTAGGACATAGCAAAGCCTTTTTGCTGCTGCAAGACTACGAAAATGCAATTTATAGCCTTACTCAAGCTATAAGTATTGACGATACTAATTTAGAAGCATACTTTTTGCGTGGAAGTGTATTTCACGAGCAAAAAGAGTTATTTAAAGCGATTGATGACTACAATTCAATTCTGGCTATCGACCCTGATTTCGTAGATGCGTATGATGAGTTAGGGCATTTGTATTTTACTCTAGAAGAGTATAATCATTCGATAGAGAGTTATACTAAAAGCTTAAAAATCGA
This sequence comes from Spirulina subsalsa CS-330, assembly GCF_028330765.1. Taxonomy (GTDB): domain Bacteria; phylum Cyanobacteriota; class Cyanobacteriia; order Cyanobacteriales; family Spirulinaceae; genus Spirulina; species Spirulina subsalsa_A. The sequence goes on along the minus strand of NZ_JAQMTY010000168.1, from coordinate 6,088 downwards.
ACCTGATGATGAAAGTATTCTATTTGGTCGCGGTAAATCGTATTTTCTAAATGATTGCTACGAACAAGCAATTACCGATTTTACTTTGGCTCTGGAAAAAAGAAAAGATTTTAATATCAGTCAATTTTATAGAGGTTTAGCCTATGCATCTAGTGATAAATATAGTCAAGCAATAAAAGATTTCACCTATCTAATCAAGCATTCTGAGCTGGACGACAAAGAAGAAATTTATCTACAGCGAGGAAATAGCTATGTTGCAACTGGTCAATATCGAAAAGCACTAAAAGATTATTGCGAAGCTATCAAACGAGACCCTAACTATGCAGAAGCTTATGCTAACAGGGGGCAACTCCATAAATCAAAACAAGATATTGATTCGGCTCTTCAAGACTTCTCCAAGGCAATTAAGCTCTTTTATAAGGAGGGTGATTTAACTAGTGTCCAAGCATTACAAGCTGAAGTGAAGAAAGCAAAGCAAGAGATCAAGAAAACGCCTTGGTGGAATAAAAAAATATTTTAATACTCTTGGCAAGTTGATTCTGCTTGCTGGATTAAGGTTTCTCCTCTGAGATGGAGCGTGAACATGACCAATTACTGGGTAAGCCGGAGGGCCAGCCCATGCGGAGGGCTTCGGGGCAAATCGTTGTGACAGTTAATTGGCAATCGATGAGTTGAAATCCTTCGCGCTCCACTTGTTTGAGGCTTTGTTTGAGGATGGAATCATTGTTGAATTCCACCGTTTTATTGCACTGCACACAGACCATGTGATGGTGGTGATGGGGGTGGGGGCGGTGGAGTTCGTAATGTTTGTGACCTTCGGCGAGTTCGAGTTCGCGGAGGATGCCCATCCGGGCCATTAATTTAACGCTGCGATAGATTGTGGAGAGGCTGATCGGCTCGCCCCGCTGTTCGAGAGAGACTTGGAGTTCTTCGGCACTGAGATGATCCCCACGGGGCAGGTTTTGGAAAACATGGAGAATTTTCTCCCGCTGTGGGGTGAGTCGCCAGCCGCGTGCATTGAGTTCGGCCTTGAGCGTGTTGGCGGTATAGGGGAACATGGATTCTCAGAAAGCTTGACTTGTTGACAATGATAGAGGGTTTGGCTCCTGATTTGCAACATTTCCGAATGTTGATGAATTTTTGTATCGTGCGGCGCTGCTGGTGTGGAGGGGGAATGAGTTGCGAGTTGCGATCAAAAAGGGTTCGGAATTGATGGCATGGGGGGGGCGAAAAATCCGGCGATCGCTGCCTTAAATAAATGGCGCGATCTTGGCCGGAGGAGTGAGGCGATCGCACCCTGACCCATTTAAGGGCAACTGGTAACGACCGTAGGACTTCCATTGATCACGCTAAATCCTGTGTTGTAGGTTGCAACATCATTGAAATCAACAAAGTTAAATGTCCCTGTCGTATTGGTAATCGAAAGATCGCGATTGGCTGCGTTTTGACTATTGTTGTTTGTAAATGCACTCACACAGGCTGTGGGAGCACCTGTATCGGGGGTGTTGGTGACGAGATTGAAACTATGACTGCCCGCTTGGATGATGACGTTATTGGTGAGGGCAGCAGTGCCAATGGTTCCCGCATTGGAGGCCTGCATCGTGACCCCATGAAACTGTTGGGAGCGGACAGCGTTAGCGTTAATCGTGAGGTCGGTGAGGGTCGCGTCTTTGGCGAGGGCGAGGATACCATTCGCACCTGTGGCGGTGGTGAAGAGTTGATTCTGTGCAAGGATGGATGTGGTAATTTGACCGCTATTGCTGCCGAGGAGAGAGAGGGCATGCGCGTCGGTGCCACGGGTGGTGATGGTGTTGGTGGCGAGGGTAGCGGTGGTGATCTCGGCGGGGTTATTTTTGGCGGTGGCGAGGACGGATAGCCCGATCGCATCGGTTCCGGTGGTGTTGATTGTGTTGGTGTTGATCGTGGCAGTGGTGATGTTGCCATTGGCGGCGAGCACTTGGATACCGAGCGCTTTGGGGCCTTGGGTGGTGATTGTGTTGTGGGTGGCGATCGCATTTCCCAAGGTTGTGTTATTCAACGCTGAAACACTAATCCCCCGTGCCCCCTGTTCATTCGGGGCCGTCCCAGTCACCCCGCCAGCAGTGGTAATCGCGTTGTGAGTGACCTGGGCGGTGGTGAATGTGCCCCCGTTGGCTGTCACGTCAATGCCCAGGGCCGCCGCCCCGGTGGTGTTTACGGTGTTTTGTGTGATGGTTGCGGTGGCGGTGGTTCCGTTCGTTGCTGTCACCCCAATGCCATTCCCGGCTTGGCCCGTCGTCTGCACGGTATTGGCCGTTACACCCATCATCGTCAGGGTGGAATTATTCGTATCGACAAAAATTCCCTGGGCATTTTGACCGGTGGTGGTGACGGTGTTGCTGCTGAGGGTTCCGGCGGTGAGGGTGGAATTGTTTTGAAGGGCGATCGCCATACCATTGGCGCGTGCATTCGTCGTCGTGGCCTGGTTATTTTGGATCGTCACCGAGGGCAACGTGCTGCTCGTCCCGGCGAGGAGGGTGATTCCGTCGGCATCTGGGCCGGTGGTGCGGCTTTGGTTGCCCGTGACGGTCACTCCGTTGATTTTGCTGGTGTTATTAGCGGCGAGGTTAATCCCGGCGGCGTTCGTGCCGTGGGTGGCGATCGCATTATTCGTAATTGTTGCTTGGCCAAAGTTCTGGCTCTCGGAGGCAAAGGCGAAAATCCCATCAGCGTCATTCCCTTGGGTGGTGCTGGTGTTGCCGGTAATCGTCGCATCGGTTAAGGTGCTGGCTCTGGTGGCGAACACCATCATCCCCCGCGATTCGGCTTGGGTGGTGCTGACTTCGTTATTCGCCAGGGTGGCGTTGGTGATGGTTGACCCTGGATTCACACCGGAAGACGACGAGAAAACAGCGATCGCATTCGACTTGTTCCCGCCCGTGCTGACCCTATTGCCCTGAATCGAAGCCGTGGCAAGGGTTGACCCATTCGAGGCAAAGGCCATAATCCCCCCGGAATAGCCGGTGTTATAGGTATAGGCGGCGGGGGCAGTGCCGGGCAATGTGCCCCCCTGGCCCTGGGTGGTCACCGTGTTACCCGTAATCGTCGCCGTGCCTAAGGTACTCCCTTGGGATGCAAAGGCTAAGAGTCCATCGGAAAACGAGCCTTGGGTAGCAATCTGGTTGCCGCTAATCGTTACCGTGCCCAGGGTGCTGGTTTTAGAGGCAAAGGTCAACAGACCCGCAGCATAGTTATTTGTGGTGGTGATCCGATTGCCCGTGATCGTCGCCGCCCCCAAGGCTGAGGTTTGGGCCGCAAACGCCAACACCGCATCACTATTATTGCCGTGGGTGGTCACCTGGTTATTTTGAATCACACTGTGGCCCATCTGACTACCGGCCCCGGTGGCGAAGGTCAAGACAGCCGGGGATTCGTCGCCGCTGGTGACGATTTGATTCCTCGTGATCGTCACTTGATTAAACTGGCCGCCATTGCTGGGAAACGCAGAGATGGCGTTGGACTTGTAACCGGAGGTGGTGAGGGTATTTTGATCGAACGTGGCCTGGCCGATCGCAGCGTTATTTTGGGCAAAGGTGAAGGCTGCATTGGAGCGATCGCCCACCGTTGAAATCTGGTTACGTTCGAGCGTAATCGTTCCCACCCGACTCTTTTGATTCGCAAACACAAACAAACCATGGGATTGCTCGGCAGCGATCGCCGGTGTCGGTTGCGGCGTTAAATTATCGTTACTTTGCAGACCATCATTCGCCATCGTCCGGATCACATTATCCGTCAGCGTCACCGCTTCAACTCCACCCGCCGCCGTCCGAGTCCGCACATATACCCCATCCGCCCGTGTCCCCTGGGTGGTGATTGTGTTGCTGGTTAACGTGGCGGCGCTCAAGGTCGCGGTTTCTTGATTCACGGTGACACCGTGGGCCCCCGTTCGGCCCTGCTTCGTGTGGCCGGTGGTGGTGATTTGGTTGCCGAGCAGAGACACCCAACCCGTCACATTATCCAGTTGCACCCCACCCGCATCCTCGCCGCTGGTGGTGATCCGGTTCTCGCGGATGGTCAGGTTGCGCACCTGATCGCCCGTGACGGCATCGTCACCGCTGGGGGGTTGAATCGTAAACCCGGCCAGGTGCGAGTCGTTGCCCATCGCCACCGTGCCATGAATGCGGGGATAAATGCCGCTGTTGGACAGCGGTAGGGTGACGCGGCCAATTTCGTTGGTGTCGATCTGTTGATCGGGGCCGGTAGACCAGAGCCGGACAGCGTCGGGAATGGTGAGATCTCCGGCGGGCTGGCTCACATCCTGGACATAGATAATTGTGTTTTGATTGCTGGGGGCGACGGCGATCGCACCTTCAACAGTGCCAAACGGGGTTTCAAACTGACCATCCGCCCGACCTCCATTAGGATTGACATGGAGAAAATACCAGGGCTGATTGGTTTCGGGATTCGTGGCCACCACCGTACCTCGGAAGGCGATCACCGTTTGTTGATCGATCGCGATCGCATTGGTGCGTTGGGGCGGCGTAGTCAGTCGTGCCAGGGTTGCCGAGGAGCGGGACGGGTGCGATCGCCCTGCGCCCCCCCACGTCGCCCCCACCTGAAACGACAGCCGCGAGCCAAACAGACTATCCTGCTGCATCGTCAGACCCAGATTCAGAAAATCCACCGGATTCGCCGTCACCCGCATCCGATAGCCCAAGGCCCCCTCGCCCCCCGTCGGCTTGTAATAATACAGCCCGCCATAGCCGCGCACCTCCCCCGCCCCCCAATCAAACAAGCGCGTCCCCACTTCAAAATCCACACCCCGCGCCGCCGCTTCATAAATCTGCTGCTGCTCCAATACCAAATTCAGATCATGGCCGCGAAAATACCGCTCCTTGAGTCGTAACCCCGTATCCAACGCCACCTGGCGCGTTTTCCCCAGCGGCAAATAACCATTGAGACGAACATCCCAATCCCCCAAACTCTCCAGCCCTACCCCCAACTGCTGAAACGTATTCGCCCCCGTACTCTGCTGATCCAAGCCTAAATAGGCCCCCCACACCCGCTGCGGGCTGGCCAAGCGATACCCCAGCACCATCGTGCCGCCCCAATTATGATTAGCATCGCGGCGCAATTGACCGTAGGCATAGCCCAAACTCTGACCCGCCGACTGCCAGAGGGGATAAAACACATCTAATTCACTAAAGCTGCTGTAGCCATTGCCCGCACTGTTATAGCCCACCCCCACCTGAGGGCGGACGGCTTGAGGCGTGAGCAAATCAGCAGCCGCACCAGCGCTGATTTCACTGGCTGCGACATCCGGCCAAGACTGAGCGTGAGACGGCAGGGAAAAAAGGGTTACACCTGTTAAAACAAAACTCCAGTGCAATGGATTAACAGTCGTCGAGGTCATAGCTACCAGGCGTTAATGTTGATCTAATACTCAGAGATGCATGATTTCCTTTTCCCGTTCGTTGATTCTATGGGGGAGTCCGGATCAAATTCTTGACCAAGATTCGGGTTTACAGAAACTTTACTCAGGAGATCATCTTGTCTTTAAAGTCCTTATTTTTTGTGGAAAATTTATCGAGGGGCGATCGCTATCTGAGGACAGGACAAAGAATCGGGCTTGGGCTGAAACCCTGATAATTTCGTAGGTTAGGTAGAACAATAGCAAAACCCAACACGTGCCGTAACATCCATATTCTGGAGTGCGGGCATCTGGCCCGCTAGGATTCAGATAAAATAGGGAGCAGGATGCTCCCACCCCATCACAATCAAAATTCCGCCGTACATTTCAATGTTTGTCCTGTGCTCAGTTGATGAGAACCAATATTAACGTTTTATCTTGACCAGAAAAACGTTGGAGACCATCTAAAAAAATAGAAACCCCACTGAACAATGCTGTATGGCAATCCTATTTGATTCATGAACAGGCAAGGGGCTTAAGCCCCTTGTTGATGAGGAGAACTGAACAATGCTGTATGGCAATCCTATTTGATTCATGAACAGGCAAGGGGCTTAAGCCCCTTGTTGATGAGGAGAACTGAACAATGCTGTATGGCAATCCTATTTGATTCATGAACAGGCAAGGGGCTTAAGCCCCTTG
>NZ_JAQMTY010000167.1 GCF_028330765.1 Spirulina subsalsa CS-330 | reverse complement strand
GGGACTAGCGTCGCATCCCAAGGTAAGAACTTGAACGCTTACTCTGAACGTAGACCGCGAAGGTCTGAGGCTGGTCAACTAAACTCACTGAGGTTTGAGGCTTTTACAAGCCCCATCCCCTTGTGGGTGGGGTTGTTGACGCTGCTGCTTACTGAAAAGTCAAGCTATTCTAACAGGTTGCCTCGACGACAGGGACGAAGCGTTGACGCTTTCACAGGGGGCACGTACTTAGGTGTCTTTGAGGCCTTCGGTGGGCAGTTGAATGATCACCGTTGTGCCTTGGCCGGGTTCGGAGTGAATCTGAAGATCGCCGTGGTGGTCTTCAACGATGATTTGATAGCTGGTGGCGAGGCCGAGGCCTTGGCCGCTGCCGATGGGTTTGGTGGTGAAGAAGGGTTCAAAAATATGCGATCGCGCCGCTGCATCAATGCCCACACCATTATCCTGAACGGTGATGGTAAAGCCGGTCTCTGTGGCATCAATACCCAGGGTCAAGGTGGGTGCGGCCTGATCGGGTTTGGCGCGGAGCGCATCAATGGCATTGGTGATCAAACTTAAAATCACCTGGTTAACCTTGCGGGCATAACAGACCAGATTGGGGATTGTTTGATAGTTCTTGACCACCTGGATCGGCGGCTCCGCATCGAGGCGATGGGTCAACAGCAGCAGGGTATTGTCAATGGCTTCGGCAATGTTGATCGTTTTGACATCGGATTCATCAAGGTGGGCAAAAATGCGCAGGGCGAGGATCAGCGATCGCAGCCGCTCCGTTCCCGATCGGATCGATTGCAGCACCTGGGGTAAATCCGCTTGGATAAACTCCAGATCCATCTCCTCTAAAAAGTCCTGCAAACCGGGCGACGGATTCGGTAACTCCGCTTGATAACGAGCGATCGCCTCAATCAACAGCCCCGCATAATCCGCCACCGGGTCAAGATTACCCGCAATAAACCCCACCGGATTATTCACCTCATGGGCCAACCCCGCCACCAACTGCGCCAACCCCGCCAACTTCTCCTGCTGGATCACCTGGGCTTGGGTCTTTTGCAACTCCAGTAACGTGTTCTCCAAATGTCCATTGGTGGTTTTCAGCGTCTCATTTTGCGTCGCCAACTGTTGATGCAACTGCGCCAACTGTAATTGATGATTGACCCGCGCCAACACCTCTTCCAACAGAAACGGCTTCGTAATGTAGTCCTCCCCCCCACTCTGAAACGCCTTCACCTTATCCTCTGCCTCATTTAGCGCACTCAAAAAAATAATCGGCACTGCCGCCGTCTGGGGATCAGCCTTCAACTGCTGACAGACCTGATAGCCCGTCATATCCGGCAAATTAATATCCAACAAAATCAGATCCGGCAGGAGAGATTTCACCGCCAGCAGCGCCATCTTGCCATTAATCGCCTTGCGCACCCCATACCCTTGACCCTGCAACATATCAGACAAGAGCCGGAGATTAGCCGGGGTATCATCCACAATCAGCAAATCAAGGACAGGGGATAGATGAGAGGGTGAATTCGGGGTTATGGGGGTCATCATAGGAGGGACTATTAAAATTCTGGAGCGTCAATGACGGGATAGATCTAAAGCATCAATCAAACGAGTTTTCAATTAACTCCCTTGTACAGAATACCAAGGCTTACATCGGGGAACTCTCGTCTAGATCAGAGGGGATCGGGAGTCCTAGCACCGGTTCGATCAACTCCACGATCGCATCAAAGCGAAATTGCACGGCTAATTCCGTCAGATAGAACATTAAGCTGGCACATTCCGGGGGAATCGCCTCAACAAGCCCAAAAATAGCCGTGTCATTCCCCTGGAGCGCAGCTTGATACACCTGATCAAGCCACTCGTGGGGCATTTGATCTAAGGTGGCGCGATTAAACTCCGTGCTTGAGTAGGTTGCGTCATTCTCTAGGGATGATTCGAGGGGTTCAGGATCGGCGTATAGATAGTCCACCTGGAGATGGGTGCGAATCACTTCAAAGAGTTCGGTTTCTTGGAAGGGTTTGCGGATAAAGTCATCGCAGCCAGCCGCGAGGACATCTTGGCGATCTTCTTCAAAGGCGCTCGCCGTTAACGCGATGATCACAATGTCTCGGCCCTGTTGTTGAGCACGGCGGCGGATGGTTTGGGTGGCGACATAGCCATCCATGACGGGCATGCGCATATCCATCAGGATTAAGTCCGGTTTCCAGGTTTCCCACTGGGCGATCGCTTCTTCGCCATTTTCGGCTTCGCAGAGTTCAAACCCCAGACGGCTGAGGAGTTGGTTGAGCAGAAGCCGATTGTTGGGTTTGTCTTCGGCGACCAGAATCCGGATTTTGCTTTGACCCGGAACAAGGCAGGCCACGGGGCGGGCTTCGAGTTCAGACCGGGCCAGCACGGTGCTGGCTTCGACAGGGGTGACGGCGATCGTAAAGCTAAAGGTGGCTCCACAGTTCGGTTGACTATCGACGGTGATCATGCCGCCCATCAGGTTGATGAATTTTTGACTGATCGGGAGTCCTAGGCCAGTGCCTTCTTGGGATTTTAACCCCACCGTGGTTTGTCCGAAGGCAGTGAAGAGTTGGTCATGTTCGCTGGGATCAATGCCGGGGCCGGTATCGGTGACGCTAAAGGTGATGTGGCCGGTATCGTTCGATCTGACGTGCAGGGTGACTTGGCCCGCAGTGGTGAATTTGACGGCATTGTTGAGCAGGTTAATTAAAACCTGGCGTAATTTTCCTTCGTCGGCACAGATGTATTGGGGGACCTGGGGCGATCGCTCCAAACTCAGAATCAAACCTTTATCCCGCACCTTTAACTGAAACATTTGATAGAGGCCCTTCAACAGTTGATGGAGGTCAAAATTATGTTCCACCAGTACCGTGCGGCCCGCTTCAATCTTAGACATCTCCAACACATCATTGATCAGGGTTAAAAGATGTGCCCCCGACTGATTGATAATGTCGAGATATTGTTTTTGCTCCGCCATCAGCGTCGCCTCGCGGGTCAGGAGTTGGGTAAAGCCCAAAATCGCATTCATCGGGGTGCGGAGTTCATGGCTCATGCTGGCGAGAAATTCACTTTTGGCCCGGTTAGCGGCTTCGGCGGCCTCTTTGGCGCGGGCCAATTCGCGGGCTTGCTGCTGACCTTGGGAAAAGAGTTCCGCCTGTTGGACGGCGACCCCTAACTGCGTGCCAATTTGGGTGAGAATTTTAATTTCCGATTCATTCCAGTGGTGGGGCCCGCTGTTGTGGTAGGCGCAGAGGAGTCCCCAGATTTTTTTGCTGGCAAAGAGGGGGACGATCAGGTAACTGCGGGCTTGGAGTTGTTCGAGCAGTTCAATGTAGCAGTCCGTAAATCCGGCTTGGTAGATGTCGGTGACGCTGTGATAGGTTACGCCGCGCCGATAGATATCGCCTTCGGTGTCTTTGAGATAGGTATCTTCGACTAAAGCGCGGTCGGAGCGTCCGATGCAATCGACGTTTTCGGTGGTTTTCCGGGTGATCGGTGGATCGAGTTCCACATCTACCACTGGCTGCCATCCGGCGGCGAGGGATTCGGCTACGAGTACGCCGCTCCAGTCGGGGTTAAAGCGATAGATTAAGACGCGATCGCACTCCAGCGCATGGCGCAGTTCTGCCGTCGTATCCCGGAAAATCGTCTCAAGATCCAAGGTTTGGCGCATTCGAGAAACGACGCGGGCGATCGCCTGCTCCCGTTGGGCATTTTTGCGGAGTTGCAGTTCAATCTGTTTCCGCTCGGTAATGTCGTGGATAATGCCCACGAGACTCGCTTCATGGTTCTGGCCTTGAAACGCAATCCGCTTTGTGGTGATCGTGCGCATCCGGTCTTGAGCATCGGTGAGGGTCATTTCCTCTTCTTGTTCTTCCCCGGTTTCAAACACGAGTTCATCCTGATACCAGATTGCATTGGCTTCGAGGGTCGGCAACAGATCGTAGTTGGTTTTCCCTAACAGTTCCGTTGGCGATCGCCCCACCCAATCACAAAACGCCGTATTCACCATTGTTAAACGATGGTGACGATCTTTCACAAACATCGGCTCGGTGATCGCATTTAACACCCGCTCTAAAAACTCTTGGCTGGCTTTGAGGGCGGATTCTGCGATCGTCTTTTGCGCAATTTCCGTCGCTAGGGTTTCATTAATCATCACGAGTTCATTCGTCCGATTTTCCACCCGTACCTCTAGCTCCGCTTTATTTTGGGCTAAATTCACTAACGCCTGTTGACGCTGCAATTCCGTCGATGCCCGCGCCGCAAAAATCGTTAAAACCCCTTGGGCTTGTTCGTCAAGAATTAACGGTTGACGATGGAGCAAACATAAATTTCCGACCACTTCCTGTTCACTATTGAGCAGTGGCATGCCCACAAAGCCTTCAGCATTCATCAGCGCTAAGAGCGGATCATTGGGAAACAACGCTTGGACTTTTTCGGGGACTTCACAAATGTCCTTCTTTTCCAGGGTGACAGCACAAGGCGTATCGGCGATCGCATAGACAATATTTTCACTCAAACACCCATGGGCCCAAATTGCCAAGGTTTGCAACTGGGGTTCATTGTTACCCTGTTGCAATTCCGACACCAACGCATAATCTACCTGGAGTGCCGTGGCTAAATTTTCCACCAACGCCTTGAAAAAATCATTACCGGTAGAGGATGCTGTGCTTTCCACAAGACGATGAAATATCATTTCTATGCGTTGACGTTCTTGGATTTCGGTTTGGAGTGCGGCGTTAATCTGTTCGAGTTCTTCCGGTGTGCGCAGGGCTAAAAATTGGGGGATGAGTTGCCACAATTCAAAGGCGGTGTAACAGGAAATCAAGGCCGTCAGCAACCGTTCAAACCCTGAGACCCAATAATTCGGAAACCATAATGTCCAAATATCAAGGGTGTGACCAATGCCACACAGGATAATAAAAGCGCCAAACAGGATCAAGACACGGGTTAACTTCAACTCCGGACGTTGGGCCACAAAATAGAGCAGCATCGCCGGAATCGAAAAATAAGCGATCGCAATCAACGCATCACTCATCACATGCAGACTCACCAATGGCGTTTGCCACAGGTAACAGGAACCATGGGGCATATAGGTTGATAGCATTAATGTCCTTAATCCAAAATCCCACATAAAACTTGAATAATAATGAATCCTTTGTACTGAGCAATTCGATCAAAGCTGAGAAAACCCAACCCGAAAAAACAAGGCGACTTATCCCATTAGCCACTACGATTTTGATTGGAGATATCTATAGCGATCCTAAATCAATCGGAGATCTTATCTCCTCATCAACAAGGGGCTTAAGCCCCTTGCCTGTTCATGAATCAAAGAGGATTGCTATAGCACTGATGTGTGGCCAACCTTCTCAATATCTCATGTTGTTTTCCTTACCCCATACAGCAGCATCAGCCATGGACTCCTCAGCATCAAATGATCAATACATTTAACTCGGAGAACTTCACAGTCCCCCTAGTTTAGGTGTGCTTTTGCGACAGAATAATGATTTTTTTCTCAAAATGGTATCCCCAAAATCCCAGTAATAGTACGAGGAAATAGAACATGATCACAGTTCAATCCTTAGAACCCACCGATGTAATGGCTCAATGTGTTGACATTCCCCGCTCTAAAGAGATAGGGCTTTCAGGCATCCTGCCCTCTTCGGTTAAGTCAGGCGGGATTGCTGGAGAGTCACAAGTAGAGTTTGGCTGACGACATTGAATGGTGATTGGACTTACAGGGGGGCTGACCCTTCAGAAACAATTGAGCACTCCTATTTTGACCAGAGATTGATTGCTCACAGTTCTATTTTAATGGTTTCAACTCCAGGATGAGCAGCGGGATGGGGAGCGATCGCCCTGCGATCTCCAACTTGGTAATCCCTGATACTGCAAGCATCGTCCGATCAACCCCCAACGGGCAAAAACATCAACGGAATGATCGCCGCTCGTGAAAAGATTCCGCAATCCGCCAATCACCCCGAATTCATTGCTATAGAATGATTGGGATTTAAACACCTATGCTCTACGAACTATGCCTCGTCGCAGTGACCTAAAAAAAATTCTGCTACTGGGGGCTGGCCCCATCGTAATCGGGCAAGCCTGTGAATTTGACTACTCTGGAACCCAAGCCTGTAAAGCCCTTCGCCAAGAAGGCTACGAGGTGATTTTAGTCAATTCCAACCCCGCCACGATCATGACCGATCCCGAAACAGCGGATCGCACCTACATTGAACCCGTCACCCCGGAAATTGTCGCTAAGGTGATCGAAAAAGAACGCCCCGACGCACTGCTCCCCACCATGGGGGGTCAAACGGCCCTCAATGTGGCCGTGACCTTGGCAAAAAATGGGGTTCTGGATCAGTATGGCGTGGAGTTGATCGGGGCGAAGTTGGAGGCGATCGAAAAAGCAGAAGATCGTCAACTCTTTAAAGAAGCCATGGCCAAAATTGGCGTGCCGGTCTGCCCGTCGGGGATTGTTAGCAATATGGATGAAGCTCGCACCATTGCAGCGGAAATTGGCAGCTATCCGCTGATTATTCGCCCGGCGTTCACCTTGGGCGGTACGGGCGGCGGCATCGCCTACAACCAGGAAGAATACGAAGAGATGGCCCAAGTTGGGATCGATGCCTCGCCGGTGTCTCAGATTCTCGTGGAACAGTCGCTGCTGGGCTGGAAGGAGTACGAGCTGGAGGTGATGCGGGATCTGGCGGATAACGTGGTGATCATCTGTAGTATTGAGAACTTTGACCCGATGGGGGTGCATACGGGGGATTCGATCACCGTGGCTCCGGCCCAAACCTTGACGGATAAGGAATATCAACGGCTGCGGGATGCGTCGCTGAAGATTATCCGCGAAATTGGGGTGGAAACGGGGGGATCGAATATTCAGTTTTCGGTGAATCCGTTAACGGGGGATTTCATTGTGATTGAGATGAACCCCAGGGTGTCGCGTTCTTCGGCGTTGGCCTCGAAGGCGACGGGCTTCCCGATCGCAAAATTCGCGGCGAAACTGGCCGTCGGCTACACCCTCAATGAAATTTCCAACGACATCACGAAGCAAACCCCCGCGTCCTTTGAACCGACGATTGACTATGTGGTGACGAAGATTCCCCGCTTTACCTTTGAGAAGTTCCCCGGTTCGGAGCCGGTGCTGACGACGCAAATGAAGTCCGTCGGGGAGGCGATGGCGATCGGACGGACGTTGCAAGAGTCGTTCCAGAAGGCGTTACGATCGCTCGAAACGGGCCGCTATGGCTTTGGCTGCGATCGCAGTGAAGCCCTGCCCACCCTCTCCCAGGTGGCGGCCAACTTACGCACCCCCAACCCCGATCGCATCTTTAGCATTTACCACGCCATGAAGCTGGGGATGTCCGTGGAAGAAATTCACGACCTCACTGCCATTGACGTTTGGTTTTTGGATAAGTTGGCGGATCTGTTGGTGACAGAACGGCTCTTGAAACAAACGCCCCTGGCCGAAATTACAGCGGTGCAGATGCGCCAAATTAAACAAAAAGGGTTTAGCGATCGCCAAATCGCCTTCGCCACCAAAACCACCGAAGACGAAGTGCGCACCCATCGCAAAGCCCTCAACATCGTCCCCGTCTACAAAATGGTGGACACCTGCGCGGCGGAATTTGAAGCCTTCACCCCCTACTACTATTCCACCTACGAACCCGACGAAAGCGAAGTCACCCCCTCGGATAAGCCAAAGGTGATGATTCTCGGCGGCGGCCCGAACCGCATCGGCCAGGGGATCGAGTTTGACTACTGTTGTTGTCATGCGGCCTTCTCCCTCAGTGATGCGGGCTTTGAGACGATCATGGTCAATTCCAACCCGGAAACGGTTTCCACGGACTACGACACGAGCGATCGCCTCTATTTTGAACCCCTCACCAAAGAAGACGTACTCAACATCATTGAGGCGGAACAACCGGCCGGGATCATTATTCAATTCGGCGGTCAAACCCCCCTAAAATTGGCTTTGCCCCTGCAACAGTATCTCAACGATACCCCCGACTGCCCGACGAAAATCTGGGGCACATCCCCCGATGCGATCGACACCGCCGAAGACCGCGAACGGTTCGAGAAAATCCTTCAAGAACTGGAAATTCTCCAGCCCCCCAACGGCATCGCCCGCAGCTATGAGGAAGCCTTGGTGATTGCCAATCGCGTCACCTATCCCGTGGTGGTGCGTCCGTCCTATGTCCTCGGCGGTCGGGCGATGGAGATTGTGTATTCTGATCCTGAACTGGAACGGTATATGACCTTTGCGGTGCAGGTGGAGCCGGATCACCCGATTTTGATCGATAAATTCCTCGAAAATGCGGTGGAAGTGGATGTGGATGCGATCGCCGACAAAGACGGCAACGTCACCATCGGCGGCATCATGGAACATATCGAACAAGCCGGGATTCACTCCGGCGACTCCGCCTGTTCGCTGCCCTACACCACCCTCACCGATGCCGCCCTTGAGACGATCCGCACCTGGACGGTGAAACTCGCCAAAGCCCTCAACGTCATCGGCTTGATGAATATTCAATTTGCCGTCCAAGGCAACACCGTCTACATCCTCGAAGCCAACCCCCGCGCCTCCCGCACCGTGCCCTTCGTCTCGAAAGCGATCGGCGTGCCCCTGGCGAAAATGGCCTCGCTGGTGATGTCCGGGAAAACCTTGGCGGAATTGAATTTCACCCAGGAAATCATCCCCAAACATGTCGCCGTTAAAGAAGCGGTCTTACCCTTCAAAAAATTCCCCGGCTCCGATACCCTCCTGGGGCCCGAAATGCGTTCCACTGGGGAAGTGATGGGCCTCGATACTCAATTCGGTACGGCCTACGCCAAGGCGGAACTGGGAGCCGGTGAGGTCTTGCCATTGACGGGGACGGTGTTTGTGTCAACGAGCGATCGCGACAAGCCCCTCGTGGTCCCTGTGGTGAAGGACTTCATCGAGTTGGGCTTTAAGGTGATCGCCACGGTGGGAACCTACCAATTCCTGAAAGATAATGGCCTGGATGCGGAATTGGTGCTGAAACTCCACGAAGGCCGCCCCCACGTTTTAGACGCAATCAAAAACGAACAAATTCACCTGATCGTTAACACCCCTTCGGGCCAAGAGGCCCGCGAAGATGGGATGCTGATTCGCCGCACCTGTTTGGCCTATCAAATCCCCTTGGTGACCACGATCGCCGGAGCACGCGCCACCACCGCCGCGATCCGCTCCATGCAGCAGCAACCCCTAGAGGTGAAGGCGTTGCAAGACTACATCATGGGTTAATCCTTAAATCCGCAAAGGTGCGATCGCACTCCCTGCCCCGATGGGGGCGGGGAGTTTTTTTGAAGGGGTGCGATCGTTCTTCTTCCCCCGTTGGATGAGTCATTCGCAGTGGAAGGAAAGCGAAAAAGTGACGCTTAGAACCCTCTGGCATCAATACTTATCTTAAATGTGCAAAGAAGACTCCCACTATAAAGCGAGTCCGAGTAGAGTTACCGAAGGTAACGGCGGACATGCCTTTTAGTGGCGAGATGAATTTGCACCAACAAACAAATCGAGCGACAGCGAGTCCTTTAATTG
>NZ_JAQMTY010000166.1 GCF_028330765.1 Spirulina subsalsa CS-330 | reverse complement strand
GGACTTGAAATACTTGGGATTAGTCCGTCCAAGCTACTGGTGGATAATCAGAAAGTTACGGCTAAATCTGAATTAACAGATTTGAGAAATCAGGATAAATCAATGGCGTTAGTCGTTGAGCCTAGCAACCCTCTGCAACTATCGTTGTTTGAGTGGATAAATGGTCAGGTAACTGGCTGTTCAGAATCCCCCACTCTAGCCCGTAGGGTTTAGTGGGGGAGTATGTCAAAGAATTGCTTCATTGCCCTTTTGCGAGGGCCTCATGATCTATCCTGAACGTCTAGCCGTTTGCAAGCACCATGACCTCTTCTTCCTCCATTCGCTATTCTGCCCGCATTTGCGATCGCGCTGCCCGTGCCCTGCGCTGTTCCCCCTTTACCCTGACGCTGTTGCGCACGATTCGCACCACGAGCGTCGCCCTCGATGCCCTAGCGGGAACAGCGGGCGTTACCCAGGCCTATACCCGCACCCCCCTGACGGAATGGCAGGCCGAAAGTCAGATGATGTGGTTGATTCAGGTGGGGCTGGTGCGTCGGGAAGTGGATGGCCAGGGCATCACCGATAGTTTTCGCCTCACGCCGTTGGGCTGGCAATTAACCCAAGCCTGGTCAGATTCCGCCCAAGGCATCCCCCCAGCGACCTGGGGCGATCGCCTCCTCAACTGGATACACCGCTGGTTCCGTCTCCCCCTCTAAAACCATTTAATGAAAGCGATTATGGTCGTCGGCACGACCTCCCATGCCGGAAAATCGATGCTCGCCACCGCCCTCTGTCGGATTCTCAACCGCCAGAATTGTCGCGTTACCCCCTTCAAAGGCCAAAACATGGCCCTGAACGCCTACGTCACCCCCTCCGGCGGTGAAATTGGCTATGCCCAAGCGGTACAAGCCTGGGCAGCGGGGGTGAAGCCCTGGGTGGAGATGAACCCGATCCTACTCAAGCCCCAAGGCGACAGCACCTCCCAGGTGATTATTCGCGGCCAGGCGGTGGGGACGACCACGGCGGCCAACTATTACGAGCAGTATTTTGATCGGGGCTGGCAGGCGATTACGGAATCCCTGCACAGTCTAGCGTCGGAATTTGATGTGATCGTGTGCGAGGGGGCGGGCAGTCCGGCGGAAATTAACCTCAAACACCGCGACCTCACCAATATGCGGGTGGCGAAATACCTCAACGCGGCGACGGTTTTGATTGTGGATATTGATCGGGGCGGGTCTTTTGCCCATGTGGTGGGGACGTTGGCGCTGCTCGACCCGGATGAGCGATCGCTGATTAAAGGGATTGTGATCAATAAATTTCGGGGGCAATTGTCGATTTTGCAGCCGGGGATTGACTGGCTGGAGAACTATACCGGGATTCCGGTGCTGGGGGTGATCCCCTGGAGTAATCAACTGTTTCCGGCGGAGGATTCTTTAAGTTTGCTCGATCGGCGATCGCATAAAACCCAACAGGAAGCCACGATCAGCATCATCCGCCTCCCCCACATTGCCAACTTCACCGACTTTGACCCCCTCGAAGCCGAGCCAACGGTGGGGGTGAAATATGTCAATCTCGACGGGGAATTGGGCTACCCTGATGCGGTGATTCTGCCCGGCTCGAAAACTACATTGAGTGATCTCAACGCCCTCCACAGCAGCGGCATGGCGAAAAAAATTCAAGACTATGTAGCCGCCGGAGGGACGGTGTTTGGGATTTGTGGCGGCTTTCAAATGTTGGGCGATCGCATCGCCGATCCCCACGGTCTCGAAGGCGAAGCCGGTGAACAAACCGGACTCCAACTCCTCCCGATCCAAACCACGATCACCCGCGACAAAATCGTCCAGCAGCGCACCTGCTTTTCCTATTATCCCCACGCCGGTCTTCCCATCGAAGGCTACGAAATCCACCAGGGCCAAACCCAGCGGCTCCACCGCCGCCGTGATGCCACCAATCAACCCCAGGCCCTCTTTGATGACGACAGCCTCGGCCTCGTCGATCCCAATCAATCGATCTGGGGGTGCTATCTCCACGGCATTTTTGATAATGGCCCCTGGCGGCGCACCTGGATTAACCACCTGCGCCAACGGCGGGGCCTGCTCTCGCTGCCGACGGGGGTATCCAACTACCGGGAACAGCGGGAAATCATGCTCAACGGCCTCGCCACCCTCGTAGAAGATCATCTCAACCTCCAGCCCCTTTTATCCTAATCGTGGCCGGAATCGGACGGAAAAAACGCCCTGGCTGGGTGCGATCGCCCCCCTTGCGGTTCTCCCCCTAGTCCTGACCTCAAGCAAAGTGTCACACTGAAGAAGCTTGATTTTGAATGAACACCTGGAGGTTGCATGAGCTACGACTATGATTTATTCGTGATTGGTGGCGGTTCTGGAGGCATTGCCACCGCACGACGGGCCGCCGAATATGGCGCGAAAGTTGGTGTGGCCGAAGTGGGACGCTTAGGCGGAACCTGCGTCAATCGCGGCTGTGTCCCGAAAAAGTTAATGGTCTATTCGTCCCATTTTCCCGGCTTGATTGAAGATAGCCGGGGCTATGGTTGGACTGTGTCGGATGGTCAATTTGATTGGCCGACGTTAATGAATGCGGTCAATGGTGAAGTGGGTCGCCTCAATGGGATTTATCAACGGATGCTGGATAATTCCCAAGTGGAATTGTTGCCCCATTATGCGAAGTTCGTCGATTCCCATACGTTAATGGTGGGGGAGAAGACGGTGACGGCGGATAAAATCCTGATCGCGGTGGGGGGAAAACCCGTCAAACCCAGTTCGATCGCGGGTATTGAGCACACCATTACCTCGGATGAAATTTTCCACCTCCCGGAACAGCCGCAACGCTTGATGATTTTAGGTGGGGGTTATATTGGCTGCGAATTTGCCTGTATTTTGAATGGGCTGGGGTCGGAGGTGACCCAGGTGATTCGGGGCGATCATATTCTTCGGGGCTTTGATGATGACATTCGTGCCATGGTTCAGGAGTCGATGCAGGCTCATGGGGTGAAGCTCCTCACCCAGACTGAACCGGTGGCCATTACCCCCGGTGAAGATGGCTTAACGGTTACCCTCAAAGGCCCTGAAGGGGAAGAAACCGTCGTTGCCGATGCTGTGGGCTTGGCCGCTACGGGTCGCCGTCCCAACCTGGATAATTTGGGGCTGGAAAATACGAAAGTGGAAGTGGTGAATGGTGCGATCGCAGTGGATCAATACAGTCAAACCGCTGAAGAGCATATCTACGCCGTCGGCGACTGCACCGACAACATCAACCTCACCCCCGTCGCCATCCAAGAGGGGCGCAGTTTTGCCGATACCGTCTTCGGCGGTCAATCCAAATTGATGAGCTACGAAAACGTGCCCACCGCCATCTTCACCACCCCCGAAGCGGCTACCGTTGGCCTCACGGAAGCCCAGGCGCGGGAACAATACGGCGATGCGGTCAAAGTCTATCGCAGCAAATTCCGCCCCATGTACTATGTGCTACCGGGGAAAGAGGAGAAAACCCTGATGAAGTTAATTGTGGATACCAACACAGACAAAGTGTTAGGGGCGCACATGGTCGGGGATGATGCGGCGGAAATTATCCAAGGGGTGGCGATCGCCCTCAAAACCGGAGCCACCAAAGCCGATTTTGATGCCACCGTCGGCATTCACCCCAGTTCCGGCGAAGAATTTGTCACGATGCGCTAGCCGGTTGCACACCACAATCATTGGCCCTCATCCCCAGCCCTTCTCCCGCCAGGAGAAGGGAGCCATTAGCCCTCTCCTACGGGAGAGGGTTGGGGTGAGGGGTTGTGGGGTAGGCGGTTACACCTCAGCCCCTACCTACACCTGACAAGTAATTGCGAATTTGAGGGAACTTGGCACGGGGCGATCGAGTCCTACGGTCAGTAAGTAACAGGTCTCGATATCCCAATTCGACAATTCAACACTCAAATATCCCGCCGTATTCCGTTGGGCTGTAATGGCCTCTTGCGCCGTCGTCAGGGCGAGGCTTCCCGCCCCCGGCAATTGCACCCGCGCCCGTAGTGGGGTTTGACTCATCCAGTCTCCCCCGCGTGCGGTTTCCGGGTCATAATCGATCGCCAACCGAATGATCCCCGCGTTGGTCATCCACAGGCGTTCCACCTGGGGCTGACTGGGGGACAAAGTGACGGCCAGCAGGTCGAGCACTTGTTTCGCGACAAGCAGCGCAATCACCATCTGCTGTTCCACGGAAGCTTCGTAGTAGTCCGTTGGCAGAATGGCCGCGAGGCGATCGCGCTGACTCTGTTGCTCCGCCGCCGAAAAGCGCGTCGGACAAAGACTCGGCGACAAGCGAATCCGTCCCATCACCTCATTCAGGGTTTGGGCATAGTCCGGAAATAACGGTTGCACCGCATTCACCATCTTGGCCGCTTGGGGACGAATCGATCCCACCACCTGATTACAGGTTTCGAGCAACTGTGCCAAGACCAGCGGCGGCAAGACAACGGGTAAAACATCCGCTAGATGGGGTAACCAAATGCGCTGTGCCGTCGATAGGTTTTGGGTCGTATCGTCGCTGTAGTCTAACGTACAGCGATCGGCACTGCTTTCCCACGGAAAGCGGGGCGGATTATGTTGAATCTCAGTGTACAGTCGTTGTTTTAGCAAAGTTTGGAAACGTTTTTGCACGGTTGAAAAGTCTCCCAGCGGGAAAGGTTGAGGGGTTTGAGCAGATTCACCACCATCAGAAGAAGCCAAGTCCCACTCAGGGTCATCCCAGGTTAGAGAATCACTCCAGAGAGCATCCTCCATTAGTGGGGTGAGGTCAGAGTCAGGCATGGCAACGTCGCTACCCTGGTTGAGAGAAAAGTGTTGCTGTTTGGACTGTTGTTGGAAACTGGCAAGCAGTTCTTGATACAACCCGTCCAAATTGTTGTTCATGTTACTATTCATTTGGAGATGCCCCTGATCAGGATACTGAGCGGTTCCGAATATCCCACGCCATTTCCAGCAGTTTAAACCACTGTTTTTCAGTTTGTGTCACCGTTAAGGACAATTGAGTTGCGATCGCTGCCGCATCCAGTCCGTCCTGTTTGAGTTGTAACAACTGTTGCTGCTGTTCGGTCAGTTGATGATAGAAATTGTGCCATTCTTGCGGTGTCAGCCCTAAATTATGGTCTAAATCCGCCCCTAGCCATTGATGCACCAACTCCCACCGATGGGATAACGCAAACCGAATTAAGTGATATTTGAACCGCTGTTGGAGATAGTCCCGCTGGCGAGGCGTGATCTCTAAAATAGCCTCGATTTCTTGCGCCGAAAGATCCCGCAGCCGCAGGATAAAGTAGTCTGCACAATCCACCTGGTTCCGATCTTCAAAATAGCGCAAGAGTTCGTCAATCACAGTGTCGTGGAGGCTGCCTTCCGGCGTGGATTGCTGTCCATCACTCAAGATCAGGCGGAGTTGCTGCACAAGGGGATCGCCATGGTCGCGATCGCTCCCCCCATAGCCTCCATCCGCCGCACTATCCATATCCACCGAGGCTTCCGGGGGTTGTTTCTGGGAAAAGGTTTGAGCGCGGAGAATGATTAGCTGCTGCGATCGCCGTCTAGGTAGCGGAATTCGTCGCTTCGCATAGCGTTCGCAAAACGCCATATATTCCGCGAGTTGAAGGAGCGATCGCGGCGTATAGGTTGCCGGTAACTCCGTCTCCCGACGAAACAAATTCAACGCTTCGAGATAAAACCCCTGCAAAAAATCCTCAATCAACGCCACCCGCCCCTGATAACTACTCGACCCCTGGGGCGGCAAAATATAGCGATAGACAATCGAACTCAGCAAACTTTGTAACTGCACCCGCCCCCGCTTCGATCCCAGCTTGTAATACCGCAAGCATTGTTTTAAGCGATGCTGCGCCAGCGTCCGCGCCCAACTTTCCACCTCGCCAGAAGTCTGAATCCGCTGACTTTCCTGGCAAATCCGCCAAACCTCCGTCGCTAAACGCTGCGCAACGTCCCAACAGTGGCTTTTCGTAGCCTTAGTCTGGTGGTGAAGATCTTGATAAAGCGATTGGGTAATAAATTCCACGTCGGGATCACTCAATAAGGGATGGTCACACAGGACGCGATCGGCTGCGTCTTCCTGATTTAAAGAGTCGTGATGCCCCTGTTTGGTTTCCCATACCATTAAAATACGAGGAAATTCACCGCTTGTCAGTCAGAAAACACCGGAAAACTGCCCGATATTATACGGAATTATCTATGGATATTGAGCCTCAACTTCAGCAACTCTTGCACAACGCCCCCCAAGACGGCAAAACGCCACAACTATTAACCCAAGCCGTAATTCCGGTACTCCGCGCCTACGCCCGCCACATGAAATATCCCAATTACTACGTGGTGCAAAATCAGCAAAAGCGTTGGGTACTCACGACCCTGAGCAATCGAGCCGAGCCGGACTTAGAAAAAAAAGTCGTCTATGCCTTCGCCTCTCCCCAAGACGCGATGACCTTCAACGGTCGCGCCGAAGCTGACTTACGCCCCGTTTCCCTACCCGTCACCCATATTTTCTTCCAACTCTTCGCCCTCAAAACCGTAGACAGCCTCGTCTTTTTTGAAAAATCGGGAGAATTTACAGCCGGCAAAGAAATCAAACGAACGGAGCTAGAAAACCTCGTCCAACAACAATTCCTCAAAACCAAACCCTCCCCCCCCGCCGATTTTGCTTAGTGATTGGTGGGAACAGGCGAAGCCCTGATCCCGTAGTAATGAGTGATTTTATTGAGTATGTTAGGTACATTTGCGATGCTATGCCAATCTGATGCTGATCAAAAACAATCTGTATTTGCAATGCTGAAACAAGCACCGATAAGTAATAGATTTGAAACGGCTGATGCCGTAGATGACTATCTCAATCACGAGCGGAATTCATGGGACAGTCTCGATTCAGAATCAGATGAATGATTGATTCATTGAACGTTTAGAGTCACACCATCGAAATGCGATCGCCCACCTGAACCCGCATCCCATTGGCAAAATCCCAGCCCGACTGGGCGCGTTTTCCGGCGGGTTGTACCTCCCGCAGCAGGAGTAAGCCCGACCCGGTTTGCACCACGGGGCCGTATTTTTTGATCACCTTGACCACCGTGCCGGGAGCGGCAGGGGGGAGGTCTTGGAGTTGGGCTTGGAGGGGGTGAAATTCGGGGGGAAGTTGGGGCCAGGAGTCGGGATGGAGGGGAACCGTGGCGAGGACTTTGAGGGGGGCGTTGCGGAATGGGGTGACGCAATTGGGGTAGAAGCCGCGAATTTGGTTGTGGAGGGCGATCGCACTGCCGGCCCAATTCAGTTGAAAATCGGCTTTTTTCAGCAGGGGGGCATAGGTGGCGAGGCTGTCATCTTGGGGGATGGGGGCGATCGCACCCGTGGCTAATCCGGGTAGCGTCTTGGCCAGAAGATCGGCGCAATCGTCAGCCAGGGTGGCCATCATCGTTTGAGCATTGTCCAGCAGACCGATAGGAACCTGGGAGGTGAGCAACATCGGCCCGGTATCCATGCCCGCATCCATTAACATCGTCGTCATCCCCGTCACCGTCTCCCCATTACAGATCGACCATTGAATCGGAGCCGCCCCCCGATAGGCGGGCAGGAGTGAACCGTGACCATTGACACAACCCAAACGGGGCATATTCAGGATTTCCGTTGAGAGGATTTGGCCATAGGCCACCACCACAAAAACATCCGCCTTGAGGCTGCGGAGGTGATCGAGGGTGGGGGGGTCTTTTTTGATCCGGCGCGGTTGCCAGACGGGGAGAGTGGCGGCTTCGGCGGCGGCTTTGACGGGGGAGGGAATGAGGCGTTTACCGCGCCCTCTGGGTTTGTCGGGTTGGGTGACGACGGCGACCACGTCAAAATCTGGGGCGGCGATGAGGCGCTTGAGGCTGGGGACGGCGAATTCAGGTGTGCCGAAAAAGACGAGTTTGAGCATGATGATGGCGAGATGGGCTAATCGATGGCGATTTCAAGACGGCGGTTTTGTTGGGCTTCGCGATCGCTGCTGGGGTCGGGGGTGATGGGGTAGCGATCGCCGTAGCCAATGGCGACCCAACGGGCGGATACCTCTTGTTTGAGGTAGGTTTCCACGGTTTGCGCCAGTTGATAGGACAGTTCACGATTGCGGGTGGGGTCGCTGTGGTGATTGGTATGGACGGCAATCCGGATCGTTTGGCCGCTGTAGGCGCTGAGGTCGCCGACGATCGCATCCAAAATGGTGGTTCCGGAATCGGAAATCGTATTGGCCTCGTTAAAAAGGAGGTCATTGGGGAGGGTGATTTGGAGGCGTTGGCCGGGAAGGTTGGCGGTTTGGGATAAGGGGGGGGTGGCCTGGGCTTGGACGGTTTCCTGCAACTGGGCGATGCGATCGCGCAAGGGTGATTCTGTGGGGGAGAGTCCCAATTGACTTTCGAGAATGGTGATGCGATCGCGCAGTTGTTGCCATTGCGCATCAACTCGCTCAATTTCGGTGCTGAGGGGTTGGGACAGCGCCGTGGTTTGGCTGGAGGCAACGGGAGCGGGGCGTTGGATCGCGTCCCACAGTTGAGCGAGGAACGGTTGAGACGCGGGGACATTGGGTTCACGGTTGAGGGCGATCGCCACCCCCAACGCCATCGCCAACGTACTACCAAACCCCAGCAAAATTAAGCGCAATGTGCCATCCCAAAGCCAACCCGGCCATGAACGCGCCGGGGGTTGAGTGGGTAAATAGTCGTGACGATTCTTGCTCTGATCCGTAGGCTGTATCACATCCAAAGTTTGAGCCGAAAGAGTCCAGATTCCATCCTACACCGTCTCTCCTTTGACTTTTGAATCCACGCAGACCTATGATCACCCCATGTCTTAATTCTCCTGTACCCCTATCTTGACAGTGAAAGCCGTCTTACCCCCCGCCTGGTGCTATCCTCAGCCCACGCTTTTCCTCTCCATCCCCACCTCAGCCACGACGGTAGACTCAACTCCATCCTCCCTGACACGGGGGGAACCGGGCACGGTATTCACCCCCGATGCCAATAGTGATCCCCTCAATAGTCCCTACCCGATCCCCTGGACTTGGATTCTCAACACCCATGCGGAACTGCGCCAACTGTCCCATGCGGACATCCGCTACTATCGCAGCCCCGCCATTGTCTCCCCGGATGGTGCGTATATCACCTACAGCCGCATTCAAATGAGCATCGACGATCGCTTCTTCCGGAGCACGATCAGCAGCGTCATGTTTCTCGAAACGGTCAAAACGGGAGAATTACAAACCATCACCGCCTCGTCCCCCCTCGCCATTGACCCCGATGGCCATGATGCGACCGGCACAGGGCCATCGGGGGTGGCCTCGCTCCTCATCCCGGTGTCGTGGTCAGAGTCGGGCGATCGCCTCCTCGCCCGTCAATTTGAAGGCCTCCTCAGTACCTCCATTGCTTCGGACTACGCTGTCATTTGGGAACGCGACAGCCAACGCACCACCACCCTATCCCCCCGTGGCATTGACTATTCCAACGCGGTGTTGTTGGGGTGGAGTCATCTCAATCCCCATGCCGTCTTATTCCGGGCTGGGGTGCTAGGGGATGACCCGTGGCTGCTCTGGAGTGTGACCGAAGCCGAAACCAAACTAGCCGCCGGGGATCAACCCACCGTCTACGGTCAAACCCAGCAACCCCTCTGGTCTGGCGCTCAGGTCAACTGATCGACGTTCAACCCGTCAGTTAACGAGCCATCCGTTAACAATCCAATGGCCTGAACCAAAACTCGCATTTAGTTGATGTCATCGCCAGAGGTGCTGGCCAGTTGTTCGAGGCGTTCCTGCTGCTCGCGTAACTTCATTTCGTACCGTTTTGCCCGCAAAATTTGCAGCGCCCGTTCGCGGTTTTGCAGTTGCGATCGCCCGCCCAAGCAACTTAGTCATTGCTACCAAAACAGCACATCCCCACCTTGATAGGATTTAACGGTGAAGTTAGCCTGCGCCGCTTCCGACTGTTCTCTTCGCTTGAACCAAAGACATCTTATGCCAAATCTTGTATTTTCAAAGCAACCAATTATCTAATTTCAAGGCAGGCACACGCTCAAATTCACGGATATTTGCTGTAATAAGAGTCAGATCAAGAGCTAGGGCATGAGCAGCAATCAGTAAATCATTTGGACCAATTGGGGTTCCTGCTTGCTCCAAATTTGTACGAATTGAGGCATATTGCTCATCTACAGGTGATTCCAACGGCAAAACTATCAAAACTTCAAGGATGCGTTCTAGTTGCTGTACCAGACGGGAGGAACCACTCTTAACTACTCCAAATCGTAGTTCACACGCCACAATGATGCTAGTACAAATGCTATCTTCCCCGACATCGACAATATGGTGGAAAATCCGACCTTGAGGATGTCTGATCAAATCTGACAGGATATTTGTATCAAGGAGGTATTGATAGGGCATTGGGTGGTACTAAAGTGTGATGTCATCAAGGGGAAGTAACCCCTCATCTAGATTAGGAAAATCATCCGTAATGTCTGGCAACGTCGTTAGCAAAGAAAGGAGAGAATGAGCAGGAATGAGTTCAATGATTAAGCGATGACCTTCTTTGCGTAACAAAACTTCTGTACCTGATAGGGCAAGTTCATGGGGAATAGTTAGGACTTGATCTTGTCCATTTGTTAGTAAGGAAACATGACGAGAGTTTTGCATAAGTGACCTCTTTGTTGTTTGAACTGTGAGGAAATCGGTGAAAATCTATGTAAAAAATATCTGTGAGTGTTGTAGCTGTGGCATATCCAACGATCTGACCCGAATCGATCGCCTGGAACAGTCGTTCTGCATCGTGGCAAAATGGCTCTCTTTGCAATAGAAAATCTAGGAGAATATTGGTATCGATTAAAACTCTCACTGAAGGTATTTTTCCACCCGACGCTCTTCTAGCATCGCAGCTACTTCTGGGTTAGTGGGTGCAGGCTGGTCTGTTTTGAGTAAGCCGCGCATCCGTCGAATTGCACCAGAACGATCAGGCTTTGGACTTGGGGTATTCTGCAACGAATCAATGATGGCACTGACCAACGCAAGTCGATCGCTCGGTGATAACTTGACCGCTGCTTCCTTGAGGTTTTGCAGTAACATAGACAGCTCTCTAGTCCAGATAGTCTAGATTATATTCAAAACAATTCCGATCGCGCCCCCGTGCCCACCTGCGATCGCCGCAACGACATCACCGCCTCCTGTAGTTCCCGCTTGAGCATAGCGCGATCGCGCTCCTGGAAAGTGGGTAGACTTCCCTGATCCTGCCAATGTTGTTGAAAAGTAGGCATTGTCTCCAAAAAAATCACATTGTTAGGCAAGCTACGAGGATTTGAACGCTAAACTGAAACCAAGCTCAATACATACTGCTTTCTCAATTTCTTCCCAATAAACTTCTTCCAAAATACCCTGTTTATGCTTAATTCTCTGAGCATCTACAGCCCTCATTTGACTTAAGTTGATGTGCCGATCTCTATCGAGTCCATTCTGCGTAGTTGGTGTAATATTCACCACGAACGGATAAGTCTTTGTTCCAGGCAGCAAGGGAGCAACGATTGTTGTTGCCCCATTTTGGTTGCCGATATCATTTTGCAAAATTAGACAAGGGCGTTCTTTATTGGTTTCATGACCAATCACAGGTTTCAGCTCAACCCACCATATCTCTCCTCGCTGGTAGGTTAAGTTTCCGTTAGGCATTTAAACCATCGCCCACTGCAACATCCCAAACAGAGATTTCTTCCTGGAACTCCGGGTCATTAGCTTGATCTTTATAAGCATCTTCTAGCTCTTTCATGAAAATCCTTCTCTTCTCTCGCCGGAGGACATCATTGATAAAGCTGCTACGATTGCTTGCTAGCCGATCTACAAACTCTAGAACTTCGTCATCCAAGGTTATACTGACTTTCTTACTCATGCCTGTAAGCTGCCCACGACAGTCTAGTAGGATTGCGCTGTCATACTAAGCAATCCTACATCAGTTGTCAATGATTCTGCCTTTAAACAACTGGTAAGTAGATTGAATGCCTAACGTTCCGCCTCACCCGCCGCTAGTAACCTCTCAAACTCAACGAGAAGACTCGAAACGGTCGGGTGCAGGCGGATTGTTATGCTGCGATCGCTCACCAACAAGTTTATCCAATAGATTGCCAATCCGACGCTGTAATAAACCGAGCAAGATGAGCAACATTCGTTGTTGCAACAATCACTTCTGCCACCTCACTTCCGAGAAGACGGGCTTGAGCAGACAGAATTACATCCCCATCTAACGCTTTAGCATCTGCGGTAGGTTGTCCGGTTTTCCTCGCTTCTGCCCACAATTCAGCTGCCAGAAGCATGGTATCGGTTTGAATGGGAATGTAGTCGAGCGTTTGTTTCAAGTCGTCCAGCCGCCGCAAACTTCTCAGCAATCCTGCTCGGAGGAGTTCACGGCGAACTTCATAATCTGAAATTTCGGGAATGGCCACCCTTTCTCCACGTCGTAAGAGGGATTTTAGCCATAGCTGACAATCAAGGGGAATGCCTGCGGCTTTTGGATTCGTGACCATTCCCAGTGGTCCAGAATCCAGCAAAATCAGACGACTCATGGGAATAAAGGGCGATCGGACAATCGATCTTCATCTAGAGCCGTTTTTAAAAAGTCCCAAGCTTGCTGATGTTCCGATGCATCCTCAGTCTCACCCAGCCATGAATCTAGAAGATCGATCGCTGCTTGATTTTTTCGGGCTTGCTCTGCATCAATAACAGGTGGAGCAGTTGATGGAATTTTCTGTCGGAACTGGCGTAAAGCATCCAGCAAATCTGCCCAATATTCTCTAGGCGTTGCTTCGATTTCATGAAGCAGCAATTCAAGAGAGGTTGGAGGTGAGCTAGAATGGTCTACCATATCTGCAAAGCTTCTGTAGTTATATCAATCTAACGCAAGCGATCGCCTACTTATATTTTACCTTTAGCTTCATTGTACCCGAAGCAACCGCAATAAACTCAATTGGAACACCGTCAAAATCTGAGCCTAGACCAATACCAGCTTTTTGAGACATTGTAATCTCTATTTCATCAGCACCATTTTCTTTTCCTGCTTTAATGATGTCGATCGCCACTTTTCTTTGTTCTTCCATCTCTTTTTCGTTAGCAGCTGATGTAAGAGTGGCAATACCGTCAAATAAGGTTTTTCCAAGCCAAACTGCTGCTGACACAGGACTTACCATCAGGACAACGGCAAGCGCATTTTCACGCCCTTCTTTTGTAGTGAGGTCAAATGTTTGATTAGAATCACTCATGATTTGTCAAGCCCTCCAGTAAAACGCAAAATGATTGAGCAGCATAACGGTTCGGGTCAGTCGTATTTTAGCGTAAGTCCTGTTCTGGAAGTGCCTCAACTGCCCAACTCGATCGCCCCCCGTACAGGGCCAGGCCACAACCTGAAGTTAGGCCCGCGCACTGAATGCCGCGTGGAACGTCACCACCCCACAGGGTGACGATGGGACAAAATGAACTGTTCCGTGTGCGCTGTGTGCGGTGCATTGAGGAACGCAGGGACCGTTACGGCATGGATGGCCGCAACGTCTGAAGACAATTCCTGGCGTATAACTGGGGTCGTGAATCCTCCCTCACTCCGTTGCACTGGCCAACTGTTCCAGGCGTTCCTGTTGATCTTGGGAAATGCAGGCTTGGATGATTAAATCAATGTCACCATCGAGGGCATTGGCGAGGCTGAAATTGTGGCCGAGACGGTGATCGGTGATGCGATTGTCTTTGTAGTTGTAGGTGCGGATTTTTTCCGATCGCGCCCCCGTCCCCACCTGCGATCGCCGCAAAGAAGTCACCGCCTCCTGCTGTTCGCGTAACTTCATTTCGTACAGTTTTGCCCGCAAAATTTGCAGCGCCCGTTCGCGGTTCTGGAGTTGCGATCGCTCCTCCGTACAAAACACCCGAATCCCCGTCGGCTTATGGATTAAGTCCACCGCCGTCTCCACCTTATTCACATTTTGGCCCCCAGCCCCGCCCGATCGAGCTGTCGAAATATCCAAATCCTTCGGATCAATCGCCACCTCCACCTCATCCACCTCCGGCATCACCGCCACCGTTGCCGTCGAGGTATGCACTCGCCCCCCCGCTTCCGTCACCGGCACGCGCTGCACCCGATGCACCCCCGCCTCAAACTTCAACTGGCTATAGACCCGCACCCCTTGAATTTCCAAAACCGCTTCTTTAAATCCCCCCATTTCCGCGATCGATTCACTCACCAGCGCCACTTTCCAGCCCTGGGTATCGGCATAGCGCGAATACATCCGCAACAAATCCCCCGCCCAAATACTGGCTTCATCGCCCCCAGTCCCCGCCCGAATTTCCAGCATGATGTTTTTCTCATCATTCGGGTCACTGGGCAGGAGTAACACTTTGAGTTGATTTTCTAAGGTGGCGATCTGCTCTTCCAGTTCCCGCACCTCAAGCTGCGCCATTTCCTGCATTTCCAGATCCCCCTGAGACTCTTTTAAAATCTCCCGCGCTCCTTTCAATTCTTGGGTGGCTTTTTGCCACGCTTCATAGGCGATTACGGTCTCTTCTAGCGATGCCCGCGCCTTCGCCACCCGTTGCAGTTCATCCGGATTTGTCACCACATCGGGGTCAGCCAAACGTAGGGAAAGCTCTTGAAAGGTCTGCTCAACCGATTTTAATTTATCAAGTAAATAGGCTTCTGCCATGGTGCTATCTCCGGACAACTCTAACTTTTGAACTGTTGAATCTCATACCAATTCTCAAAATTCAGGCTACGGAACAAGGGGCTTAAGCCCCTTGCCTGCATCACTTTCTCTGTAGTTTCCATTTAGGAAATTGGTATAACGTGCAACGATGGGAACAATCTAAACTCTGAGATACAACGAACCCAGCAGAATTTCTGCTGGGTTCGTTGTTGATCGTGCGGGGCTATTTCGTTTCGGTATCGGTCCCAGCTTCGGTGGTCGTGGTGTCGAGCATCCCATATTTCCGCATAAACCGATCGACACGACCTTCGGTATCGATGATTTTTTGCGTTCCGGTGTAGAAGGGGTGATTTCCCGACCAAATTTCCACGTTAATTTCGGGCTGGGTGGAGCCGACGGTCATCACAACTTCACCGTTGCAAATGACCTTAGCGTCGGGATACCACTCTGGATGAATCTCAGGTTTAGGCATGATTGACTGTTCCTATCTAACTGTACCAAGGGGAGGAAGGGGCGATTACCGTTTCGAGAACTGGGGAGCTTTACGCGCTTTCTTCAAACCGTATTTCTTCCGCTCTTTCGCTCTGGGATCACGGGTTAAGTACCCTTCGGATTTGAGGGGTTGGCGATTGTCGGGGTCGAGTTTACACAGGGCACGGGCGACACCGAGTTTAACGGCATCGGATTGACCGGTGAGGCCGCCGCCGTGGGCCCGGACTAAGATGTCGTATTCTGCTTCTAAGCCCAGGGTTTCGAGGGGGGCTTTGACGCTGGCGAGGTAACTGGGGTTGTAGTTGAAGTAGTTATCGCCAGGGCGGTCGTTGACTTTAATTTGGCCAGTGCCGGGAACGAGACGGACGCGGGCAACGGAGCTTTTCCGGCGGCCAGTGCCCCAATAGACGGCGCGATCGCTGTTATCTTGCATAATCGAATAGTTCCTAAGCGTGGGTTTTGATGGTGAGGGTTTCGGGTTGTTGGGCGTGATGCTGGTGATTCGGCCCAGCATAGACTTTTAAGTTGGTGAACAACTTCCGCCCCAAGGCATTCTTGGGCAGCATGCCTTTCACCGCCTGCTCAATGATTCGTTCCGGAATCCGAGCTTGGAGGTGATCGAAGGTTTCGGTCTTCATCCCCCCCGGACGACCGGAGTGGCGACGGTAAAGCTTCTGAGAGCCTTTATTGCCCGTGACGGCTACTTTTTCAGCGTTGACAACAATCACATAGTCCCCGGTATCCATGTGGGGGGTGAAGTAGGTTTTATTTTTACCGCGCAGAACATTGGCAATCTCGGTCGCGAGACGACCTAAGCGTTGATCGGCTGCGTCAACGACGTACCATTTTTTTTCAACAGTAGCCAGGGTAGGTAAAACAGTTTTTTCCATAATGAGGGATGCAAATCCAGTTTAAGGGTTGAACATAAATAGGGGTTGGGTGTCAAACCATACCTCTTGCGGAAAGGGCATTTCAGGATAGCCGACCCGTAAGAGACACAGACCTTGGGCGGGAGCCGCATACTTGACTAAGTCACGCCGTTGGTTGACCCAAATATCTGTAAAATTTTCGGGCGATCGCGTTCCGTTCCCCACTTCAAGCAGGAGCCCAACTAATAAGCGTACCATCCCATACAGAAAACCATTCGCCTGAATCTCCACATGGAGGAATTTTCCGCGCCGATAACAATGGGCAGCTTGGATATCCACCCAAGAATGCTGACGATCAGAGCCGGATCGATGGAATGCCGCTAGGTGATGGCGACCCAGCAACGGATGGAGAACTTGATCCATCCGGTCTGCATCGAGGGGCAATTGGTAGTAATGCCAACAGTAGGGACGCACAAAAAGATTGGGATGCTGATCAGTATAAAAGCTGTAGCGATAGCGTCGCCACAAAGCCGAAAAACGGGCATGCCAGCGAGATGGGACGGAAGCCGAAGCCCGGATCGTCACATCATCTGGCAAACGACTATTGAGCACCTTGGCCCAGCGATGGGCTGGGATCGGGCTATTCACTTGGAAATGGGCAACCTGCGCCGCCGCATGAACACCGGCATCGGTTCGACCTGCACCATGGATGGCAACCGGGTAGCCCAGCACAGTGGCGATCGCGTCTTCAATATCCGCTTGAACCGTGCGTTGGTTGGGTTGACGTTGCCAGCCATGGAAGTGAGTTCCGAGATACTGAATGACGAGGGCAACTCGTTCGGTGGCGGCTTGCACGGGTCCTTCAGAGGTCACCGGTTTCTAGGCTTCGCCCACCAACTCAATAATGGCCATTTCCGCGTTGTCACCGCGACGACGCACGGTGCGAACAATCCGGGTATAGCCCCCGTTGCGATCGCCATAGCGATCGTTCGCACTGGCAAACAAATTATGCACCAGTTTTTTATCATAGATATACCCCAAAGCCTGACGACGAGCCGCTAGCGACCCATCCTTCGCCAGGGTAATCATCTTATCCGCCGTCGAACGCACCGCCTTCGCCCGTGCCTTCGTCGTTTTGATTTGACCATTGCGAATCAACTGAGTCGTCAATGCCCGGAGCATTGCCTTGCGTTGATCCGCCGGTCGCCCTAGTTCAGGAACACGACACCGATGCCGCATAATACCTCCTCATGTAAACTACAAAACAATCAAACTGGCTCCATTCCCCAACCTAGGGTTTGGATTTTTCCTGCGGGAGTGTGATTCCCAATCGCTGCTGTAACGCTTCGATTACTTCTTCTGCCGACTTTTGACCAAAGTTTTTGATCTCTAAAAGGTCTTCTTGGGAGTAGTCCAAGAGATCAGCCACCGTATTGATTTGGGCGCGCTTCAGGCAGTTATAAGCCCGCACCGACAATTGCAATTCCTCGATGGGAATTTGACTCGTGGGGTCTTCGTCCTCCTGTTGATCTTCTTGAATGGCTTCTAAGGTGAGATCTTTGAGCGGATTGAATAATTCCACCACAATGCCGGCGGCTTGGGACAAAGCTTCTTCGGGTTTAATGCTGCCATTCGTCCAAATGTCTAAAATCAGGCGATCTTTGGACATCGAACCATCCACCAACGCATCTTCTACAACGTAGTTGACTTTGCTGACGGGCATAAACACCGCATCAATTTGCATGAAATCAAGGGCAGTGGCTTCGTCACGGGAACGATCTACCGATTGGTATCCCTTCCCCCGTTCAATCCGGAACTCCATTTCGAGCCGTGCGCCTTCGGCCAAAGTGGCAACATACTGGTTCTTGTCCACCACTTGCACCTCAGACGGTAGATCAAACTGACCCGCCGTCACCGTGTCTGGCCCCGTCGCGACCAGACGGCCAATCTGTGGCCCGGTTGCAAAGCTTTGGAACACCACTTCCTTCATATTGAGCAGGATTTCGAGAACATCTTCTCGAACCCCTGAAATAGTAGCAAATTCATGACTGACCCCGGCAATGCGTACCGCAGTGGCCGCAGCGCCTTCGAGATTTGCAAGCAACACACGACGAAGTGCATTCCCTACAGTAATGCCTTGTCCCCGTTCTAAGGGTTCAAGAACAAACTTACTGTATTGACTTTGATTTTTGTGCGTCTTGGACTCAACGCACTCAATTTGAAACTGTATCACGCCTTACAAACTCCCTTCCTTAGCTCTATCTCCGGTACCCGCTTGATCAATTCTTGGCCTAGACGCGGCGACGTTTGGGAGGGCGACAACCGTTATGGGGAATAGGAGTAACATCCCGGATTAATGTGATTTCCAGCCCTGAGGCTTGGAGTGCCCGAATTGCGGTTTCTCGACCCGCGCCGGGGCCACTGACCATCACTTCGAGTTGACGCATGCCTTGCTCAATGGCGCGGCGAGCCGCACTATCAGCAGCGGTTTGGGCCGCAAAGGGGGTACCTTTTTTCGCGCCCTTAAACCCGCTAGAACCGGAGGAGGCCCAGGAAATGACGTCGCCCTTGGTGTCGGAGATGGTCACAATCGTATTGTTGAAGGTGGAGGTGATGTGGGCTACACCATTGGGGACGTTGCGCTTTGTTTTTTTTGTCCCGCCCTTTTTGGTTGGTCGTGCCATGGTTTCTGTCGAAAGGTAATGATTGAATCAAAAAATTTACGTCAAGAGGCTTGCTGTAGATGGGCAAGATGAACCCTATTTCTTAGCAGCTTTTTTCTTGCCGGCAACGGTGAGACGACGACCTCGGCGTGTACGTGCGTTGGTGCGTGTCCGCTGGCCCCGGACGGGAAGTCCTTGGCGATGCCGGCGGCCTCGGTAGGTACCGATGTCGGCGAGTCGCTTGATGTTCATGGACTCCCAACGGCGCAAATCCCCTTCGATTTGATAGTTATCGATGCAGGTGCGCAGTTTGGTAATGTCTTCGTCAGCTAGGTCTTTGACGCGGGTATCAGGATTGACACCTGTTGCCTCAAGGATTTCATGGGAGCGGGACAGGCCGATTCCATAAATGTAGGTCAAACCAATTTCAATACGTTTATCTCTGGGTAGGTCGATACCAGCAATTCGTGCCACGCTTGTTTCTCCCTAGTGTGCTATCTTGGTGGTCAATTGGAATAAGGTTTAAAATGCGGTGAAGATCTCTCTAACCTTGACGCTGCTTGTGCTTGGGGTTAGTGCAGATCACCATGACTCTGCCTCGTCGGCGAATGACGCGGCATTTTTCACAAATTTTCTTTACGGATGCTCTAACTTTCATGGGTGCTTAGGTGACACTGCAAGCTCTTAATTGTATCAAATAGAGTGCTTGTGAGCAAGACAATTTTGTGCTTGTCACGGGGACTATTTTTTACGGAGCCGGTAGGTGATGCGACCTTTGGTGAGGTCGTAGGGGGTGAGTTCTACTTTGACGCGATCGCCGGGCAGAATTTTAATGTAATTGCGACGAATTTTCCCGGAAATATGGGCTAAGACATTAAACCCATTGTCAAGGTCAACTCGAAACATGGCGTTGGGTAACGATTCCGTTACCGTGCCTTCCATTTCAATGAGATCTTGTTTGGACAAACTGTAAACTCCTCTCTTCGCTGACAATAAAGGTGGTGATTCTGGGGATATCGGGGGAGGGTGATTGAGGTCATAGGCTGAAGTTAGCCTGGTTCCCGGTCGAGTAATAATCCCCGCTATCGTAACAAATGATGTTCTAGACTAGTCTGCAACAAGCATTTGCAAGGTTGAACCCACCTCGTCGGGGGTGCGATCGCCATCGACAATATGTAAATTTCGATCCTGATAAAACTCAATCACAGGTGCGGTTTCTTGGCGATACACGACCAAGCGATGGCGAATGGTGGCTTCGTTGTCATCCTTCCGTTGACGATTCATCAACCGATTGACAAGCACATCTTCAGGGACGGTGAGACTAATCACACAGACCCCATCTTGATGAAGTTCGGTGAGCAATTGGTCGAGGAATTGAGCCTGACTGACATTGCGGGGAAACCCATCGAGAATCCAACCGGATTGAGTATCGGATTGGCTCAGCCGCTCCCGAATCAGGTCGAGAATCAGACTGTCGGGCACAAGGTCTCCGGCATCAACGTAGGCTTTTGCCTTTTGACCTAGGGGGGTTTGTTGGGCGATCGCCCCTCGAATTATTTCCCCAGTAGAAATGTGAGGGATGTTCGCCGTAGCAGCCAAGCGTTCAGCTTGGGTGCCTTTGCCGGCCCCTGGCGGCCCTAAAAAAATCAAACGTTTACTCATAGCGATCGCGAATTATCTCTTCCCAAACAACGATTCAACACCAACGGCAGTCCAGAGGGCAGCGTTACTTTTTAACCATGCCTTCATAGCGCTGCGAGATCACATAGGTTTGGATCTGCTTCGCCGTATCAATGGCAACCCCGACTAAAATTAACAAGGATGTCGATCCCAACCCCCGCAGTGTTTGAATCCCCATGGCACTTTCAACAGCAGTCGGCACCGTAGCCACCACACTCAAGAATGCTGCACCTAAGAACGTCAGGCGATTAATCACCCGCTCTAGATACTCACTGGTGGCACGTCCGGGACGAATCCCCGGAATGCTAGATCCCATTTTCTTGAGGTTTTGTGACATATCCACCGGATTCACAATCAACGATGAATAGAAGTAGCTAAAGAACAAAATTAGGGTGAAAAAGACCAGCACGTAAATCCAAGGTGTGGGGCCATCCATCCGAATGGCATTGGACACCGGGGCTAAAATCTGGTTTAAATCCCCCAAAAATCCCTCTTTACCCTGGGTAAACTGTGCCAAAGATGCCGGTAAAAATAACACCGCTGAGGCGAAAATAATCGGCATCACCCCCCCTTGATTGAGGCGGAGGGGCAGGTAGTTTGTCCGTTCACGGTAAAGACGGCGACCCACTTGGCGACGAGCGGAGATAATCGGAATTCGGCGTGTCCCTTCCTGGACAAAGACAATCCCCACAATCATCAACAAAAAAGCCAGCAGCAGAATCACGACTTTGGCAATTTCATCGCGTCCGCCTTGTTGAGCGACCCCTACGGTTTGTCCCAAAATGGTCGGCAGCACCGCCACAATGTTGACGAAAATCAACAGGGATGCACCATTGCCAATGCCCCGTTCTGTGATTAGCTCAGAAATCCACATGACGAACATGGAGCCGGCGGTGAAGGCAATCACCGTTTCAACGAAAAAGACCGGGCCCGGTTCGTAGGCGTAGCTTTGTACCCAGGTTGTGAGCATCACACTTTGCAGCGCAGCCCAGCCGAGGGCAACGTAGCGGGTAATCTGAGAGATTTTGCGTCGGCCGGCTTCCCCTTCATTTTTCTGCAAATTTTCTAACGACGGGAGCGCCGCCGTGAGCAATTGCATGATGATGGAGGCATTAATGAACGGTAAGATGCCGAGAGCAAAAATACCCAGCAAGGAGAGTCCTCCACCGGAAAATACATCTAAAAAACCAATTAACGGCGTGTCTTGGACTTCGCGACTGAAGCGAGCTAGATCGACACCGGGAACCGGTAAATAAACGCCAAGACGGACGAGCACGAGGAGGCCAATTGTGATTAAAAGACGACCTCGTAGCCCCGCAGCTTGGGCCATTTGCATAAAGGTTTCTTGAGCCGTTGGTGTTTTATCGCGGCTGACAACCATGAAGGGTTACCTCATTGATACAGAGTTTGGGGAAGTTAAGAGCGATCGCAGGAGCTTCAAATCATTCCCACGACATAAGCATTCCGACGGCAGAACGCTGATCTAGTATGACTTACCCAGCGACAACTTCACAACTACCGCCCGCCGCCTCAATTTTCTGCCGAGCACCAGCGGTAAAAGCCGCCGCCTTAACTGTTAACGCCACAGACAACTCACCATCGCCTAACAGTTTCAACGGGCCATCATTGGCCGTCACGATGCCACAATCCATCAAGGACGCTAAGGTCACTTCAGCATTGGCCGGCAACTCAGCCAACCGTCGCACATTCACAATCGTGAACAGCTTCGGATTAATCACCGTAAAGTGTTTTAACTTCGGAACACGCCGATACAGGGGCATTTGACCCCCTTCAAACCCCGGCTTCGTGCCGGTACCAGAGCGAGACTTTTGACCCCGCATCCCGAAACCACAACTGGCCCCTTGGCCCGCTGCAATCCCGCGTCCCACACGACGGCGGCGTTTATTTGACCCAGCCTTGGGCGTAGCATCATTAATGTTCATGATTTTTGTTCAGAGTCTTGACCCTTCAACCTTGATTCGGACAATTAGATATAAAGCTTTTCAATGGGAACATTGCGCTCTTGGGCCACATCCCGGAACGTCCGCAGCGTTTCGAGCGCATCCACAGCCGCCCGCGCATTATTGAGGGGGCTACTCGATCCGAGCTGTTTCGCCAGAATGTTTTTGACCCCAGCGAGTTCTAGGACGGTACGCACAGCACCCCCAGCAATTACCCCAGTACCGGGAGCTGCTGGGCGCATCATCACCTTTGCACCGCCGGCAACGCCGCGAGCTGGATGGGTGATCGAGTTCGCCTTATTCAACGGCACATCGACTAACTGCTTCTTGCCATCCGCAACGCCTTTGCGGACAGCGCCGATCACATCGGCTGCTTTACCAACACCGACACCGACTTTGCCATTTTCATCACCGACGACCACAATTGCCCGGAAACTGAGCTTTTTACCGCCTTTGACAACCTTGCTGACCCGGCGAATTTGAATAACCCGCTCTTGAAAGAGTTCTTCTTTCTTGGTGCGGTTCCCTTTTTTACCTTTTGTTTTTGCCATCGTTACTTACTTTGTTTAAGATCACCGATTTAGAAGTCGAGACCCGCTTCACGGGCAGCCTCTGCCAAGGCCTTCACACGACCATGGTAGAGATTTCCCCCCCGGTCAAAAACAACGTGCTGAATGCCTTTGGCTTTGGCACGTTCTGCGATCAATGTGCCCACCGATGTGGATGCATCACAGTTTGCCCCCGATGGCAGATCTGTCTTGAGTTCTTGATCAAGACTAGACGCAGCGGCAAGGGTATGTTGCTGCACATCGTCGATTAATTGGGCATAGATATGATTATTAGAACGGAAAACGGCCAAGCGGGGGCGGGTTGCTGTCCCGCTGACTTTTTTCCGCAGTCGCCGGTGGCGACGGTGCAGTTGAGCTTTACGAGTTGTTTTCATGGTCTATTTCTTCCCTGCCTTACCAGCTTTGCGTCGAACCACTTCGCCTTTGTAGCGAATCCCTTTGCCTTTGTAGACTTCGGGGGGGCGTACAGCCCGAATTTGAGCGGTGACGTTACCCACAATTTCTTTGTTGATGCCGCTGACCACCACTTGGGTGTTTTTTTCGGCGACGGCAAACTGCACACCTTCGGGGGGTTGAATTTCAACGGGGTGACTGTAGCCGACACTGAGGACTAAGGTAGTGCCTTGCATTTGGGCACGATACCCTACCCCTTGGATGATCAGTTGCTTTTCATAGCCGTTGGACACACCTTCGATCATGTTGGCGATCAGGGTGCGGGACAGGCCATGACGCTCGCGGCATTTGCGG
The DNA here is from genome assembly GCF_028330765.1 of Spirulina subsalsa CS-330. GTDB lineage: Bacteria > Cyanobacteriota > Cyanobacteriia > Cyanobacteriales > Spirulinaceae > Spirulina > Spirulina subsalsa_A. The sequence goes on along the minus strand of NZ_JAQMTY010000166.1, from coordinate 22,529 downwards.
CTTTCGTTGTGACGCACCACGGTGATGGTGTTGCCATCTTGATGGATGTCAACCATGCCGGGAATCTGGCGTTCAAGCTGACCTTTGGGGCCTTTGACGGCCACATGGTTGCCGTCGATGGTGACAGTAACTTTATCAGGAACGGTTATTGGACGTTTGCCAATCCGAGACATAAGTGTTTACTCCGAGGTTGGGGATAAGCGGGGGGCTACCAAATGTAGCAGAGGACTTCACCACCAATACCGCGCTGCCGGGCTTCACGATCGGTCATGATGCCGCTGGAGGTGGAGATGATGGCAATCCCGATGCCGCCAAGGACACGGGGCAATTCTTTGCGGTTTTTGTAAACGCGGAGACCGGGTTTACTAATCCGTTTCAGGGTGTTGATGATCGGTTTGCGGGTACGGCCCGCGTATTTGAGGGAAAGGGTGAGTTGTTTTTTCACGCCTTCGCCTGCTTCTTCATAGTCGGCAATGAAGCCTTCGTCTTTGAGGACACGGGCGATGTCGCGTGTCATCCGAGTCGAGGGGACGTTGGTGGTGCTATGTCTCACGGCTCCGGCGTTACGGATGCGAGTGAGCATGTCGGAAATAGTGTCGTTGGCCGCCATAAGCGTGTGTGTTCCTCCTTCGTAACGGGGTTCTATTGATTACGGAAGGGCATGCCCATTTCTTTGAGCAACGCGCGACCTTCTTCGTCTGTGTTGGCGGTGGTCACGATGGAGATATCCATCCCTCGGATTTGATCGATGCTGTCGTAGTCGATCTCTGGAAAGATAAGTTGCTCACGAACGCCGAGGCTGTAGTTTCCCCGCCCGTCGAAGCTTTTGGGGCTGATGCCACGAAAGTCACGGATGCGAGGCAGCGCCAGGCTAATTAGACGATCCAAAAAAGCGTACATGCGATCGGAGCGGAGGGTTACCATTACGCCGACGGGCATTCCTTCACGGATTTTGAAGCCGGCGATCGCTTTTTTCGCACGGGTCACGACGGGACGTTGACCACTAATGATCGCGAGTTCACTTAATGACGATTCAAGTGCTTTCGCATTTTGAGAGGCTTCACCAAGACCCCGATTGAGGGTGATTTTATGCACCTTGGGCACTTGGTGAACGTTGGTGTACCCAAATTGCTCGGTGAGCTTGGGGACAATGGTGTCTTGGTAGAGTTGCTTGAGTCGTTGGGACATGATGGGTATTCATGGGGCAACCTGGGCTTGGTCAGGTGGCCAAATAGGTGGACTAATCGATGATTTCACCGGTTTTTTTCAGCATCCGCACTTTACGACCGTCAGCGTTGACGGTGTAGCTGATGCGGCTTGCCACTTGCTCTTTATTGGAATAGAGCATGACGTTGGAGCTGTGGATGGGGGCTTCAAAGGTTTCAATGCGACCGGATTCGCCTTCCTGTTGGGGCTTGACGTGTTTGGTGCGAATGTTGACCCCTTTGACCACCACTTTGCTGTCGGTGGGGATTGACCGGATGATTTCCCCGACTTTGCCTTTGTCACGGCCGGAGATCACTTGGACGGTGTCTCCTGCTTTGACGTGCATTTTCTGGGCTGTTTTGGGTGCGTTGCGTTTTGCTTTTGCCATTTAGATGACCTCCGGTGCCAATGAGACAATTTTGGTGTAGTTGCGATCGCGCAATTCGCGGGCAACCGGGCCAAAGACGCGGGTTCCTTTCGGATTCCCATCGCTATTGATGATCACCGCTGCATTGTCATCAAAGCGAATGCTCATGCCGCTATCCCGACGCAGGGATTGCTTGGTTCGCACAATGACAGCCGTGACAACATCGGACTTTTTAACCCCTTGGTTCGGGATTGCTTCTTTGACAACGGCGATAATGCGATCGCCAATGCCGCCATAACGGCTATTGCCTTTACCCAACACTCGCAGACACATCAGCTTACGAGCGCCGCTGTTATCGGCAACATTGAGATAGGTTTGTTGTTGAATCATTGCTCTTGAACAGGGTTAGGGAATGCTTACCGATTCGTGATTTCGAGAACTTCAGTGACCGTCCAACGCTTGGTACGACTGAGGGGGCGGCTCTCACGAATCCGGACGCGATCGCCCTCATTACACTTGTTGTCTTCGTCGTGGGCCTTATACTTTTTCGTCTTAACGACAATCTTGCCGTATTTGGGATGAGGGGCACGGTTTTCAATCGCAACAACAACCGTTTTATCCATCTTGTTGCTGACCACCAAACCCACACGTTCTTTAACCGCCATCGTTGCTTACTCCTCTGCTGTAGTAGTTGGGGTAGATTGAGTTAACTGCCGCTCCCGTTCAACGGTGAGCAACTGAGCGATCCAATGGCGCGTATGTTTGAACTCATGGGGGGTTTCAAGACGACGAGTCGCCTGTTGAAGCCGCAACTCAAATAGTTTCCGTTTCGCGCTCACAATCTCCGTTGATAATTCCTCATCACTGAGCTTGCGCGCATCTGCAACCTTAGGTAATGCCATCGTTAACTTTCAACCTCCTTACGGGTGATGAATTTCGTCTTAATCGGGAGCTTCTGAGAGGCCAGACGCATCGCTTCTCGTGCCACTTCCTCAGACACACCATTCATCTCAAACATGATGCGACCCGGCTTCACCACAGCCACCCAAAACTCAGGCGACCCTTTCCCGGAACCCATCCGGGTTTCCGCCGGACGCATCGTCACCGGCTTATCCGGGAAAATGCGAATCCAAATTTTGCCACCCCGGCGCACATAACGAGTCATGGCGCGTCGAGCAGCCTCAATTTGGCGAGAGGTAATCCAGGACGGTTCAATCGCTTGGAGGGCAAAATCGCCAAAATTCAGCGTCGTGCCGCCCTTCGCCAGCCCTTTCATCCGACCGCGTTGTTGTTTGCGGAATTTTGTTCTTCTGGGACTTAACATAATGTGCTTGTGTTAAAAATGACTCGTAACATTCCGGCCCGGTGCATCACCGCTTATTCCGAGCGGTCTTCAAACTGACGGTTACGGCGTTGACGGCGAGCGGGTTGTTGGCTCGGTGTGGCTGCCGCCAATTCTTCTTGACCTGGGATGATTTCGCCTTTGAAGACCCAAACCTTAATCCCCAGAATGCCGTAAATGGTTTTAGCCGTACGGTAGGCGTAGTCAATATCAGCCCGGAGGGTATGGAGAGGAACACGGCCTTCCCGCGTCCATTCAGTCCGCGCAATTTCTGCCCCGTTGAGGCGACCCCCCACTTGGATTTTGATGCCTTGCACCTCAGCCCGTTGGGCCCGTTGAATCGCTTGGCGGACAACCCGGCGGAAGGAAACCCGACGTTCGAGTTGTTGGGCGATATATTCGGCAATTAAGACCGAATCCGCATCGACGCGGGCCACTTCGATCACATTGACGCGAATTTGGCGCGTGCCACCGAGGAGTTGCTGAAGGCCTGTGCGGAGGGCTTCAATGCCGCTGCCGCCACGACCCACGACAACACCCGGACGGGCGGTATGGATTTCGAGGTCGATTTGATCGGCTTTGCGTTCGATGCGCACGTCAGAAATCCCCGCATTGCTGAGATTCGCTTGGACATGTTCACGAATTTTGTGGTCTTCTTGGAGTAGTTCTGGGTAACGCTTGCGATCGGCGAACCACCGAGACCGGTGTTCTTTGATCACGCCAAGGCGAAAGCCAGTTGGATGTACTTTTTGTCCCACGGTTGTGTTCCTCTTATTCGTCGTCTAGGGCGGGGGCAACGGCAACGGTAATGTGACACGTTGGCCGTTGGATTTGATAGGCTCGACCTTGGGCGCGGGCCCGGAAGCGTCTGAGTTTGGGGCCTTGGTCGGCGTAGGCACTGCTGACCATCAAGGTGCTGGGGTCGAGACCGTTGTTATGCTCGGCATTGGCAACGGCAGACCGTAACACTTTCAAGATCGGGCCGCAGGCGCGGTAGGGCATGAATTCAAGGATGATTAACGCCTCACGATAGGAGCGACCTCGAATTTGGTCGAGGACACGCCGGACTTTGTTGGGGGACATCCGGATATAGCGGGCGATCGCTTTCACTTCTTCTCTGGTATCTACTGCCATGATTTTCTCCCGTTAGCGTCTCGCTTTTTTGTCACTTTTGGCATGACCCCGGAACGTCCGCGTCGGCGCGAATTCGCCCAGTTTGTGACCCACCATCTGTTCATTGACATAGACGGGCACATGCTGACGACCGTTATGGACAGCGATCGTGTGACCCACCATTTGGGGCAACACCGTGGACGCACGCGACCAGGTTTTGATCACCTGTTTTTCGTTTTTAGCGTTGAGCTTTTCAATTTTGGAAAGCAGGCTATCGGCCACGAATGGCCCTTTTTTTAAGGAACGACCCATAGGTACTTGTGGTTTGAGTGGTTAACAATGTGGTTGAGGACTAGGCATTCCGACGGCGGATGATGAAGCGATCGCTCGGCTTATTCTTCTTGCGCGTCTTCCGTCCCAAGGCAGGCTTACCCCAAGGCGTGACCGGGCCACTCCGACCAATCGGCGCGCGCCCTTCACCCCCACCATGGGGGTGATCCACCGGGTTCATTGCACTCCCGCGCACTTGGGGACGACGACCGAGATGGCGCATCCGCCCCGCTTTCCCTAGGCTCAAGTTCCGGGCCTCAGCATTGCCCACTCGACCCAGCGTGGCATAGCACTCGCGGCGTACCATGCGAACCTCTTTTGAGGGGAGTTTAATGGTGACATAATCCCCTTCCTTCGCCACCAATTGTGCGGCGGCTCCAGCGGAGCGCACCATTTGTCCACCGCGACCCGGTAAGAGTTCGATATTGTGAATCTCACTCCCTAGGGGCATATTCGAGAGCGGCAACGCATTCCCCGTTTCAAAAGGAGAATCCGGCCCCGCAATAATGCTCGCGCCCACTTTTAAACCATCGGGGCAGAGAATATAGCGTTTTTCGCCATCTTCATAGACCACGAGGGCAATGCGCGCATTGCGGTTGGGATCGTATTCGATCGCCTCCACCGTTGCCGGCATATTGCGCTTATCCCGACGGAAATCGATCTGACGGTACAGGCGTTTATGACCGCCCCCCCGCCGCCGACTCGTAATCACACCGCGATTATTGCGGCCTTTTTTCCGGTGCTTGTATTTGGTAAGAGATTTTTCCGGCTTGGACTTGGTGATATCAGCGAAGTCAGATACGCTGGCTTCCCTTGTCCCCGGAGTCATTGGTCTGAAAGAACGAATACCCATGTTCAGTTACGTGCTCTGCAAGGCTTACTGTGCGACAGGATGCCGCTGGTTTTGGTCTTAGACATCGGAGAAGAGGACAATTTCATCCCCTTCTGCCAGGGTGACGATCGCGCGTTTGTACTGCGCTTTATACCCAATAAATTTACCAACCCGCTTTTTGCGACGGGGGGGCAGATGAGTATTCACCTTCGTGACCGTGACATCAAAAAGAGACTCGATCGCAGCCCGAATTTCTGGCTTGGTCGCTTTCGGCAGCACATCAAACACATACTTGTTTTGCTCAAGCATGATCGTGGCTTTTTCCGTCACCACCGGCTTCAGAATCAGATCCGCCAAGTGGCGGGGGTTGTAATTAGTCACAATAAACCTCCTGAATTTTGGCGATCGCCGCATCGGTCGCCACAATTTTGCTCGCCGTCAACAGATCGTGAATATTGAGGTTCGTGGCCAAAATCATCGTCAGATTCGCAATATTGCGCCCCGACAGATACAGCGTTTCATTGGGTTCGTGGGTAATCAGTAACACCCGCTTTTCAAGGGTCACATCCCAACGCGCCAACGCCGTCACCAGATCCTTCGTTTTCGGGCTGGTCAACTCTGCGGCGAAGTCCTGCACCACCACCAAATCCTCAATCCGGCTCTGAAACGCCGTGCGCAACGCCAAACGGCGTTCCTTCCGGTTCATTTTTTGGCTATAGTCGCGAGGCTTCGGCCCAAAAATGACCCCACCCCCACGCCATAACGGCGAACGAATCGACCCAGCGCGGGCCCGACCCGTTCCCTTTTGCCGCCAGGGCTTGCGTCCACCCCCGCGCACTTCCGCACGGGTTTTCGTGGAGGCGGTTCCCTGCCGAGCATTAGCCAGTTGGCGCACGAGAGCCCGGTGAACGATATGCGCCGCATTTTCTTCTTTGGCCACGGGGAGGTCTAGGGTCGTTTCGCCGACCGCTTCACCCTGCCAATTTTTTACAACACAATTAACCATTGTCTAACTTGTCTTTCCACTGTATACAGACCGAACCGTCTAGCCGACGATATTTGCAGGGGCGATGCTCAACACATTGCCGGGCTTCCCTGGAATCGCACCGCGCACTAGCAACAGATTCTTTTCAGCATCAACGCGGACAACCTGCAACTTGCGGATGGTCACTTTCGTATTGCCGTATTGCCCTGCCATTTTCTTCCCAGGGAAAATCCGACCGGGGGTTGTACCGGGGCCGGTGGAACCCGGGAGGCGGTGGTTTTTAGAACCGTGGGACATGGGCCCGCGTCTAAAGTTATGCCGTTTTTGATACCCAGCGAAGCCGCGACCAATGGTTTTTCCCGACACGTCAACGAGTTGACCGGGGGTAAAAATATCGGCACTTAAGGCTTGACCCAGTTCAAAACCGCTGACATCGTCGAGGCGATATTCTTTTAGGTGACGCAGGGGGGCAGCGTTCGCTTTGCTGAGATGACCGAGTTCAGGCTTGGTTAAGGCTTTTTCTTTAACTTCCTGATAGCCAATTTGGACTGCTGTGTAGCCGTCCGTTTGCTTTTGTTTAATTTGAGTAATAGTGCATGGTCCCGCTTGAATGACGGTAACGGGAATCGAAGCGCCAGATTCTCGGTCGAAAATCTGGGTCATGCCTAGCTTGGTGCCGAGGATACCGACAGACACGGGTTTAGCCCTCTCTTTCTCTAAACAACACGTTAAATAAAACAAACTGATAAACCGGGAGGTCGCACCAATGACGAGACGAATAAGCGTCGGTGAATCGCTTCCCTTCAGACAGATTCAGTCCGTCCGACCTGCTTTAAGGTGAACGGAAACAAAATTGAAGTGTCTTGGTTTTAGCCCGATGGGGGCAGGTTGCGGTCGAGAACAGGAGCATTCGTTCGCTGTTCCCTAGACCCGTTGGGTACTCTGGACTTGAAACGCAAGGGTATGAGCTTTCAGTATCCGTGGGTGAGTACGCTTTGAACGCTTTGGATTTAGTAACGCTTGTTACTAGATGGCCGCGTTTAAGGTCACAATCGCTTACTATAACGGTTTTGACACACCAAGTCAAGACTGCAAAATTGGAGGAGGCCGGGACAAGGGGGGAGATCGCAGCGGTTGGGGATGGGCGCGATCGCAGTCCCAGGCCGATGGAGATTCTATGGTTAACCGCCTGATCCGTTGGGAAGCTCTGGGGCTTTAGCGCGGGGTTGCTTGTTGCTTACTATAAGATAAAGAGAGCGCATTGCAATCTAAGCGACATTCATACGTTAGTGAAGAATTGGAAAAGAAGATATGGCACTGTTGACAACGGGTAAAGCGTTTATCAAAGGCTTAGAGCAGTCCGGAGCCGTGGGGATTTATGCGCCCTTAGAGGGAGGCTACGAAGGTCGGTATCAGCGGCGACTCCGGGCGGCGGGGTATCAGACTTTGAACTTGACGGCTCGCGGCTTGGGGGATGTGGCGGCTTATTTGATGGGTATCCATGGGGTGCGCCCGGCGCACTTGGGCAAGAAGACGATCGGCCAAGGGGCGATGGTGGGCGAAATCTACTATGTGCCGCCGATCGCTTTGACGCAGCTCGAAAATTTGCCGCCAAACTCTAAGGGTTTGGTGCTGTGGATTATTGAGGGGATGGTGCTGTCGAATCAGGAGCGCGAGTATTTGATCAATCTGCCGCGCACGGAACCGAGAATTAAGGTAGTGCTGGAGTTGGGGGGCGATCGCTCCTTCCGATGGTTGCCGCTCCAAGAGGCGATCGCCGCCTAGTCCAGGTGGGGGCGCGACGATGATGAAGCCAGCAGAGTCATCCTTTCCACCCTCAGAGGATTCGGATCAAGCCGATGATCAGAGGATTGATGCATTACTTGCGGAGGTTGAACGCGCAGTGAGTTCACAAACGCCAGGACAACCCAATCATCAACCGGACGATCCCGCTGCTTTGTTGGCGGAATTGCAGGCGGAGTTTGCCCAGAAACAAGCCCCGGCAGCCCCTGATCAGCTTGATCTTGAAGGGTTTGCCCGGCAACAGCGTCGCCCTGCCCCCCCGGATGAAGCGGATGCAACGGTGGCGGATCTTTTAGCCGAAGTGCAAGGGGAGTTTCGCCAACGCCAAGGGGCTAAGCCGTCAGCACGTGAGCAGCGATCGCCGACTCCTCCCACCGATGAGGTGCAAGCCCTGCTCGCCGACTTGCAAACCGAATTTAGCCAGAAACCATTACCCCCGATCGAACGACCCACCCGCAAAACCTCAGCGGCAACGGATGGCGTGATTACCCAGATGAAGCGGGAGTTTGAGGCCAACCGCTGCCCTCCCCCCCCTGACCCGAAGATTGACCATCTCTTGGATGATCTCAAAGGCGAGTTTAAACAGATCGACACCGCCGCCCAGATCAAGCAACAGGAAGCAATCTTGCGGGAACATCGGCAACGGGAATGGGAACGGCAACAACGCCGCAAAGCGATCGCCCAAAAAGCCGCCGCCTGGCTCAAAGATCTTGACCCTTATTCCGATGAAGGGCTGTGGTTTGAAGAATTTGCCTATAACTATCCATCCAAACAGGATGCTGCCATTGACTACCTTGAAGCCCTTTGGACTCAGCCTTAGGATCACGACCCATCGTTAAACGGTGGGTTACGGCGGATTGCTGAATTGCAGTTTTAATCTAGATTTTAGCCGCCTAACCCACCCGACAGAAAAACACTATTTTAGCTGTGCCATGACATGAGGGGGCATCGTGCAACGATGGGCGGGGCGATCGCAACGAGGGTGTTGCCGATTCTTGCCAGCGGAATCTGCCTGCTCTGACGGGGTTGCGATCGCAATTCTGAGCGTCTAGCTCCCTTCCCTTTGCTACACTTGCCACTGTTGCCCTGCACCTTTGGAGATCTTCTATGGCTCGTACCGCATCTACCATGCTCCCCCTCGGCACACCCGCCCCAGATTTTGCCCTCCCGGATACCGTTTCTGATCGGGTTATTTCCCTTGCAGATTTTAGCGATCGCCATGCCCTTTTAGTGATGTTCATTTGCGAACATTGCCCCTTCGTGAAGCATATCCAAAACCAACTCGCCCAACTCGGCCGCGACTATCAGGATCGCCCCCTGGGTATTGTTGCCATTAGCTCCAACGATGTGGAACTCTACCCCCAAGATTCCCCCGATCGCCTCAAAGCCATGGCCGAATCCCTAGGGCTCACCTTCCCGGTCTGCTACGACGAAACCCAAGCCGTCGCCCATGCCTATACCGCTGCCTGTACGCCGGACTTTTTCTTGTTCGATCGCGATCGCACCTTGGTCTATCGCGGTCAACTCGATGACAGTCGCCCCGGCAATGACCAGCCCGTCACGGGGGCAGATCTGCGCAGTGCGATCGATGCGGTCTTAAGTAATCAACCCGTCCCCCCCGATCAAAAACCGAGCATCGGCTGTAACATCAAGTGGAAACCCGGCAACGCACCGAAACTCTAACGCCAGCCTGAATCCAGTCGGTGTAGAGATCCCGTCGAGAGGGTTGGGTTGGGTGGGGGGGTGATCGGGGGCCATTGGGCCGATGGGGTTGAGGCGGATCGGCAAATCGGAACCATCCATACTCTTGGGGTGATGGCTAACTGGCCTCTAGGGGTGATAATCCCGGATAATGGAAGCCGATTCCAACCGTCTTTAAATCCAATCAATTTTTAAATTACATGACGATTCCAACCTCTTTAGAAGACGCGATTCAACAGTCAAAAGCCGCGACCCTGACCGCCCTAGATAGTGGCTGTCAAAGGATTCAGGTGGATCTGGTGTTTCCTGAAATTGCGCTCCAAGCCCAGGCGATCGCTCGCCAATATACAGAACTGTTTGCCCACTATGGCAGTGGTTTGAAGGTGCTGTTTGCCGATACGGGGGCGGCAGCATTGGCCCGGCGAGATTGGGGCGAGACGGAGTTTCGGGTCAATGACCTGGGGAGCCGCTTCACCCCCGTGACGACCAAAATTAGCGACACGGATGAGATGTATCTGGTGGTCTGTCCCTCGTCGGTGGAAGTGGAAGCGGTGGAAAAGCTCTGCAACGCCACAGAGGGGAAGCCGGTGGTGATTTTGATTCCTCAGTTGGAAAGTGTGGCGACGGTGGGGATTGGCTATGCGGCGCGGCAGTTGCGCGATCGCTTCCTCAGCACCCTCGAAACGGCTTACTACATTCGACCCTTCGAGGGGGGCGTGGTGTTTCGGCAGTTTCCCAGCCTGTGGCAAGTGTGGCTAGCTGCTGAAACTGAGGACGGAGAAGGGTACGAATTAATCGCAGAAGAATCCCAACGCCCCGCCGGAGAAGGCTTAGAGCGTATTCTCCTCCGCCATGCCCAAGGCAATGCCGAACCGGGGGCAGTACAGCCAAAAAAAATGGGAGTGCTCGGCAGTTTGCAGCAATTGTTCCGGGCGTTGAGCCAATAGGGTGTTAGGGGGGCGGAAACGGGGGATGATGGAGGGTTTGTTCGAGGTGGAGCAGGTGGCGGCGGATGGGGGCGATCGCATCCCGTTCCACGGAAATCGCCGTTAACCCCGCTGCCACCAAGCGTTTTAACGGGTGTGGCTGTAAATTTAATGTTGAGCTACAGAGGGACACCGGCAACCGCAGACGATGGGCCGTCAGGATCAGAGATTCGATCGCACTCCACACCGCCGGATGATCCGTCAAGGGAGGCAGGGACAGCGCCATAGCATCAGCCTCATACCCCAACAGCAACTGCCCTAAATCCCGCGGCCCAATGGCCACGCCCTGGGCCCCGGCGGCCTGATAGTCGGCGAGTTGGAACAGAATCGACGGGACTTCCGCCATTAACCACAGTTCAAACTGGGGATGATCGCACAGTCCCACTCTTAGCAGGCGATCGCGAGCCGCTTGGAACTCCGCGACACTGCGCACAAAGGGTAAAATCATGCGCACATTGCCATAGTCCTGTTGGAGGGTATGGATCGCTTGAAGTTCAATGTCAAACAGTTGGCTATTGTGGGCATAGACGGCGGTTCCCCGCAGGCCCAGCAAGGGATTCACCCCCACCGTGGGGAGATGGGGCAAGGGGGGAAATTCCAGCGATCGCCAGTCCGTCGAGCGATAGAACACCGGGCGCGGAGCCATCGCCGCCACCACCGGACGCAACCAGGCCACCCACTGCCGGATCAGTTGCTCCGGTCGATCGAGCCAACGCTGAATTGAATCCGGATCGAGGGCAGCGGGGCCGCCATGATGGCTGTGGAAGAGGGACAACATCATCAATTCAGACCGAATCAACCCCACGCCATCAATGGGCAAGTCCGCCCAGCGATGTAGCAGGTGGGGCTGGTTGAGGTTGAGCCAGACTTGGGTTTGGGTGGAGCCGGGGGCGAGTGCGATCGCGGGTGCGTCTGGGGTGAGCGGGGCGAGGGCGTTGAGAAAGATCCCGTGGCGATCGCTGTCTAACCAAGCCTGAGATACCGTCGCCAGCCGTTGCAATGCCTGGGGAACCCCCACCAAGGCCGGAATCCCCAATTCCCGCGCCACTAACGCCCCATGACTCGTCATCTGTGGCTGCTCTAGCACCAACCCCCCCGCCCGATGCAAATGGGGTAACCAGGCCATGGCCATCGTTGCCGCCACCCAAATCGCCCCATCGGGGAATGTCTGGGGGAGGAGATCTTCGTGATCAATGCAAAACACCGGAGCATAGATAGACCCGGAAGATGCACAGATTCCCGTAACCAAGGCTTTGGGATCTGCGCCTGTGCTGTGGATTGGGCGGGAGTCCGGACGACCAATGGGGGGATAGGGTGTCTGGCCGGTTATGGTGATAAACCCATCGGGCATCGTCCAGGTGAGGCGACAATGATTATGGCCCTGTTGGCGCAGGCGGTGGGCGATCGCAACTAACGTATCGTGATGCTGTGGGGATAGCAGGTGTTGCCCCTCTGCCATTGCTGGACAGAGCACATCTTGGACACACAATTGCACCGTCGGAACCGAGGCAATTAACCAGGCCCGCTTTTGCTGGCTTGGCGACCAGGTTGTTCCCTCCTCCCCAATGCCGCCGTACACCTCTGCCCCCACCCCATAGCCCAAGGTCACATCCGGCACGCCATGGATCACCTCAAGCTGCCATTGCTGATCCGTGAGGGTTAGGGTTCCTGTCATGGCCGTTGGTGGAGCGGCTTGGATGATCACACCCAGGCGCAATTGTGCGATCGCAATCCCTTGACGATGCCAATAGAGCAAATTTCGCGCCGCAAACACCTCACTCCACAACCCTTGCATGGTTTGTTGTACCAGCCTCGGATGGTTCAAACACCAGGGCGATCGCAGCATCTGTTCCACCGCCACCCCGCAATGTTCCCCATAGACCAACGACGGCATCACCCGCACCACCCCACAGCCCAGCCCCGCCAACCCCTCCCCCAAGGTCATCAACCACTGGGGCGTTACCTCCCACCCTTGGATCTGTTGACGCACCTTCTGGGCAATATGACGCACCACCTGGTATTGGCGACTATCAAAATGCAGCGACCCATCCAACAACCCCAGCAACAACGGCTCCTGCTCACTGACCGCTGCCAAACAATCCGTCCACCCATCCACCGCAATCACCATCGCCGGGGCAATCCGCTCACCCTCATGGGCCAAGCGACTCAAGGCGGCTGCAACGTCACCAACCTCTTCACGACCCAAAACAGAAGAACGATCCAACCAAACGATATGCATCGGTCTAAGCATGTGAAACGATATGCGATCAACGATAGGCGACAGATCGCCCCAACAATAGGGCAAATTGAAGGGATCAAGCCCATGGCAGTCTATCCATCTCTACCCTGAGCGCCAGAGTCTGACCACACCTTCCCGCCTGCTCTCCCTGTCACCCGCCCTCAGCCCAGCTTGACACCTCAGCCCTACATCGAAATCCCAACCCCCCCTCCATCCCGATCGATTGTCCAGAACACACCCGTTGAGCAAGACTGTCCGAAGGTGCGATCGCACCATCCCGCCCCGGCTGATTCAGTGGGATCGATCCATCGATTCAACGCAGCCTGGCCCATCGTTGCCCTCACCCCGGTGGACTGAGATCCTCCTGTGGTACGCTGCAATTTTACCCCTTTGGGTTGAGCACGGCTTGTTAGCAAGGCGCAAAAACCGGATCAACATCACCTTTTCTCGGCTAGAATGCTGCCCGAAGGACGCTGTGACCAACCTTACCATTCATGCTGTCCCGGACAATATCGACCCCCAAAACCCCATGATCGTTGCTGATTCAAGCCTCTTGCCATGATTTCAGGGTTGCCAGAAAACACCCAGCGCCATCGAGAAAACATGTATCCCCATGGTCTTTTGCTTTTCTTAATATCACCCTTGACAAAATTTCAGTGAACTAGACTTTTTTCGACTTTGCTGTAAAATTTAAACCCAAAATCCAGACACTAACCACCCCCTTGTTAATTGTGGAAAAAACCGCCGCTAATTCCGTCGAGCCGACCCCAGTGCAATCCGTCGAGACCCCTGATTCGGGGCCGACGCTGCACATTGTCGGAGGACATCCCCTCTCCGGTCATGTCAAAATCAGCGGGGCAAAAAATTCAGTCCTTGCCATTATGGCTGCCACCCTCCTGTGCCCGGATGACTGTGTTCTCCGCAATGTCCCTAACCTGACGGATATTCAACGGATGAACCAAGTGCTCGAATCCCTAGGGATTAAAATCCAGCACGAAGGCGATCGCCTAACCCTCGACACCCGACACATCAGCACATCCAAAGCCCCCTACGAGTTAGTCTCGAAACTCCGCGCCAGTTTCTTCATCATCGGGTCGCTCGTGGCTCGCCTGGGGACAGCCCGCGTCCCCCTGCCGGGAGGCTGTGCGATCGGAGCGCGTCCCGTTGATCTCCATGTGCGCGGCCTCCAAGCCCTTGGGGCCCATGTGCGCATTGAACACGGCATCGTCCATGCCGACGTGCCCGGCGGACGCTTGAAAGGGGGCAATATTTACCTTGACTATCCCAGCGTCGGGGCAACGGAAACCCTAATGATGGCCGCCACCCTCGCCGATGGTGAGACCATTATTGAAAACGCCGCCCAAGAACCAGAAGTGGCCGACCTCGCCAATTTCTGCCGCGCCATGGGGGCCAAAATTCGCGGCGCAGGAACCAATACGATCACCATTATTGGCGTTCCCCATCTCCACAGCGTCGACTATGCCATCATTCCCGATCGCATCGAAGCCGGAACCTTCCTCGTCGCCGGTGCGATCACCCAATCGGAACTAACCATCGGCCCTGTGATCCCCGACCATCTCAGCCCCGTCTTGGCCAAACTGCGGGAAATGGGATCGGAAGTGGTGGCCGAGGGTCTGAATCAACTGCGGATTATCCCCAATTGCCGCAAAGCAACGGACATCGAAACCCTCCCCTATCCAGGGTTTCCCACGGATATGCAAGCGCAGTTCATGGCCCTGATGACCCTCTCGGAAGGCAACAGCGTGATCACAGAAACGGTGTTTGAAAACCGGATGCGCCATGTGGCGGAACTGGTGCGGATGGGCGCGGATATCCGGGTCAAGGGGCAAAACGCCATTATCAAAGGCGTGCCCTTTCTCTCTGGTGCGCCGGTGCTGGCGACGGATTTACGGGCTTCGGCGGCGCTGGTGTTGGCGGGTTTGGCGGCCAATGGCAAAACGATTGTGAAAGGTCTGCATCACCTCGATCGCGGCTACGATAACCTTGAAACGAAACTCCAAGGCATTGGGGCTAAGTTAGAGCGCGTCGCTGCACCGGATCACACCGAAGCGTAGACCCGTTTTTCCCGATCAATTCAGACTTTCACCGGCTTCACACTAAAGACATTAAGGGTGCTGGATGAGAATGGGTGAAGCCTGCGGAAGTTTGAGGGACTGGGCGTGTTTTTTCTGGATTTGGCGTTGTAAACCGCGATTATCACTCTGGCCAGAGAAAAAGACGATTCCGCCTGGAGTGGAGTGATTAGCGGCGGCGATCGCGGCGACGGCGATAGTCGGCACTTTGGCGATAGTCGTTGATCAGGTCGAGGGCCCGTTGCCGCATCCGGGTGTGGCGATCGATGCCCTCGAAGCTGTAGCGGTTTAAGCCGTTTTCGAGGATGTAGGTTTCGAGGTATTGGACGCGATCGCTCGTATCCGGGTGCGTCGATAACCATGCGGGCGGGCTGGGCTTGTTCATCGCGTCAAGGGTGGCCATCAGGTTTCGCACCCCATCCGCTGCATAGCCGCTGGCGGCGAGCATCCGAGTGCCAAGGCGATCCGCCTGCCGTTCCATGCCGCGACTGTAGCCGAAGACGAGTAGATTCGTGGCCAAACCGCCGAAGGGGACATATTGAGCGAGGTTGGCGGTGAATTGCCCTTTGGTGACGAGTTGAAAACCGTGGGAGAGGGCGGAATGGGAAATTTCGTGGGCGATCAGGCCCGCGAGTTCGGCTTCGGTTTCAGTTTCGAGAATGGCTCCGGCGTGGATGAAGATTTTGCCGCCAGGGAGGGCGAAGGCGTTGAGGGTGTCATCAAGGATGATGTTGAATTCGTAGGTGAATTCGTCGCGGCCGGTGGTTTGGGCGAGGGCTTGGCCGATTTCGTCCACATAGCCCAGCAGCAGCGGATCATCCACCATCGGCGCGACTTCTTTGACGCGGTTGGCGATGCGATCGCCGATTTTCTCTTCCCCATCAAGGAGGATCACAGCGGTTTCCACAGCGGAAATGGGGCCGAAAATATTCCCCGTCACCGCAAAGCCCACAATCCCGGTCAGAATATTCGCGATCGCATTGCCCCGAATCCGGCTCCGTAACTTCCGCTCGTAGCGTTCAAACGTCTCATCCGCAATCAGGCTAAACGCTTCTGCCTGGGGATGATCCGGGTTGAGGATCGTGAACTGACGCGCCAACAATGACGCATCGAGCCATTCTTCCGCTTCCCGTTTGGCATCAATCGTCGTCATCAGTAGTTCTGGTTGATCTGGGTAACGATTGGCGGCCTGTTCGAGAATTTCTAAGGCGCGTTCATTTTGGTTGCGATCGCGCAATTCTTGGGCATAGCTCACATAGGCCGGGATAAATTCCGGCTGCTCTTCCAGGAGTAAATCCAGCGGCGCGAAAATCTTACTGGTTAAATTCGCCTCAACGCCCTCTTGGTGGGTGCGCCAATAGACCCCGGCAGCGGGGGATAGCAGGTCAGGATCGGTAATCGCGGCAACGTGGGCAGCGTGTTCGCCCGACTGCTCCAATGCAAATGGCTCTTTGGCTTCTTGATAAAACTCCACCGCCGTTGGCAGATCGTCGGCCACAAAGGCGCGATCGCCCTGACGCAGCAAGTCATGACGGGCGCGATCATCCGGAGTCAATTCAAACGACCCAAACCCCGTTTCACCCCACGGATCGGGACTTTTGAGGGGAATGGTTGAAAGGGCCGGCTCGGCTGCCGGTTCCGCTGGTGTTGCGTCGATGTCCTCATCCACAGGGGGGGCGGTCGCGTCCGGTTCTGCTTGGGCCGTGGGTACGGGTTCGCTCGGCATCGGCTCGGCGGGAACTGCCACGGCCAACGGTTCCGGCTCGAATGCGATCGCTGTCGGGATGTCTTGGGGGGAGGGTGGGGCGATGATGCTCGGAGTTGCCGCTGAGGTCGCTGGGGAAGCCGCGATCGCCATCGCTTCGGACTCTAGCGGCGGTTCGAGCGCGATCGCCGCTTCAGCACTGATGAAACCGAGGGGAAGCAGGAGGATAGACCAAGCCAGTTTCATAGCGCAACTCTTCAACATTCAACACAACTATGCCCCATCGTGACGTAAAAACCGCCCAATGGTTGCCACAAGGAGCCGAACGGTTACGATCTGCAAAATCTCAGTAAGTCTTGATCTGGATAATTAAGTGAGCCAGAGGCTCACACTACCCTGCCTGAAATCCCCTGTAGTGAGCTTCTAGCTCACGGCTTGATCTGGATAGATTAAGTCTGAAATCGCTTCTAGCTCACTGCCCTGACTGAGAGGGGGATCAAACCCAGACTAGGTCAACATTTAGACTGTTGTGCATAAGCAGTAGCCTCGTCAGGAAGACTTTATGATAGAGGGTGATTGAGCACCCGGCATCGGCTGGGGTGATGGGATTCCAGCGGCATACCTATGAATCATTTTCAGACCCAACCTGAAGCCAATGATGTGGTCTTGGGGGGACAGGCCCTAACCCCGGATGGCCTTGTTTTGGGGGGATTTTCCGGCATCCAAACCCGCCTCCGGAACCCCCAAGAAGCCGTGCGACAGGCCGCCCTCGTGGAAGCGATGCAACAGGGCGATCCCGGCTTGGCGCTGGTGCTCCATGCCCTCCAGGATCACAGTCCCCGTGTCCAATGGACAGCCTATCAACTGCTGCAACAGTGGGCGGTGACGATCGCCGACACCCTGGAACAGGAGCGGTGGTATGTGAAAATTTTGCTCACCCTGCGATCATTCAATCCCTGGCCCCTGTTTAGCAACCTCCTCAGCATTCAAGCCCATAGCCAACCCGTCACCGGGCTAGCGATCAGCCCCGACGGCCAAACCCTAATCAGCAGCAGCCTCGATAAAACGATCAAACTCTGGCACGTTCCCACCGGGCAACTGCGCCACACCCTCGTGGGTCACTCCGATTGGGTCTCTGCGATCGCCCTCACCCCCGACGGCACGACCCTCGTCAGCGGTAGCATGGATCGCAGCATCAAACTTTGGGATCTCACCACCCCCCAACTGCAACGCATTTTCACCAGTCCCAACAGTTTCGTTAAAGCGATCGCGATCAGCCCCGACCAACAGACCATCCTCAGCGGCGGCGTAGATGGCGGGCTCACCCTCTGGGACAGCCCCAGCGGCCAACTCCGCCAGCACCTAAGCGGACACCACAGCGTCATTCAAGCCGTTTGTTTCA
Source organism: Spirulina subsalsa CS-330 (assembly GCF_028330765.1). GTDB lineage: Bacteria > Cyanobacteriota > Cyanobacteriia > Cyanobacteriales > Spirulinaceae > Spirulina > Spirulina subsalsa_A. The sequence continues at coordinate 4,425 of NZ_JAQMTY010000166.1, read as the reverse complement.
GCCCTGATCAACGCTTCGCCGCCAGTGGCAGCGCCGACGGGGTGATCCTGCTCTGGGATTTAGCCACCGGACGCGCGATCGCCACCCTCCACGGCCACCTCAACAGCATCACCAGCCTCGTCTGGCATCCCGAACAATCCGCCCTGATCAGCAGCAGCACCGACAAAACCCTGATCCTCTGGGATATTAAAAACCAGACCCTTCAGCATCGTTTTATTGGCCATTTGAATGAAATTCACGCCCTTTGTCTCAGCAATAATGGCAAAACCATCATGAGTAGTGGATCAGATGCGGCGATCAATATTTGGAACCTCCGAACCCGCAAACTTCAACACACCTTAGTCGGCCATCAAAGCTCCGTACTTTCGCTGGCCAGTAACCAGGGTGGCACTCAAATCATCAGTGGAAGTATGGATGGCAAAATCAATGTTTGGGGTGTGAAAGACTAGTTTTAGCAAGGCTTTGAGGTGTCTACCTCATACCCATGGAAGACCTCACCCCTCATCCCCAAGAATCCACCATGGGATATCTTGAAAGAAATCTTTTCAAGTCAGGGTATCTGTATGTTCACGCAATTCAAACTATTCGGTTATTTAATTGTAATGGTCTCTACAATTGGCTTAAATAATACGGCTTTATGTCCCGATTCTAGCCTCGCCTCTGCACCCTATTGCCAATGTTGCGATGAAAACGGTGAAAACTGTAAATCCTGTCTCTGCAACTAACTCGAAAGCCACGATGGAATGCTCGCACCGGCTACTCGTCGATGGCCGGTGGCGATCGCAACGGATGGGGTAGACTCTACCCCATCCCATCCAACGGTTACCCTTAACCCAACAGTGCGATCGCCCGTTGAACGAAGGCTGCCGCCGTCAGACCGTTAAACGCCATCACCGCCCCAGCACTAGCCGCCGTGTCGCCCCGTTTCCAGGCAAACAGATCGCGGGGAGCCGTGGAACGCAACAAAATCGGCTCCAACATTGCACCAGATCCGCCCGTGATCGCCAGCACTGCATCACCGCCAAACAGAGCGGTAAACTCCCCATCGGAGAGGAACCCCTGATCCGATTCACTGCATAGATCCGCCGCCACATCTGACGACCGATAGAGACGGCGGGGACTGACCACCACCACCACTTTTGACCCAATGCCCTGGGCCTTGAGTTGCTCGGCTGCATCAAGCACCGGAATTAGGGTTATATCTCCCAACACCGCAAAGACGACGGTTTTGTCGCCGGGGGTTTCCTGGAGAACGAACGCGCCATGGGTGAGAGCGTCGCGGGTTTGCTCCACCGTTGAGCGAATCGGCAGGGGGGATTTAGACACCGTGATCGTGATGCCTTTGTTCACCTGCTGGAGCGCCCATTCATAGCAGGCTTGGGTGCTGTTGGCATCGCAGGGGAAGAGGGGAAAAACGTTGCCGTTGCGCATCATGGCGGCGAAATAGTTTTCCACTTCGGGGCGTTGGTGTGTCCAGCCGTTGCGACCCTGTTCCAATGCGCCAGCGGTGAAGAGGCAGACGGTGGCGGGGGTGGGGCGGCGCAGTTCCGCCATGGCTTGGGTGACGGTTTGCCAAATCGGGAGACCGTTGATCGCGAAGGATTCGTAGGAGCACCAGAGCGATCGCGCCCCAAACAGAGCCTGAGCCGCCGCCAACCCCGCGCAAGCATCCTCGCTCAAGGGTTCATAGACTTGGCCTTGGGGCTGTTGGAAATAGTCCGCGTCAGTGGTGGGGTGGACAATTTTCAGGCCCACGTTAATATTGTTAATTCCCGATGCGGCGTTCCCGTCGGCATTCGTCACGACAAAATCCGGGTCAGCTTGACCCACTTGCACCACCATTGCACCCATGGCCGTCGTTGAAACTTGCTTATCACCCAGGGGGAATGCTTGCAGGGTGACGCTACCCAACTCCGGCACAGGGCGGACGCTTTCCGTCACCGCCGTTTGAGCCGCCGGGCCACCATTGGCGCGGACATAGTTGGTGCGCACCAGTTCCCAGGCTTGGGGGGTGAGGGCGCGGGCTTGGAGCGCGTCGATGATGTAGTCTTTTTCGACGGAATCGCCGGGATAGAGGTTATGGGATTTTGCGCCCCGTTTGTGAACGCCTGCGCCTTTGAGTTGCTTGACGATCAAGACCGTCAGCGTGCCACCGAGGGCGGATTTAGCGGCTTTGTCCGTGGCTTCCAGGAGGGCTTGGGTAAATTTGAGGCGACCGGCAAAGGAAAAGGCGGTGCTGTCCACATAATCGCCCGGTTGATCTGCGTCGTCGTAGTCTTTGGCATTGACGAGAATCACCTCAGCGAAGCCGTTGCCCTGCCAATAGGCGATCATTTCGGCGTTGGTTTTCGTGGAAACCATGCTGTGGTGTTCTTGGCTGTAACCATTCCAGACGAGGATCGGGAGGAAGTTGGTGGTGGTGGGGTAGGCGGTGTTGAAGTGGCCGAAACTGCTCATGATGTAGGGTTCGCCTAAACCGCCGTCGCCGATGGTGACGGGGAAGAGCACGCCGGGGTTGAGTTTCGCGCCGGCCATGGCGAAATGTTGCCCTTGGCCGAGGGGGCCGGCGGGGTTGAGCAGGCCGGGGATTTGTCCGGAGAGATGACCAAGGAGGCCGTGGGTTTCGCGGAAGCGATCGCGCATATTCTGCACGGTGTTAATCCCCATCGCTTCGAGGGATTGATCAAGGAAGACGTTGCTATAGAAGCCGGGGGCGTGGTGGCCGACTTCGGTGGTGATGTTTTTGTAGCCGAGCATGACGAGGGCGGCAATCCCGTCAGCGATACTGGCAAAACCGCCGGGGTGGCCCGATTGCTTACTGGCGGTGATTTGGAGGGTGAGATAGCGCAGGGCATCGGCTGCCAAGAGGGTTTGATAGACGGCCTTGGGGTCGCTGGGGGAGGCGATCGCGGTTTGTCCCGGTGCGATCGCTGCCTCGCCGCCGTATTGGTCAAAGCCTGGCAATGTCTCCGCAAAATATTGAACGCCGTCGCAGAATGTGGGGGTGGCAGTGGCTACAGACATGAATTGATCCTTAAGTTGTTCGACAAATCGTTAAAACAATCTTAAAGCACTGGTGACTAAAACAACTTCACAGTTGCTTAAGTCACTGATTATCGCCGACGTTCTGCCCCTCCCCCGCCGTGGGCATTAGTCCCGCCACATCTGGGCGGCGGTGGCGGCCCATTGTTCTACCCGCACGCCCCGATTGATCGCCTGCGATCGCCCCTCACCCGGAAGATTCAGGGGTTGATAAAACTGATTCGCCCCCGCATGCAGCCCCAACACCACATACACGCCATCTTCCCAATGACCGATCAAGGCGCTGCCCGATGCCCCCGGATTCGTATCGCAAGCATGGAACAATTGACCCGCAAACTGAGCCAACGCCCGCCGATTCACATTCAACGCCGCCGCCATATCCACCACACTGCACCCAGCATGCTGGCCAGCCGTATCTCCCGCCAGGCCGAAAAATCGTTCTTGGGCCGCACCGGGAAAATCTCCCGAATAGCCCGCCAGCCGGATTTGATTCGCGATCGCGTCAATCACGCGGGGATTGTCAAAATCCAGTGCCACCCAACCCAGATAGCCGAAGCGATCGCCGATGGGTTCGTCAAGCCTGAGAATCGCCCAATCCGCCGCTGCTGTACCGGGAGCCTCTTGCCAGCCATATTCAAACTCGGTCACACCGATGATCTCCGCTTCACCCTGAATCATATTGGGGCGGAACCGGATCTGCTCTGGGGGGAACAACACGTCTCCGGTGTTTTCATCGGCGATACAGTGGGAGTTGGTCAACACGAGATCCCGTCCGATCAGGGTTCCGGTGCAATTCCCCGTCAACTGACCACGAGGAGTTAAGAGGTCAACGCGGCCAATGGTGGAGTAGGGGTAGGCATTGGTGAGGACGGGTTTGCGCTCGTCTTCGTTGATCACCACACGAGTCCCACTGAGGGGGTTATCGCTCACAGACAGGGAATCCGGCACAAATCCTTCGCCAATGGTGCGATCGCCGTTTTCGGCTCGCAGGGGTAACGGTGCAGCAGCAAGGAGAAGGCTCACCAGTGCGATCGCAGCAACGAAACGATTTTTCATGGGACTTTTACACAACAGAACATCAACATTTTTAATGTAGCCGATGGTTCTGAAAGAACCCAGTTCGTTTCAGTTTTGGTAACGGGGGCGATCGCCCCTCTCGGATAGACCTACTGCTTATCTTAAAATGTGCAAAGAAGACTCCCACTATAAAGCGAGTCCGAGTAGAGTTACCGAAGGTAACGGTGGACGTGCCTTTTAGTGGCGAGATGAATTTGCACCAACAAACAAATCGAGCGACAGCGAGTCCTTTAATTGAATTTTTGCCATTTTGTATGATAGTTTGATATGCTATTCTTGGGGAAGATTAAAACTTAAAATACAGTC
>NZ_JAQMTY010000165.1 GCF_028330765.1 Spirulina subsalsa CS-330 | reverse complement strand
GCGGCAGGGCTTGCCGTGTCAGTCTGTGGAGCGACTGTAAGACCTGAGCAGAGTAAATCTGTCAAGGCTGGTGCTATGAAGCAGAAACCCAATTAGTGATGATTGGGAATCCCCGTCTCTTTAGAGCGGGGAGGATGTCAAGAACGCAATTAATGAAAACAATGGCAGAGCATCCCCCAGCAGGTGAATCGCTCCGGGATGAAGTTGATCATACCCTGAAACTAGGGCTAGAGCGGAACCGTGCCGAGTACCTGACTTTGGAGGGCGGCGGCAATCTGGTCAATGGGGAGCACTTGGCGGGCGGCATTGAGGGCGATCGCTTCTTTCGGCATCCCAAACACCACCGAACTCGCTTCATCCTGGGCAATGGTATGACCTCCGGCTTGGGCGATCGCCATCATCCCCGCCGCCCCATCCCGCCCCATCCCCGTCAACAGCACCCCCAGCACCGCCGAGCGATAATACTGCGCCAACGACTCCATCGTCACCGTCACCGAAGGCCGATGACCATCAATTTTCGGCTGCGCCGAATGGCGAAACTGGCCTTGACGGTCAATCTCCAAATGCAACTGCTCCGGCGGAAAATAAACCACCCCCGCCTGGGGATACTCCCCCTGCTGGGCAATCCGGATCGGCACTTTGCAATACAGACTCAACCAATCAATCAACCCCTGTAAAAACCCATAACTAATATGCTGCACCACCACCACCGGCGTAGACCAATTTGCCGGCAACGCCCCCAACAGCGTCTTTAACGCCTGAGGCCCCCCCGTCGAAGCCCCGATCGCCACCATCTTGATCCGCCCCAGGCCCAGCGACGACACACCCGACGACGGACGAGACAGGGGCATCATCGGCAACGCGGCCGGCATCGGAGCCGGGAGACGCGCATTCTTGCGATGGCGGGTAAACACATGCACCCCCGACAACACCTGAATTTTCCGCACCAACGCCACCTTAATCGCTTCATACTCGCTCATTTCTTGCACACGGGGCTTTGGAAAAATATCCACCGCCCCCGCATCGAGCAATTCAAACACATTTTTCGTGTCTTCTTCCTGCACCGACGCACTAATCACCAAAATCGGGATCGGGCTTTTGGCCATCACCTCATAGGTAAATTCCAAACCATTCATTTGGGGCATATGCAAATCGGTGCAAATCACATCCGGATTCACCCGTGGAATCAGTGAGAGGGCTTCGAGTCCCGTTTTGGCCACCCCCACCACTTCCACCACCCCCGATGCATTTAAAATTCGCTTGAGAATGGCTTGGGCAATGAGGGAATCTTCAACGAGCAAGACACGAGTGCGCATAGGGGTTTAGGAGTAAGGGGAATACCAAACTAGACAAGGCGTTGTAAGGTTTCAAGCAACACTTCTTGATCAAACGTGCCTTTGGTGATGTAGGCACTGGCTCCGGCTTCTGCGCCTCGGCGGCGATCGTCTTCCGAGGAGAGGGAGGTCACTAAAATAATTGGAATTTCGTTGTATTCGGCATGTTCACGAATCCGGCGGGCGAGTTCGAGGCCGTCTAGGTTGGGCATTTGGACATCGCTAATTACGGCATCAAACTGGCCGGTTTTTAATTTGTTAAAGCCATCAAGACCATCTACAGCAGTCACGACGGTATACCCCGCTCCTTCTAGAATACGCTTTTCCTGGGTGCGAATCGTGATCGAGTCTTCGGCCAGGAGGATGGTGGCGCGGTGTTGGGGGGTGGTGCTGGTACTGCTGGTGACGAGGGGAACGATCGCATTGCGTTGGTTGCGTTGCACCGATTTCAACAGATCCGTCGGATTGAGAATCATACAGACTTCCCCCGTTCCCAAAATCGTCGCCCCGGCAATATTACGCACCCGCTTCAACAGTTGGCTTTGGGGTTTTAAGACCACATCTTGGGTGTCAATCAGGCGATCCACAAACAGTCCGAATCGCTCTTCGCTAATGCGCAGCAAGACACAGGGCAAGTTGCGTTTCGTTTCGGAGCGGGGGGCGAGGGTTTCGAGTTCGAGGAGTTGGGCTAAATGGGCGACGGAGATGGCTTGGTTGTCGAGGGCGATCGTGTCGCGCCCTTCCACGGTGAAAATCGTATCGGGATCAACCAGGAGCGAGGTTTCTACAAATTCCACCGGCAGCGCGTGGGTCAACCCGGCCACCTCCACCAGCAACACATTAGCCGTGGCGAGAGTCGTGCCCAGTTGAATTCGGAACGTTGTGCCTTGACCGGGGGTGGATTGCACCTGAATTGACCCTTTGAGGCGTTCGACATTGGTTTGCACCACATCCAGGCCCACGCCGCGCCCGGAAACTTCGGTGATTAGGGTTTGGGTGGAAAAACCGGGGGTAAAAATCAGGTTATAGATTTGGCCCGGGGTCATCATTTGGAGTTCTTCGGCGGTTTGAATGTTGCGCTCGATCGCTTTACGCTTAATCCGTTCGAGGTCGAGGCCGCGGCCGTCGTCGCTGACTTCGATGATCACGTTGCTGGTGGTTTGGTGGCCCTTGAGGTGGATGGTGGCGGTGGCGGGTTTGCCGGCCTGGGTGCGATCGCGCGGTAATTCCACCCCATGATCGATGGCATTCCGAATAATATGCATCAGGGGATCTTTCATTTCCTCCAGAATGCGCTTATCCGCCGTCGTGTCTCCCCCCTCAATCACCAGATCAATCTGCTTCTCTTGCTGTTTTGCCAAGTCCCGCACCATACGCGGAAAGAGTTGAAAAATATTCGACAGGGGCAACAGGCGCAGCGTCCGAATCTGATCTTCTAAATTGTTGGCAATCATGTCCAACCGCGTTGCATTTTCTTGGGTCGAAAGTTTCAACTGCTGCAATAGGTGATCCAAGCGTTCGGTGAGGGCTTGATTGACCTCGGTGTTTTGCGTTCCGGCCCGGGTTTTGAGTTCGTCCCAGGCATTCACCACCGCATCGAGTTCCGAAGCCACATGGGCAATCCGAATTTTAGTGACGGTGAGTTCCCCCGTTTGGGTGATCAGGTCATCAAGGTGACTCGTGGCAACGCGGATCGTTTCGATGCGGTAGGGTTCGGCTCCGGTTTTTGTGCTGGCGGGGGTGGGT
>NZ_JAQMTY010000164.1 GCF_028330765.1 Spirulina subsalsa CS-330 | reverse complement strand
CCTTAAAAAGGGGGGAACGCAAAAAAGTCCCCCTTTTTAAGGGGGATTTAGGGGGATCAAACGCAGACGAGGCCAACATTTGAACGTTATGTATAAGCAGTAGCCCCGTGGGAGAGGGGTTTGGGGTGAGGGTAAGGAGTGAACAAGCTGTCAACCCTGTCCCTGTCTGGGTGCGATCGGACACTAACCCACTTTCACTAAAATTTGATCGCCCTCTTCACGAGTCTCGTAGACCGGCAGCGGATCTTCAGCGGGGCCTTTCGCAACGGAGCCATCAAGATTAAATTCCGCATCATGGCAGGGACAAACCAATGTCCCAGACTCGGATTTAAAGGCAACGGTACAGCCTTTATGGGTACAGGTGGGGTTTAACGCCACAACCGCATCCGTGCTGGGATCACGCAGCATTAACACCGGAGTCGCTGCACTGGTTTCATCCAACACCGCTCCCTCGGCCAGTTGACCCACCGTAGCCAACGCCTGAAACCCATCGGCATCAACCGCTGCGGCCGTTTCATCGGTAGCGGTTTCCTTGGTGGCGGTTTCCTCCGCTGCGGTGGTTTCATCCGGTGCGGCTTCAGGCTCATCCGAGGTAGCCGTGTCATCCGGTGCAGCGGGGCTACAGGCGACCAGTGCCACCGGGAGGGAACTGGCGAGCATTCCCACGCTAATCCAACCCAAAAATTGACGACGTTCCATAGAGTTTTCCTAATCCTGCTAAGACCTTCCTAGTGTATCGAGATTGGGGTTGATCGTCCGTATCAATCCCGCAATTTCACGGTTGGACAGATCATCGGTGTGGATCAATCCGTAAACAAATGTTGCAACTCTTAGGGCAAGTCTGTTACATTAATTTACATAAGAGGTGAGCACTACAGCATTTATTCGACACTCGTTCGTCAATCTCTGCACATCATCTGTAACTCACATCTCCTCCCAATACAGCAAGCTCAATCTAGCAAGCCACTCCAACGGCTTGCTTTTTTCTTGACCCGACCGTTGGCCTGACTGCCGCCCTTGGTGGCCTGCACCCATGGTTTGATTACAGATCTTGATGATGGCTATTTTGGATTCGTATAGACGCGGCGTAAAGATAGATGTAAGTTTATGGGTAGGGTGAAGTGTTAATCTTAAAAGAAAGTTAAAATACCCTAATAGACCGTGGTGATGACCTCAAGCCCTCACCATGCCCTGTGATTATTGCCCTAACTTGATTTTAGTTTTAGCGCATCACATCGATTTTTTAAATGACCTTGTCCTGAATTGCACACTGAGGGGAAAGCACCGTGACTGCTCAAAACGCTAGCGCAAACCTTGCCAACAAAGATAATAAAGATGCACCCAAAACGGCTGAAGCACTAAAGAAGCCCGCAGACGTGTTGAAAGCCAAAGAAGGTAGCCTCCAGGTGTATCAATCCGGTGGCTTTCCATTGCCCCAAAACCGTCCTATTGAACCCAGCCATCTCAATGTTGTGAGTACCTACAATGCCATGGGAATTCGTCCGGTGATTGCCAGTGGCTTGAATATCAGCAGCAGCATGGTGTTGTCGGGCCAACGTCCGATCACGAAGAGTTCCTTGAACATCAGCGAGATCGTGATTTTGGGCAATCGGCCGGTGGCATCCAATGAAATTGAAGATATTAATACGTTGATTGGCTACCTCGATTAGGCTGCACTAGACGCGCCTGATGTGGCCCGATCGCACCCTCTAACGTCGTTTGCGATCGCCGTTTGATCCTTTCCCCCTAATCCATGAATCGCCAAGTTTGGATATTAGCCCTTGGCCGGCTCCTTTCGCAGATTGGAACCGGCTTCACGCTGTTTTACGCAGCGATTTTTTTTGTCAATGAAGTGGGACTATCGGCCACTGCGGTGGGGTTGGCCTTAGGGAGTCAGTCCCTGTCCGGTGTGTTTGGGCGGTTTTTTGGCGGAATGGGGGCAGACTCGCCGCGCTGGGGGCGGAAGCGGATCGTGTTGATTTCGGCGTTGGTATCCGCTGTGGCGGATGGGGCGTTGGCATTGGCTGATGATTTTCCGACGTTGGTGTTGGGTAACCTGTTGATGGGGTTGGGGGTGGGTCTCTATTGGCCCGCTGCGGAAGCAGCGGTGGCGGATCTGACCACGGGGGCACAACGGAACGAAGCCTTTGCCCTGACGCGGTTAGCGGATTTGGTGGGGCTGGGGATTGGGACGGTGCTGGCGGGGCAGTGGATTGCCTGGGCGGGCAACTATCGGATGCTGTTTGTGATCGATGGTCTGTCGTTTTTGGTGTTTATCGGGTTGGTGGGGGCGCTGGTTTCGGAAACGCGATCGCCCCACACCCCCGCCCCCAACCTCACACAGGGCTGGCTTTACGCCGTTCGTGATTCTACCTTGATGACCTACTGCGTGGTCAATATCCTCTTTACCGCCTACATCTCCCAAATCCAAAGCACCCTCCCCCTCTACCTCACCAATTTCCTCACATCGGGCGGCTTTTCCCCGGCGGTGCTCAGTGGTCTGGTAACGTTTCACCTCGTCCTTGCGATGATCTGCCAAATGCCGATCGCGCGATCGCTCAATGCCGTCAGTCGGTGGCGGGCCTTGATGATCTCAATGCTCCTCTGGGGGATGGGGTTTGTGGCCGTGTGGGGCGCGGGGGGGGTGGAGTCCGGGGCGATACGGCCCGCTCTCTTGGCCTTTAGCCTCTTTGCGGTGGCGATGGTCACCTATACCCCGGCGGCTTCTGCCCTCGTGGTGGAACTGGCTCCCCCGTCCCTGCGGGGTATTTATCTCTCGCTCAATTCCCAATGTTGGGCGATGGGGTATTTAGTGGGGCCAGCGGTGGGGGGCTGGGCGATGGATCAAGCCCGGCCGATTGTCCATGGATATTGGTTAATCGCGGCGCTGACGACGGTGGGCGGCTTGGGGATTTTAGTCCTGTTGGAGCGATGGACTCGCGGCCATCAGCGGGCAACGCGGGCTTTAGTGGAGCAGGCAATTCAAACCTGTATGGCGCGGGATGCATCGGGGTTTGCGGCCCTGTTTACCGACGCGGCCGAACTGGTGTTAAAGCATCAGGTCATCACGGGACGGGAGGCGATCGCTCAGATCACCGCTGACTACTTCACCACCTGCACCGCGATCAACATCACCCTGACTCACTTGCTCATTCAAAGCGATCGCGCTGAACTCGATTGGCATTGGTCGGATACCAAGGGCGATCGCAACAATCACATCACCCTTGATCTCCACAACGGCAAAATCCAACGCTGGCACGAGGCCGATCAACCGACTCCCGCGCCCGTCCCTAAGGCATGATCACAACGTTAATCAAGCTCATCGCGCCGGCTTCGGGATTGGACACCACAACCTGATTCGTCGCGGCAATAAATTCAATGCCTTCGGGTTCAAAGCCAGCCTCTGCATCGGCTCGGACAACCTCAGGATTGAGCATGACAGTGTCGAGCAGTTGAATATTGGCGGGGTCGGAAATGTCGTGGATCGTCATGGCATCCGATCGCTCAATGGCGACGAAGGCCAGGGTGCGATCGCCGATAACACCCACAGAAACCACCTCTGGCTCTGGCCCCTTGCTACTACAGCGTTGGGGTAATCCCAACCCAAGGATGCTGTCCTCAATCGAGTCACCGCTATCACCTAGAAACTCTCCCGTAGTGGCATCAAAAACACTAATGCTGCGGGCTCCATGGGGACTGAGGGGAATCCCTTGATCAGACTGGTGATTAACGCTGGTCAAATTATCTTCATCAGCGGTGACAAAGTAGCGTCCGTCGGGGGTGAGGGCAATCCCGTCCGGCTCACGGGCAGCGGTAAACTCTTGTCGGAGGGACAGGTCATAGCGGCTAGAGCGGCATTGTCCTGTGCCCACTTTGTCCACAATTAAGCCCAACCCGGTACGAATGCCCACGTTAAAGTTTTGCACTGAAAATGCGGCGGCGGTCAGCGGGCTAGGGAGGGGAGACGGCAGATCAATGCGAGCGACGGCGTTATTTTCTTGGAGCGTGGCCACCAGAAACGAGCTATCCGCTGCAATTTTAATCGTTTCGGGCTGCGGATCATGGGGGAAAAATGGCAGGTTATCCGGCGGAATGGGGATTTCCACCTGAGTCATCTGGTCTATGCCATTGCGTAAATCAATGATCGAAATCGTGCCAGGACGGTTCTCAAGATTAGTCAGGTCTTCTTCGTTTTCTTCATCTTCATTGGCCACGGCGGCAAATTGGCCGTTTGGCGCGATCGCCACGGAGTCCGGGCCGCGTCCGACCGTAACCTGTCCCATCGGTTCTAGGTCAGGTAGGGCAAGGGCCACCACTTTTCCAGGCATCTCATCAAACGTGTCAGTATTCGCGTCATCCGCATCTTTGACCCCCAGCAGGGCAAACGTACCGTCGGGGCTGATGGCAACGCCCGTGAGTTCGGCGGATGTTGAGCCTGCCGGTAAAAATTCTGCGGTCAATGTCCAAGTGCCTGCGACGCTGAGGGTCTCTGCGCCAATAACCACCAGGGTCGCGGTATCGTCACCGACCACGAGGGCATATTGACCATCGTTAGACACAGCCAACATTTCTGCTCCGGCGAGGTCGGTGAGGGTAAACACCACTTCTCCGCGAATATCCGTATTCTGTGCGATCGCCTCAGGCATTCCCATACTCAACGGGAGCAAGGCCAACGTAGAGAATAAAACGGATTGAACACCCATTTTTAGCTTGGACTGCGCACCCGTTTTCGAGCAACGCTTCACACCAAAATCATTCCAGTTCATAGCTTTTCCCGATCTGAGACAAGGTCACAGTCCTAACCCTACAATGCCGACAAACTGCTTGGGTTAACAAGAGAATAAGTGAACTTTAAGAGGGTGTTTAAAAAGTCGAATTTCGAGACAAAGCCCAAGCCTTACATCGCACTAACAAGGGGCTTTAAGCCCCTTGCCTCCCCGCCGTATCACTGAAAATTTAGAGCAAAATGACAGGTTTTAGACAGCCGCTAACGCTTAGATTTTGCTGCCTGGTCGTGGCGCGATCAATGCGCTCAATCTTGAGTCTGCTGGTCTTGCTGATATTGGGCAAACAATGCCGGATAAATCACCAGAAAAAACACCATCCAAGTCACCATTGGCACTGCCACCAACCCCGTCACCCAGACCCGATGGAACAGGAACCAACTGCCGCCAATACTGCCAAATCCTGTTAGCAAAATTGACCAGGGTTGACACCACCAGGGCTTGAGTTGCCACACCGTGACGGGGGCAGATGGGGATTTTAATTCAGAGGGTTGGGTCATCGCGTTTAATCACGTTGAGGTTAATAGGCTTCAATCCGTTGCACCCACAGGCTAAAGTTGCCGGGGACAAAGTGCGGGTTTAGGGCTTGGTCGTATTCAAATTTACTCAGCATCAGTTGACAGGCGATGATGTGGCGGGTGTTGAGGGGCGGCGCGTCGCTGAGGGTTTTGGCGCGAAAGACGGCTTTAAATTGGTCGAAGGGGAGTTCTACCGTGAGCCAGTCATGGGCGGCGGTGTCGAAGGAGGCGGCGTAGGCGATGCCGTCCCAACTGGATTGATCGCGCAGGAAAAATTTATAGCGTTGGCCGTCGCCTTTGATGCGTAACTGGATGCTGCGGTGGGCGCTGAGGTCAAGGGGTGGGCTGAAGTCTTGCGATCGCACCGACACAAACCCCCCCGATCGCTCCGTGGAGGTATAACCCGTAAACAAGGCCCCATCGCTCTGTTTTTCGATGCGGCTGGCACTCATGCCCCCCATCACGCCATCATCAATGCTGCGCCAGAGGCGATGCAGTTCTGGCAGGGAGAGGGTTTGAAAGTCAAATAAAATCATCCGAGATTGTGAAAATGAGCGACAGGTTAAGAAGCGTTCCGGCATGATCTGGATCGCGCTGGGCAGCCCCTAATCAAAGGGTAGGATAATTTCAAACTCGGTGCGATCGCCCGGTGTGGAGGTGAACAAAAACTCGCCGCCATGCTTCGCGGTAATAATTTGATAACTGAGGGATAAACTGGTTTCTTTTTCCGTCCGGCGTTGAACTGTAAAGGATTCCCGTAGTTTTTCCTGTTCATCGACGCTCATCCCTGGCCCATTGTCGGCAATCCGAATCGACACCCAGCGGCCCGATCGCTTTATTTCGGGGCGATCGCGTTGGGATTGAATCGCCGTCAGAATCTCGATCGTGGGGGGATCGGTGGGGGAGTCCATGCCATCGGGTTGGGGCGATCGCATCTGATTCGTCACCGCCGGTTCGAGCAGCGAATCCACCGCCGTGATCAAAATATTCATCAACACCTGAGTCAAATGCCCCACGTAGCAAGTGATCGGCGGCAATTGGCAATAGGACTTACGGATCACAATTTCGCTAGAAAGGCGACTTTTCAACAGCAGCAAAATCCCATCTAACACGGTGTGCAAATCCGCCGGTTTGGGATAAATCTCGTCCACATGGCAAAAATTCTGCAAACTCATCGCCAAGTCCCGCAACCGCTTCGCTCCGGTGGTCACACTCTCGACGGCGCGGGGAAAATCCGCTTGCAGATAGTCCAATTCCAGGTCTTCAATCAACGCTTGCAGGGGAGCAGGTGGATCGGGAATGTGGGCTTTGTAGGCGGCAACCAGTTCGAGAATCGTTTGGCTATAGCGGTCGATGTGGGTGAGGTTGCCCCAGATGAACCCGACCGGATCAAGGATTTCATGGGCAATGCCATCGACGAGACGACCCAAGCTCGCCATCCGTTCGCTCTGGATCATCTGGGCTTGGGTGCGTTCGTAGCGGACTTGGGTTTCAATGCCCCGCAGTTGCCAGGCCGTGAGGCTGAGTTGCCCAAAGTCCAAAACGCGATAGTCTGCCGGGGCGACACAGACGATCACCGGCTCGCTGGCGAATTGGGGCGATCGCTTCAAGGCCCGTTGCAGGGCGGTCAAAATCGGGGTTTTGACCGCGAGAACGAGCAGATCGCTGTGGTTGTAGCGAAAAAAGACCCGCAGCGGATTGTCAAGGAAGAGATCTAACCCCTGGGGGAGCAGGAGATATTCCAAAAACTGCCGCCGGGAAATCATGCCAATAAAGCTCTGATTCTCGGTGAGGATCACCCCCGGCAGACGGGGATCGCTATCAAAAACATCCGCCAGTTCGACCCCTAGACGACTGTTTTCAAACGACAGGTCATAGAGTTGCAGACTACTCAGATCGGATTCGAGGTGGATATCATTGAAAAACATCAGAGATTGACGGGGAAATAACCGCTAAAACCCTGCTGGTTAGACACAATCAGAAGGTGGTGGAAATTGCGAGGACGGGACAGGCGGGAATACATTGCTCGCACAGGACGCAGCGCGATCGCGTGAATTGTAACTGAAAGGTTTGATGGTGCAAACTGAGGGCTTCCGTGGGACAGACCCCGGTACAAAGACCGCAATCCACACAAATCGTCTCGTCAATCACAATTTCACGACTCGTGACGGATACGATAATGTCGTGCGATCGCATCCAATCAATCGAAGCATCAATCTCATCAATATCACCCAACAACTCCACCACCAATTTACCCACCTGGTTAGGAGCCACTTGGGCCCGGATGATATTGGCCGCCACATTAAATTCTTTCGCCAGTCGATACGTGACCGGCATATGGACGGTGCGGCGGGGAAAGGTCAAGGTCACTCGTTTTTTCATTCCTACCCCTTCACTATGATCATGAACACCCCTGTCCTGTACAAGTTACAGTATGAGAAAACCGGAACAGTTCTGAATCGAAACGGGTATGACAGAGAATCTCACGACACCGAACCGCGTTCGTAACATTTTAATTGCTGCTGTGGCGATCCTCCTCAGTGCGGCTCTCTTCTTTTCGCTCCAACAGGAAACCAGTACCGGCAACCTCGATCAACAGGCCGAACAGGCAACCCCCCTCACGGTGGCGCTCACCAATGGCAAGCCAACGCTGATCGAGTTTTACGCCAATTGGTGTACCAGTTGTCAAGCCATGGCCGGAGACCTGGCGACGGTGAAGGCGGAATACAGCGATCGCATCAACTTCGTCATGCTCAACGTCGATAATTCCAAATGGCTCCCGGAACTGCTGCAATACGACGTAGACGGGATTCCTCAGTTTGTCTATCTTGACGCAACGGGAAAGGCGATCGCCCAAACCATCGGCGAACAACCCCTCAGCATTCTAGAAGCCGACATGAACGCCCTCGCCCAAGCCCAACCCCTCCCCTACGCCAACACCACCGGCCGCACCTCCCGCGTTGATCCCAACCTCACCGCCACACCTCCCCCCGCCGGGAGTGATCCCCGCAGCCACGGGGCCCAAGCCGCCCCCACGAGCTAACCCGCCGCCCGCCTCGATCCAGCACAGACCGTCAAGCCCACCAAACCCCACTGTTGTCAGACCGAGAGTGCGTCTCCTATGATGGAGACCAGAAGTATCTGTCGTTGGCAGGTGCTTCACCCCTGTCAAGATTTGCAATATCTTTGCAGAAGTGGGTCTGGCCCGCTTTTTTTATTGGTGATTTTCTCATGGCTCATCCCCTGATCCCCCAACTTTTAGAATTAGCCGCTCCCATTGCTGAGCAACTCGGCCTAGAAGTCGTCGGCGCAGTGTTTCAAACGAGTAAAAGCCCCCCGGTGCTCCGGATCGATATCCGCAGCCTCACCGGGGATACCGGCTTAAACGACTGTGAACAGATGAGTCGCTTGTTTGAAGCTCAACTCGATGCAACAGACCTGATTCCGGGGGCCTACGTCCTAGAACTGTCGAGTCCGGGGGTATCGCGCCAACTGACAACGGATCGAGAATTTACAGCGTTTCAGGGGTTTGCCGTGGTTGTGAAAACCTACGCCCCCTACGACGGAAAAAAGCAATGGCCCGGCCGTCTCCAACGTCGAGATTCGGAGCATCTCTATCTCAGTCAAAAAGGTAAAACGATCGCCATTCCTCGGCAAGCGATCGCCACCGTCCAACTCGATGACCACGCCGATGCGATCTAATTGGAGCCTAAAATTCCCCTATGTCCTTAGTTAATTTACCCGGTCTACGTCAGATGATCACTGAGATCAGTAATCAGCATCGTCTGCCTGAAGATTCCGTCAAAGAAGCCCTCCGTGAAGCCCTCCTCAAAGGTTACGAGCGCTATCGCCGCTCCCAATTGATGGACAAAAAAACCGCCCAATTTGGCGAAGACTACTTTGAAAACTTTGAAGTAGAACTCGATGTGGATGAAGAAGGCTTTCGGGTGCTTTCTACCAAAATTATTGTCGAAGACCTGGAAGATACCGACCACCATATCTCCCTCCAAGAAGTCCAAGAAGTCACCTCGGAAGCGCAGATTGGTGATTCTGTGGTCTTAGATGTCACCCCCGACAAACAAGACTTTGGGCGCATGGCCGCCATTCAAACCAAACAAGTTCTGCTCCAAAAACTGCGGGATCAGCAGCGCAAATTGATCCAAGATGAATTTAAAGACATTGAAGATCAAGTCATCCCGGCCAAGGTGCTGCGCTTTGAACGGCAATCGGTGATTATGGCCGTCAACAGTGAAGCGGGAGAAGTGGAGGCCGAACTGCCCAAGCGGGAACAACTCCCTAACGATACCTACCGGGTCAATGCCACTTTTAAGGTCTACCTGAAGAAAGTGCGTGAGGGGGTGCATCGTGGCCCGCAGTTGATTGTGTCGCGGGCGGCGGCGGGCCTCGTGGTGGAACTGTTTGCCACGGAAGTCCCGGAAATTGAAGAAGAAATTGTGCGGATTGTGGCGGTGGCGCGGGAAGCGAATCCCCCCTCACGCTATGTGGGGCCGCGCACGAAAATTTCCGTGGATACTCTGGAACGGGATGTGGACCCGGTGGGGGCTTGTATCGGGGCGCGGGGATCGCGGATTCAAGCGGTGGTGAATGAGTTGCGGGGGGAAAAAATCGACGCGATTCGCTGGTCGCCTGATCCGGCTACTTATATCGCCAATGCCCTCAGCCCGGCTAAAGTTGATGAAGTCTTGCTCGTGGATGCGGAAGAGCGGCAGGCGTTGGTGTTGGTGCCGGAAAATCAGCTGAGTTTAGCGATCGGGAAAGAGGGGCAAAATGTCCGTTTAGCCGCTCGCCTGACGGGGTGGAAAATTGACATCAAGGATACGGCTCGCTATCGTGCGGAGTTTGAGCATCGGGCCGGTGCTGGGGTGGGTGTTGGCGAAGAGGAATAGGGGCGCGATCGCGTCGTCTGTCGGTCGCGGTGAGGGTCTCTACCCACGGATTGGTTGAGTTCAGAGTTGAGGAGGAAAACGTTCTGCATCAAAATTATCGACGGTGTTTAGCCTGCCGCACCTGCGGGCCGAAAGTAATTTTTTGGCGAATTGTCCGCCTCCATCCCACTCGGACGGTACAATTAGACGAAGGGATGGGGCGTTCTGCGTACCTCTGTCCGACGGCGGATTGCTTGCAAGGTGCTCAAAAAAAGAATCGCTTGGGGCGATCGCTTAAAACCAATATTCCCGACGCTATCTATGATGCGCTTTGGGAGCGACTGAATCAGTCGTCCTCATTGGCGGACTGTCCGACTGTCAAGAATCCACAGAACTGACTAGGATAGAACTTAAGACTTTCATTGCACTGTAGGAATGCAGACAGTGAGACCAGACAAACCTCCAACCCGAACCACAGCAGACCATTCAATCACCAAACACCAGCACAATACTCACCTTTTTTGAAAACACACACGGGGCATAGTGGATGAACAACGGAAAAACGAGAATTTACGAACTATCGAAAGAGTTAAATTTGGAAAACAAAGACATCATCACCATTTGTGAAACTCTGAAGATTGCGGTCAAAAGCCACAGCAGCACGATCACCGAAGAAGAGGTGACTCAGATTCGGTCGGCAGCCCAGAGCTATCAACCCAACCCTCACGACCAAGGGGCGATCGCAACCCCAGCCGTCAAAAAAGCTGAACGCGGCCCCCGCAAACCACAAATTCGGGGCATTGTCCGTCATAAATCTGAGTCTGGCACCCTCAACAAACCCAAGACTCCCCCCGAAGCCACCCCAGATGACTCCGAAGCCGGGAGTGACGCTCGACTCATTTCGCCACCCAGCCGTCCCAGCAAACCGGCCAGTGGCAAAACCGCGCCCTCTCCCCGACGACCCGATAGAGGCGACAAAGGCGACAGTCCTAGCCCCTCCGGCGGCAAACCCAAAAACCCCGCCCCACCTCCGGAACGTCCAGCAGAACGCACGTCCAGTCGGGACAACGCCCCCAGTAACGATGACGACAGTTCCCTCGAACTGCTCTCACCCCCGGCGCGGCCCAGGAAGCAAAAAGCAGCGCGAACCACAGGCAATGAACTCCCAAGCGCCAGTTCTCCCGCCAAACCGGTCAAACCCAAATTACCCCAACGGGATCGGCGCAGTTCCCCGGCTACCTCAGAAACAGCCCCCGCTGCTGCCGCCCCTCGTCCGAAAAAACCCGACGTGGTGCAACTGGTTAAGCCCAAGGCGAAGCCGGAGTCCGTCGATCTAGACGATCAGGATGATGACACCATCACCCCCGACGATGCACCGCAGAAAACGCTCCTCGCGCCGCCCGAACGCCCCCAACCCAAACCCAAGCGGCCTAGCACCCGCAAAGGCAAAGATTGGGACGAAGAGGACGATGATGCCGATAAAGCCAAACTCGGTAAGGCCGCGAAGACCAAAACCGGCACCAAAGGTAAGCGGAAACCCCTCCTGATCGAGGATGACGATGAGGAATTTGATCTCGATCAACAGGGTGAAGACGATACCTCAACGGCGGTGAGTATCTCCATTGCCCGGCCACCGAAGCCCAACCAGTCCAAATCCAACACGCCGCAAATTATGCCCAAGGGGCGTAAACCCAGCCGGCCCACCAAGGATCGTTCTGAATCCAACAATCGCAATGCTGCCCGCGAGCAACAGAAAGCGGCGGCGAAGCCGCCGGAAGTGGTCACCCTGACCGGCAGCATGAGTATGCGGGAACTGTCTGAACTGATCAAGATTCCGGAGACGGAAATCATTCGGGATCTCTTTACGAAAGGGATTGCGATTAACATCACCCAAACCCTGGATCTAGAAACCTCCACCAAGGTGATCCAAGAGTTGGGGATTGAAGTGGAAACCCCTGAGGCGAAATCGGCAGCCACCAAGAGTGAAATGCTCGATCTCGATGATCTCGAAAACCTGCAAACTCGTCCTCCGGTGGTGACGATCATGGGTCACGTTGACCATGGGAAAACGACACTCCTTGACTCGATCCGCAAAACAAAAGTGGCCCAAGGTGAGGCCGGTGGCATCACCCAGCATATTGGTGCGTATCACGTTGATGTGGAGCACAATGGCAAGGTGCAGCAGGTGGTCTTCCTCGATACACCGGGTCACGAAGCCTTTACGGCGATGCGGGCCCGGGGCACAAAAGTCACCGATATCGCGATTTTGGTGGTGGCGGCCGATGATGGCGTGCAACCCCAAACCCGTGAGGCGATTAGCCATGCGAAGGCGGCGGGTGTGCCGTTGATCGTGGCGATTAACAAGGTGGATAAGCCGGATTCAGAACCCGATCGCATTAAACAGGAACTGACCGAACAGGGGTTAGTGCCGGAAGAATGGGGCGGTGAAACGATTATGGTTCCCGTCAGCGCGATCAAGGGGGATAACCTCGATACCTTGCTGGAGATGATCCTGCTGGTGTCGGAAATGGAAGAACTGTCGGCGAATCCGGATCGACCGGCTCGCGGTACGGTGATCGAAGCGCACCTCGATAAGTCGCGGGGGCCGGTGGCGACGCTGCTGATTCAGAATGGGACGCTGCGCGTTGGCGATAGTGTGGTGGCAGGGGCAACCCTGGGTAAAATCCGCGCTATGGTGGACGATCGCGGCGATCGCGTTGACTCTGCCACGCCATCCTTTGCCGTGGAAGTCCTGGGGATGAACGATGTTCCGTCCGCTGGGGATGAGTTCAGCATCTTCGCCAGTGAAAAAGAAGCGCGGGCGGTGGCCGATGAACGGGCCGCCGAACGACGCGAAAATCGTCTCCAGCAGGCGATGTCCCGCCGCGTCACCTTGAGCAGCTTGTCCGCTCAGGCCCAAGAGGGTGAGTTGAAAGAACTCAACCTGATTCTCAAAGCGGATGTCCAAGGGTCGGTGGAGGCGATCGCGGCCTCCCTTGAAAAACTGCCCCAAGGTGAAGTCCAAATCCGGATACTCTTAGCGGCTCCGGGTGAGATTAGCGAAACGGATGTGGATCTCGCGGCGGCCTCTGGCGCGGTGATCATCGGGTTTAATACTGACCTGGCATCGGGCGCGGCCAGTGCTGCGGATCGCGAAGGGGTGGATATTCGTGAATACACGATTATCTACAACCTCTTGGATGATGTGCAAGCGGCGATGGAAGGTCTCCTCGAACCGGAAGAAGTGGAAGAACACCTCGGTACGGTGGAAGTCCGTGCGGTCTTCCCGGTGGGTAAAGGATCAGTGGCGGGGTGCTATGTGCTCTCCGGTAAGGTGATTCGGAACCGTCGGATGCGGGTGATGCGGGGTGACCAAGTCATCCACGATGGCATCATGGATTCGCTGAAACGGATCAAAGAGGATGTGCGTGAGGTGAATGCAGGTTACGAATGCGGGATCGGCTCGGATAAGTTTAACGACTGGCAAGAGGGCGATCGCATCGAAGCGTACCAAATGATCATGAAACGCCGTACCCTCTCCATGGTCTAATGCCCATTGCGATCGCCCTTTTGTCCGGGGCGATCGCTCACTTTTTAGATTGCACCATGACTTCTTTTCGTTCCGACCCGTACCTGTGGCTCCACCTCGCGGGCCTTGCGGCTGTGCCCCTCTGGCTCTTTGTCGCTTGGTTAGGCATTGCCGCCGGCTACCCCATCGCCCCGACGCTGCTCGAAATCATTCTGCTCGTCAGCGTGGGTATCGTGCCGATTCTCGTGATGCAGTGGAAACGCCCCTTTTCCCCCTTCGGCTTGCTGTTGTTCTCCCTGCAACCGAGCCAACTCAGCCTGGCGCAGCGCAAAATGTTGCAGCGACTCCAGAGCAATCGCACCCATTTTTTGACCGGGTTGGGCGTGATTCCCATGATCTGGATCATCGGTCAACTCTATACCCTGGCTCCCTTGGCCCAAGGGGCGACCCCGATTCCTAACCATGTTGTAGGGTTGGGCGTTGCAGCGATCGCCCTCCTCGCCGCTAATCTGTTCTGGCAAGTGCCCCTCAGTGTGGTGGGGGTCTTACTCACTCGCCCGTCCCAATTTGACGCGACCGAACCCTATCCCGTCGCCGCAATTTCTGCCGCCTTCACCAGCCCAGGCTTTCCCGTCCAAAAAATCTTACCGGTTGCCTCGTCGGCCCAGATTGCCGCCCCTCCTACCCCAGGATCAACAGCACCAGAGCCTGAGGCATCAGAGACGGATGCGATCGCTATCCCAACCCCTGACGATCCGCCAGACCCGTCAGAAACACCCTTAGCATCCGTCGAGACCGCCGTTGAAGCCTCGGCATTCGTTGAGCCAGCCGCCGCCGTTGCGGAGCCAGCAGAAGATGAATCCACAACGGATGAAATGACAGAATAAGACGGGAGCACCGGACGGTGATCCTGCTCCGTTTTGTGTTCCTTGCATCATAATGAAGCTCTAGACTACAGTATGGTTGATGAGAAAGTGTAAACCTTTGTAACCTTCGGAGGTGCAAATGTCGAGTTCTACGGTTCCATCTGCCGCCTGGGCTAGTGACCAAGATGTCTGGCCTAGCCTCAAACAAGCGATCGCCAACAGTTCAGGTTTTGGCCGGTGGCAAAGCTTAAAACAAGCCAGCGATACCCCCCTCTCGGATAATTTGGACGAGCAAGTCCGTCGCTATTTGCGGGAAACCTTAGCGACCTTAGCCTACTAGTTGATTCATCCGCCTTGATCGGGATCGGGATCGGGATTTGGTGTGAGGATCGACCCCGATATATCAACAACCCAGCATCCTGATTGAGTCCTACACATCATGGTAAAAATCATTCACCGTCGCGCCCTACCCCCTCAGTCGGTTTACGACATTGGTGTAGAGCGCGACCATAATTTTTTGCTCCCATCGGGGTGGGTCGCCTCCAACTGCTTCAATAAATCCCACTCCACCGCCTACGCCTACGTCACCTATCAAACGGCGTACCTGAAAGCCAACTACCCGATCGAGTACATGGCGGCGTTGCTGACGAGCAACAGCGGCAACAAAGATAAGGTGGAAAGCTACATCAACACCTGTAAGCGGATGGGGATTAACGTCGAGCCGCCGGATATTAACCGCTCCGATGTGGACTTTACCCCCTGTGAAGCGTCGATTCTGTTTGGATTTTCCGCTGTGCCGAGCTTGGGGGATGGAGCGATCGAGAATATTCTCAATGCCCGGTTGGCAGCGGGGGGCGCGTTCCAATCCTTCGCGGACTTTTGTAGTCGGATTGACTCGCGGACGGTGAACCGTCGCACCATTGAAACCCTGATTAAATGTGGCGCATTCCAAGGGTTGAATGATAATCGCAATCAGTTGATCGAAGCGATCGATACGATGCTGGCCTGGGCGCAACAGCAGGCGAAGGATCGCGATAGTGGTCAGATGAGTCTGTTTGGCAGTTTAGACGCGACGACGGCGGCCAGTAATGGCTTTAATGCCGCGCCGACGCTGCCCAATGTGCCTGATTTCCCGTCGGCGGAAAAACTGAAGCTTGAAAAAGAATTACTGGGGTTCTACGTGTCTGAACATCCTCTCGATGCACTGCGTCCGGCGTTAACGGTGATGGCTCCGATTAACCTGGTAGATTTGGGGAATTATGGCAAACGTCACCGCCTCAGCACGATCGCAGTGGTGAATACAATCCGGGTGATCAACACGAAAAAGGGCGATCGCATGGCCTTCCTTGGCCTTGAAGATCAATCCGGGGAAGCCGAAGGGGTGATTTTCCCCCGCACCTTTGAAACCCTAGAACCGTTGCTCCAAGAGGATGTCCCCTTTATCCTCTGGGGCAAGGCGGATCGGCGCGATGACAAAGTGGCGCAACTGTTGATCGACGATGCCGAACCCGTCGAAGTGGCCCAAATGATCCTCGTGGAATTGACCCCCCAACAAGCCACCGATCCCAACGCCCAAACCACCCTGCGCAGTATTCTCAATTCCCATAGCGGCGAACAGCAAAAACAACATGCCAAAGTCCCCGTGATTGCGGCGATTGGCGATGGGAGCGATCGCAAATTTGTCCGTCTCCCGCAACAACTCTGGGCCCAGAACTATAACAGCGTCGTCGCCGACCTCCAAAAGAACCACTACAGCGCCCAAGCTCAACCCCTGATGCCGCACCGCTCACCCTAACTGGCTGAAATCTATGACGTTACATCAGATTAAAGACCTTGCCCAAACCCTAGCCCCGCGCCTGATTGAAATCCGCCGCCACCTCCACGCCCACCCGGAACTCAGCGGCCAAGAATATCAAACCGCAGCCTATGTGGCGGGGGTGTTGTCCTCGTCGGGCTTGCAAGTGGAAGAAGCCGTGGGTAAAACCGGCGTGGTGGGTCACTTAACCGGCCAGAATAGCGACTCGCGGGTGTTGGCGATTCGGACGGATATGGATGCCCTGCCGATCACCGAGCGGACAAAGCTTGAGTTTGCCTCGCGCCATCCGGGGGTGATGCATGCCTGTGGCCATGATGTGCATACGACGGTGGGCCTAGGGGCGGCGATGGTGTTGGCCCAACTCCAGGACAAGTTACCGGGGACGGTGCGGTTTTTGTTTCAACCGGCGGAGGAAATCGCCCAGGGTGCAGGCTGGATGGTGCGGGATGGGGCGATGCGGGATGTGACCCATATTCTGGGGATGCATGTGTTTCCGTCGATTCCGGCGCGATCGCTCGGTGTCCGGTACGGAGCGTTAACCGCCGCCGCCGATGATCTGGAAATTTTTATCCAAGGGGAATCGGGCCATGGTGCTCGCCCCCACGAGGCTAAGGATGCGATCTGGATTGCTGCTCAGGTGATCACCACCCTCCAGCAGGCCATTAGTCGCACCCAAAACCCGCTGCGCCCGATTGTGCTCACCATCGGCCAAATTAGCGGCGGTCGCGCCCCCAATGTGATCGCCGATCAGGTACGGATGGCGGGAACGGTGCGATCGCTTCACCCCGAAACCCATGCCGACCTGCCCCAATGGATCGAGCATCTTGTCACGAGCATCTGTACCCAATACGGGGCTACGGGCGAGGTCAACTATCGGCGCGGTGTCCCCTCGGTGCAAAATGATCCCGCCATGACCCAATTACTCGAACAGACCGCTGTGGAACTGTGGGGGCGCGATCGCGTTCAACTCCTGCCTGACCCCTCCCTCGGCGCGGAAGATTTTGCCCTCTACCTCGAACACGCCCCCGGTAGTATGTTCCGCCTCGGAGTCGGTCGCCCCGACCAGGTGAACCCGCCCCTGCATCACCCAGAATTCTGTGTGGATGAAGATGCGATCGTGACGGGAGTGGTCACCTTCGCCGCCGCCGCGTGGAACTATTGGCAATTTTGCGGTTAGTCCACTTCCCGACATCTAGCAACCCTATTTGATTCATGAACAGGCAAGGGGCTTAAGCCCCTTGTGGATGAGGAGATAAGATCTCCGATTGATTTAGGATCGCTATATCACCACCCGCCCCAATTCAATCGATGGGATGGCCCAAACCTATGCTTAAATTAAAAAATCCCAACGCGGGAGTTGGGACATAAGTTCGGTAATGAGATGAGCAGAGCACTGGTTCAGATTGCACGTCGATCCAGTGCTCTCTCTTCATTCATGCAAAAATCGAGTAGATTGCTCGCGAGGGGAGAACCTACATTAAGCCCCAGAAGTGAAGCAAGCCTTCACCGCTGGCGAGTTCGATGATCAAGGCGGTGACAAAACCAATCATGGCAAGACGGCCATTCCAGTTTTCTGCACCTTCGGTAAATCCAAACTTGAAGTTGTTGCGATCTTGGCTTTCCATAGTATGACCTCTTTGGATAAAAACTCAAGTGCTTTTT
This sequence comes from Spirulina subsalsa CS-330, assembly GCF_028330765.1. Taxonomy (GTDB): domain Bacteria; phylum Cyanobacteriota; class Cyanobacteriia; order Cyanobacteriales; family Spirulinaceae; genus Spirulina; species Spirulina subsalsa_A. The sequence goes on along the minus strand of NZ_JAQMTY010000164.1, from coordinate 3,959 downwards.
TTGTAAAGCATCTGTAATTAAATTTAACGAAAATTATCGGAAGCTGCAACAATGCTTCACCTTTAAGTTATGAATCAGTGATATATCCTATTCGCTCATGACCCTCACCCCAAACCCCTCTCCCACGGGGCGAGGGGCTTCTGATCTGTTCATGATGATTGCTGAACAAGCGGCTAACCACCGGATCACGTCGGGGTCTTTATGCTCTGGGTGGTGTCTCGGCTTTCCTGTGGAGTTTGCGATCGCCCCTCCATGCGATCGCCCAATTGCCGCGCCGCTGCTTGTAATGCCCCCGTGGATAAATCCGTGAGGGTGATCCGGTGGGCCTGGGGGGGGAAATGTCGCGCCATCGAGGTTACATAGGATGGGTCGTAATGGGTGATGAGGAGATCGGCAATCAGGGCGGGCCATTGAGCCGCATCAATCCACTGATTCCACTGGGTAATTTTGTCGCGTCCGTAGCGGCGTTTGAGGCGAGCGAGTTGGGTTTTGAGGAAGTCCGGCTGTTGGGTGAGGTGGGGATAGGTGGCGAGGAGAAAGTCTACCCTGGCGGTGAGGGGGGCGTAGAGTTCGATGCAAGTGCCCTGCTGCATCTGATGCCAGAGGGCAGGCGGTAGGTAGACCGTGCCGATCTTGTGGCTTTCGGCTTCCACCCAAACCGGTTGAGCGGGGTCGAAGTGGCTGAGGGTGTGATGGAGAATGCTGTCAAAGCGTTTTTGGCTGGGCTGGGGGTGGTGGGGTTCGCGGCCGAGGAGAGAGCCGTGATGGTGGGCGATCGCTTCTAAATCCAGCACTTGCGCTTGGGGATCACTCTGGGCAAGGTGGTGCAGCAGTTTCGTTTTGCCGCAGCCGGTGAGGCCGCAGAGAATGCGGAACTGGAACCGGGTCGGCAGGGTGGTTAACTGGTCTCGCACATGGGCGCGATAGGTTTTATAACCACCCTCAATCAGGGTGACTGACCAGCCAATTTGCTGCAAAACGAGGCCGAAACTGTGCGATCGCATTCCCCCCCGCCAACAGTAGATCAAGGGGTGATAGTCCGCCGGTTTTGTCGCGAAATGATCGTGCAGATGGGTCGCAATATTCGCCGCCACATAGGCCGCCCCCCGTTTCCGCGCTTCAAACCCCGACACCTGTTGATGGAGCGTCCCCACTTCTGCCCGCTGCGCATCGGTCAAGACGGGTAAATTAATCGCTCCCGGTAGATGGTCGTCGGCATATTCAGACGGCGATCGCCCATCGATCACCTCACTATAGGATTCACACCACGGCATCGCCGTCCAACGGAGCGGAGCAGGCATCACTGATATTGATCCATAAACGCTATTTCCATGACGGGCTTACCCCTAAGTTGTCCAGTCTTCTACCTTAAGAGTATCAACACGATTGAACTCGCGAGTGTTGTTAGTCACTAAAATGAGATCTAAACTGATCGCATGAGCCGCGATCAGCATATCCATTGCGCCGATGACCTGGCCTCTCAATTCTAAATCAGTTCGTAAATTTCCATAAATTGTGGCGGCTTTTTGATCGAATTCAAGGATTTCGAGAGGGATTAAAAATTGCTCTAAAGCAGATTGATTTTGAGCTTTCTTTTGGCTTTTGGTTATTCCATACTGAAGTTCTGCTACTGAAATTGAGGAAATGCCAATGTCTTCAATTGAGCACGCTTCAAGGTGGGCAAAAACGGTTTTAGGTTTTTGTTTAATTAGATAAATACAAATATTAGTATCGAGCAGATATTTCATGCTAAAACGATTCCCGCTGTTCTAAGGCGGGTTGTTCCCGGCTCGCCATAAAATCATCAGAAAATTGATCGAGGCTTTCAAATAAGGATCGCCACGGATCGCAACAGGAAATCAACACCAGATTATTACCCATTTTTTTGACATAGACTTCCGAACCGTCCAGGTGAACATCACTAGGCAAGATGATAATTTGATGGGTTCCATCGGTACTCAGTTGAGCGGTTTGCATCGGTTGCGTGGATTTTTGCTCTCATTCTAGCGAATTGGGGGGTTATGCTTCATCGGCGCGATCGCCGAGGTAGAGTTTGACGAAGGGTTTGGCGGCGGCGGGGTTGAAGGTCTTGGGGGCTGCGACGATTTGGGCGGCGGTCGTGGGTGACGCAAACGCGGGGGGCGTGTGTTATGAAGGGTTTGGTAAAGTGATGACAGTACAGTGAGGGGGGCGAGTGTTGGGGTTTCGTTCCGTTATTCTATTGCTGCTTCAGGTCAAACGTTGATGCTCATTCTCTCATCACGGCTAGGAGATCACGATGTTGCCAACGGTTTCAAAATTACTCAATATTGATGAATTTATCGCTCAATATGGGGATCAACCTCAGTATGAGTGGATTGATGGGGAGATTGTCGAGATGGAGCCTACGGGTTTACATGAGCAGGTGATTGATTTTCTAGCGCGAAAATTGCACGTTGAAATTGATCGGTTAGATTTGCCTTATACGATTCCGCATCGGTGTTTAATTCGGATTGATGATCAAACGGTGTTTCGTCCGGATTTGGTGGTTCTCGATCGCGCCCGTCTGGTTCATGAACCGTTGTGGCAATATCAACCGATTCTGACCTCTAATGTTGCGATCGCGTTAATTGCGGAAGTGGTGAGCACCCATTGGCAAAATGATTATGCGCGGAAGTTTGAGGATTATGCGCTGTTGGGTGTGCCGGAATATTGGATTGTGGATTATTTGGGCTTGGGGGGCCGGGAATACATTGGCAAACCGAAGCAGCCAACGATAACTTGCTGCCAACTGAATGATGATTTTTACGAGAAACAATTGTTTCGTCACGATGAGGCTTTGGTTTCGGCAATTTTCCCTGAGTTGCGTCTGAATTGTGGTGCGGTCTTTGGGTCGGGTCAATTGTGAGGGGCAATTCCCTGATGCAGTCCATTTTCATCGCGCTCAATCATCCCATAAATTTCTCGATTGGCCATGCTGTTTCTCGTTGAGTGGGGCAAGGATTGCTGATTATTTTAGGCTGGTTTCACGCTTCATCTACCAAGTCGCCGAGGTACAGTTTCACGAAGGTTTTGGCGGCGGCGGGGTTGAGGGTCTTGAGGGCTTGGACAATCTGCACGACGGTTTCGGAGTTGGGGTCACGGCTACCATTCACCCACCGATAAACGTTCGTGCGTTCAATACCCAGTGTCTTCGCGAGGCGATACTGAGTGATCTCGTACTGTTCGAGAACGTTTTTGAGTGCGTTGCTAGCTCTGCCCATAGCCGTTAATGGTGTCAAATTTTGGGATAGAGTGGGAGTAGAGCAGGGGTACAGTCAAGCCATGACCATCAAAGATTTAGCATTTTACTGTAAGAAATTTGCCAAGCTGCGCGTAGACCGAGCGCGAGGAATTGCCCCCCATAAGCCTATTCTGTTACTTGCTGTTGCGGAACTTATCGAGCGCGGCGAAATCACCCAAAACCGCATTTATCCCAGCCCCGGACTCATTGCGACATTTTTAAAATATTGGAGTTATCTAGGCTCAGAGAATCATCATTCTCAACTGTATTTACCGTTTTATCATCTCAAAGGTGATAAGTTTTGGCATCTTTGCACCAAACCCGGTTTAGAGTCTGTGTTATCCAGCTTTAAACCAAAAAGCCTTCGAGCATTAAAAGAGGTCGTAATCTATGCGTACATGGATGATGAACTTTTTTTATTAATGCGCGATCAAACCTCTCGCCACACGCTAATTAATACACTGATTGATACTTGGTTTTCTGACAAGTCGGATCAGTTGCCCAAACTGTTTAAAGTGGATGCGTTTCAAACATGGCAAAACCGACTTAAGGAAAGCGGTAGTGGTAAATATGTAGTGAAATGCGATCTTTCGAGATCAAGATAATAAAAATAAACAATTTATACTAATTATGGCTTGATTGCTACCTCATTGGCTTTGATGATCAACTATAATATTCATCAATTCATGTCTTAATT
>NZ_JAQMTY010000163.1 GCF_028330765.1 Spirulina subsalsa CS-330 | reverse complement strand
GATGTTCACCTTCTCTCGATCCCCCCTAGCCCCCCTTAAAAAGGGGGGAACGAAAAAAAGTCCCCCTTTTTAAGGGGGATTTAGGGGGATCAAACGCAGACGAGGCCAACATTTGAACGTTATGTATAAGCAGTAGCCCTCAGGGAGAGGGAACTGGAAAAATAGATCGGCTCCCCTCGCCCTCTGGGAGAGGGGTTGGGGGTGAGGGCGATAACCCACCGATTAGCGATCAAGACCGATCGCACCAAACGGCTTCGCATCTATCTAAAGGGATAAATTGCGAGATGGCGCGATCGCTGAATTTATGTCCCATGAATGAAACATTGGCGTGAGTGCGTGCTGTAAAACTAATGAAGAACGGGCAATCTTCACGATTCAACTGTTCTCTTCAATAATTACGCCAAAAAGCAATGGTTAACACCCTACCTTCTAAAGGTTCTCTCGCCGTTCAACAGACTCGTCTGACGAACACCCTAGCACCGTTCTATAGTAAAACCGCCGCTGAGCCACGGTTAACGGTCATCGGTGCAGGTGCGTGGGGGTCTGCATTAGCGACGGTGGCGACGCGCAACAATCACGCTGTCAAGCTGTGGTCTCGTCGCCAAAGTGAACCCTTGGCAAGTGCGATCGCAGAGGCAGATGTGCTGCTCTGTGCCGTCTCCATGAAAGGCGTGCCCAGCGTGATTGAGCAGATCAAAGCGTGCAACTTGCCCAAAACCAAAATTATTCTCACCGCCACGAAGGGCCTAGACCCTGCGACGAAGCAAACCCCGTCCCAAATGTGGCAAGCCGCCTTCCCAGATAATCCTGTTGCCGTGCTGTCGGGCCCGAATCTTTCACGGGAAATTGAAATGGGTTTACCGGCGACCACCGTTGTGGCCAGCCAAGACGAAGCCGCCGCCAAAGTGGTACAAGACATCTTTTCCTCCGAAACCTTCCGCGTCTATATCAACACCGATCCCCTGGGGACTGAACTAGGGGGAACCCTGAAAAACATCATGGCGATCGCCGCCGGTGTTTGCGATGGTCTGAACCTAGGAACCAACGCCAAAGCCGGACTCCTCACCCGTGCCCTCCCCGAAATGATGCGGATTGGGACGCACATGGGGGCATCGAGCGAAACCTTCTTCGGCTTATCCGGTTTAGGGGATCTCCTCGCCACCTGTGACGGGACGCTTTCCCGGAACTATCGCGTTGGGTTTGGCCTCGCCGAGGGGAAAGACCTCGAAACCGTCTTGATCGAACTACAAAGCACCGCCGAAGGGGTGAACACCACCCGCGTCCTCGTGGACATGGCCCGCACCCACCGTATCCCGGTTCCCATTGCTCGCCAAGTGTGCCGCCTGTTGGATAATGAAATCAGCCCCATGGAAGCGGTGCAAGCCTTAATGGAACGGGAACTCAAAGCAGAATATTAATCAGCACTATAGCGGATTGCAAAACGATGAGGAGTGCTTCTAAATCCCTCTCCCTTACTGGGAGAGGGATTTAGGGTGAGGGCAGTGCCTCATATTCTTGAAAACCGCTATATCCGCTGCGATCGCACCCCCAGCACCCCCATCCCAAATCAAACCAAACCCACCGCGTCAAGAGCCTCTCAACTCACACCAGGCTCCACCTCACCTAACCAGCGTTCAATGATGCGGCACAGCTTGGGAAAATCTGCGATCGCTGTTTGGAGCGTCTCAATGTCAAACTCCGCCACATGACAACTCAAATCCTGAGCATAGTCACACAACAGTTGACAATCATACTCCGCTCCCAAACCCTGCAAACTTTCAGCAAAATCCCGAATATCACTCATGATCAACGTGCGCGAAACATGCAGCCAAGTGGTCGCCTCTAGTTCATAGAGCTTACAGAGGAACAGATCCTGCGCGATCGCCAAGCTCGGCGGAATTCTTTCCGGCATCGCCATCCCTAGGGTGTTCTGGGTATCCCCTGCCGGCCGATTCAGGGGATCTAGCATCAGTTCTGGCGCTAGATCTTGAACGAGGTTTTCAGGGGCTGGCAGCACGAGGGAAACCTGGGGAAACACAATCGTAAAGGTACTGCCCACGCCCAATTCACTGGTGAGGTAAATTTGCCCGCCGAGCATTTGGGTGAGGCGTTGGGTCAGGGCTAACCCCAAACCCGTACCACCATAGCGGCGACTGTGGTGGCCTTCGAGTTGACGGAAGGCATCAAAAATAATGTCCTGCTGATCGGGTGGAATCCCAATGCCGGTATCTTGCACGATCAATTCCAGTTGGATCACTTGAGGATCGTCAGCAGCCCGCGAACTTTGCACAATCAGGTGCACCGTCCCTTTTTTCGTGAATTTAATGCTGTTGCCGATCAGGTTAAACAAAATTTGGCGCAACCGGGCCGCATCAAACCGAATCTGTTCCGGGACATTGGCCCCCACGTGGTAATCAAAGGTGATGTTTTTCTGGTGGGCTGTGGCGGCAAAAATGCGGTGAATATCCCGAATCAGCGATCGCACCATGATCACATCCTCCCTCAATTGCAGCCGATTCGCCTCAATTTTGGCCAAGTCCAGCACATCATTCAACAGCCGCAGCAACGTTTCCCCACTACGCTCCATCAACGTCAAATTTTCCCGAATTGTCTGATGATTCAGACGGGTCGCATCCTGGTTCATCAACTGACAAAACCCCAAAATAATATTCAGCGGTGTCCGGATTTCATGGCTCATATTCGCCAAAAACTCACTCTTAGCGCGGTTCGCATCTTCCGCCGCCTGTTTCGCCGTCAGTAAATCCTCGTTTTGCGTGATCAGTTGTGTTGTTTGTAGCTGAAGTTGGGCTTGAGAATGCTGGAGATATTTAAACACTCGTTGTTTTTCAATCAAAGTCGCTGACAACGCGAGAGCCGTAATCACCAAAATGCTCAGAAAACATTGCAGCATCATGAGGGAAACCTGTAAGTTATCCGGAGACAACGAGGTCAGTGGGTTTGAGGTCAATTGGTTTACGGTGCCATAAATGGCAATGATCGAAATCAACAGCGTAAAACCGGACACGCCCATTTGTCCCAAACGAAAGGCCGCCACAATTAAACAGGGAATTAATAAATAATCAATCGGATAGTTTAACGAAAAAGCCCCATAGCTAATGCCTAGGGTCACTCCGAGCAAAATAACACCCTCTAAAAACCATTGCTGACCATTTTGAATCGGTTGTTCAATGGCGAGGCGGAGTTGATCCCTAAGCCAGCGTCGAGTTTTGGCGGTTCGATTGGAGCGAGTTGCCCGCAGCCAGCGGATCGCATCTGATCCGGATAGACAGAGGGGCGTGACCAGTAAAATCCCCGTCACATTAGAAATCCACCACATCACCCAGGCATTGAGGCTTTGATTAAAGACCACGGTGTGATCCAGGCTCAGGGCGAAGATCCCGACCGTGGCATTAATCAAGGTGCTGAGGATGGCGGTGAAAACCACGAACACAAAAACATCGCTGGTTTGGTTCAGGGGGTTCCGGCGACCAATGGTATGGCGTAACCATTGCACACCGAAATAGGTTCCGGCGGTCGTTCCTGTGGCGATAAGACCCACTTGGAGTAGATCTAATACCCAGATTCCTAGGGTGTTGCCATGCACAAAAGCTGACCAGTTGGCCAGAATTGAACCAATCGTTACCCCTGGCAAGATCCAATACCCAAAGAGCAAGACCATACCCACGCCTAGACCATCGGGAAACCAAATTGGCGTGATGGATTCTGGCGTGGATGCGGCATAACGACAGAGCACTGATAAGGCATAGTAGCCCAAGGCCAGACCGGTAATAGCAAGATTTCGCTGGTTTCGATTAGGTCGCCATGAGATTTTCATCGATTAGCTTGGGCACAACTGAGCATCAAAGAACAAAGCGCAAAAGAGAATACGCAGGCTTGAATCATGACTCCCTTGCACAAGATCCATGCGTATCATTTACCCATATCCAAAACAGACCCATTTTGCTTAGGCAAAGGTGGAAAAATGGCCACCTTGGGGGGGAACATCTTGTAAACGGCCGGGGCCCACGGCTTGAACGGCTTCTTTGAGGTCAATGTCTCCGGTGTAGATGGCGCGGCCGATGATCATGCCGGTCACGCCGTCGGGTTCGAGGGCAAGGAGGCTTAAGACATCGGTGAGGGAACTGACCCCACCGGAGGCGATGATCGGGAGTTCGACTTGGTGGGCGAGTTCGCGGAGGGCGGTGGTGTTGGGGCCGCTCATGGTTCCGTCGCGGTGAATGTCGGTGTAGATGATGGCGGCGGCTCCGGCGATCGCCATCCGTTGGGCCAGATCGATCGCGTCAATGGTGGAGGTTTCGAGCCAGCCTCGTGTTGCAACTTTGCCGTTGCGGGCATCAATGCCGACGATGATGCGGCCGGGAAATTCGGTGCAGAGGTCTTGAACCAGTTGAGGATTTTCCACGGCTAGTGTGCCGACGATCGCCCATTGCACGCCGAGATCAAAAATGCGTTGGATCGTGGCGCGATCGCGCAGACCGCCCCCCACTTCGACGGGAATGTTTAAGGCTTGGACGATGGTGGCGATCGCCTCATGATTGACGGTGGCTCCTGTTTTCGCACCATCGAGATCCACGAGATGTAAGCGAGTGGCTCCGGCGGCTTCCCAACGTTGAGCGACATCAAGGGGATGGTCACTAAAAATTTCAGACTGTGCGTAGTCGCCTTGATATAAACGCACGCATTGACCACCGAGGAGATCAATTGCTGGGATAACATCCATAGATCCTTATCTTGCTTCAGACTCTGTCTTTGCAGCATAGCGAACAATGCTACGCCCTATCAAAATTGTTAATGGAAATTCAGAGAAACTACGGGGATTAGTTATTTATACTGAAAGTCATACCGTATAATTACGGAATTATGACGGACGTTTAGCGGTCGTGCTCACCCATTGCGGATAACCGGCTGCGATCAGGGCGCGATCGCGTATTTGGCATGAATCGCACCGACCACAGGGCGTTTCTCCCCCGGCATAGCACGACCAGGTTAAGGGAATCGGCACGCCCAACCGCACCGCCCGCCGCACAATATCCACCTTGGTATCGTTCACCAACGGCGCGACGAGTCGGATCGGATGCCCCTCCACGCCCACCTTGGACGAAAGCCGCGCCAGGTCTTGATAGGCGGCGAGATAGTCCGGGCGACAATCGGGATAGCCAGAATAGTCCACCGCATTAATCCCCAGATAGATCGCCTCGGCTCCCTTGGCTTCGGCGAGGGAGAGGGCGAGGGCGATGAAAACGGTATTGCGACCGGGGACATAGGTGGCAGGGATGGGGGCGCGATCGCTACCATCTTGGGCCAGCGGCGTTTCAAAATCCGTCAAGGATGACCCGCCCCATTGCCCCAAATTCACATCGATCACAAAATGCTCTGCAATCCCCAAATGCTCAACCACCGCCTGGGCTGCGAGCAGTTCGCGATCGTGGCGTTGGCCGTAGCGACAGGAGAGGGCGATCGCCTCATAGCCATCGGCTTGGGCTTGGGCGGCGGTGGTGGCGGAATCTAGCCCTCCTGAAACCAAGACGACGGCGCGTTTTTGCGTTGTGGGTGAATTCATCGTTAACTGTAGATTGTGATGACTGGGATCGGGAAAAATTGTAAAACATGGGAATCAAGACCATTGATCCTGAAAGGTTTGGGGTCGCTAACGCCACTGTTGCCAGCCAAAATGATTGGGCGATATTGAGCGATCGCCCTCCCGGATCACCGCTGGCGGTATTGCTGCCCCGGTAAGCCCGTAATCAGTTCCAACATTTCCAACAGACTCAGCGCCACCAGGGCCTCACGCGCCGTTAACCCACTCTGTTCCATAATCCGATCGAGGGAGGTCGGGTCTGTGCCAATCACCTCAAAGGCTCGGTAACAGTTGGGGGATAAATCCGGCGGCAGCGTTGGGCGAGGGGCCACGACGGGGGGCGAGTCAGGCGGGGAGAAATCCAGCGTCAGTTGATGATCTTGGGGAGAATCCAACGGCGGAATATCACCCAACTGATCCAACAATGCCCGTTCCCCTAAAATCAACTGCGCCCCGGTGTTCACCAATTCCAAACAGCCGAGGGCTTGGGGATTGTCTAAAGAGCCGGGCAGGGTATAGACATCTCGATTGTATTCGATCGCATACCGAGCCGTAATCAATGCCCCCGATCGCTGGGCGGCTTCCATCACCAACACCGCCCGACTCAACCCGGCAATGATCCGATTGCGGGGCGGGAAATTATGGGCTTCGGGGCGCGTGCCGGGGGGATAGTCGCTGAGGATTAACCCCTGTTCAGCGATGCGATGGTAGAGGGCGGTGTTTTGACGGGGATAGATCACATCAATGCCCGTGCCGAGGACGGCGATCGTCCGACCGCCAGCGTTGAGGCAGGCTTCATGGGCCGCGGCATCCACCCCCAGCGCGAGGCCCGACACGATGGTAAAGCCTCGACAGGTGAGGGCGCGGCTGATCCGGGCTGTCCAGCGGTGGCCGTAGTCGGTGATGTTGCGAGTGCCGACGATCGCGATCGCCGGTTTGCGGCCCTGATTTTCGAGCCTGTTCACCTGACCGCGATAATATAAGACCGGGGGGAAATTCGGAATCTCTTGCAATAGGTAGGGGTAATCTGGATCGGCGGGTGTCCAAAACTTCACCTGGGCGCGATCGCACTCCTCTAGCAATTGTTCCGGTTCAAGCTGGGCCCGCGCCGTGGTGATACTCTCCAAGACCTTCGGCCCCACCCCCTGAACCGCTTGTAATGCCGCACCTTGGGCCCGCCACGCCTCCTCCAACGAGCCAAACTCCGTTTGCAGCCGTTTCACCAGCAGCGGCCCGACTCCCCGCACCCGTGACCAAGCCAGCCAATACATCCGTTCCTGTTCTTGCGCCATTGTTCCCCTCAGACAGTGTGAGAAAAATTTTCAGTGGTTAATTGAGAATTAGTATCATTAACGCTACAATGAATTCTCGTTCCCATTCGTTTATTACCCTAGTATGAAATTCTGTTCTCGTTCGTCCGTTGCGGTTGCCTTATCAGCCATTGCTATGGGGGCGATCGCCGCCTGTTCCCCCACCACCAGCCAAGACGCAGCTAATCCAACGGATACCGCCGACTCCGGCGACAACAGTGAAGCCGTCCTCAACCTCTACTCCTCACGCCACTACGACAGCGACGATGATCTCTATGCCGCCTTTACCGAAGAAACCGGCATCGAAGTGAATCTGATCGAAGGCAAAGAAGAAGAACTCATCGAACGGATCACAAGTGAAGGGGACAACAGCCCCGCTGATGTGCTGATGACCGTGGATGTGGGCAACCTCTGGCGGGCCCAAGAAGCCGGGATTCTCCAGCCCATCGAATCCGAAGCCCTCACCACTGCCATTCCTGACAACTTCCGCGATGATGCCAACGAATGGTTTGCCCTCACCAAACGGGCACGGGTGATCATCTACAACCCCGACGAGGTTGATCCCTCGGAACTGTCCACCTATGAAGCCCTCGCCGAACCGGAATGGGCGGGCCGGGTCTGTATTCGCAGTTCGAGCAATATCTATAATCAATCCTTGGTGGCCGCTAAAATTGCCGAACTCGGCGAAGACAAAACCCTGGCATGGATTGAAGGCGTGGTGGCGAATTTTGCCCGTGAACCGGAAGGCAACGACACCGCCCAAATTCAAGCCGTAGCATCGGGGGTCTGTGATGTGGCGATCGCCAACACCTACTATGTGGGCCGTTTGATGCGCTCTGAAGACCCCGCCGATCAAGACGTGGTGAGCAATATCGCCGTCTTTTTCCCCAACCAAGAGAGCGGCGGGGCCCATGTCAATATCAGCGGCGCAGGCGTGGCAGTGAACGCACCGAACAAAGAGAATGCGATCGCCTTCCTTGAATTCCTCGTCACCCCCGAAGCCCAACAACTCTTCGCCGACGGCAACAACGAATATCCCGTCGTCGAATCCGTCACCGCCAACGAAGTCGTCCGCAACCTCGGCGACTTCAAAGCCTCCGACCTCAACGTCGAACAATACGGCGAACTCAACCCCAAAGCCGTCCAACTCATGGACAAAGCCGGTTGGAAATAGGCTCAATCTAGGGGATATCATCTAGTCCCCTGACCCTGCAAAGGTTAAGATAAGTTGCAATCAGTCGCAGGAGAAGGAAACCACGTTGGCTCGTCGTTATTTATTTACTTCAGAATCTGTCACCGAAGGGCATCCCGATAAAATCTGTGATCAAATCTCTGACACGATTTTAGATGCCCTCTTGACCCAAGATGAACGCAGCCGCGTGGCTGCCGAAGTGGTCGTCAATACCGGACTTGTCTTGATCACAGGGGAAATCTCATCCCAAGCGAATGTCAACTATATTGACCTCGCTCGCCAGAAAATTGCAGAAATTGGTTACACCGATGCCAACAACGGCTTCTCCGCCAATAGCTGCTCTGTGTTAATCGCCCTCGATGAACAGTCCCCCGACATTGCCCAAGGGGTCACCTCTGCCCAAGAGCAACGGGCCGAACTCAGCGAAGACGAACTCGATGCGATCGGAGCCGGTGATCAGGGGTTGATGTTTGGCTATGCCTGCAACGAAACCCCCGAACTGATGCCGATGCCGATTAGCCTCGCGCACCGGATTTCCCGTCAACTCACCGCCGTGCGCAAAAGCGGTCAACTGCCCTACCTCGGCCCCGACGGCAAAACCCAAGTCAGCGTTGTCTACGAAGACGGCAAGCCCGTTGGGATTGACACGATTTTAATCTCGACGCAGCATACCGAAACCATCGGCGAGTTAACCGATAACGATGCCATTCAAGCCAAAATCAGAGCCGATTTGATTGAAAGCGTCATTCAACCCGTGTTTGCGGATATTGCCGTTAAACCCACGCAGGAAACCCGCTATCTCGTCAATCCCACGGGCAAGTTTGTCATTGGGGGCCCCCAAGGAGATTCCGGCCTCACCGGCCGGAAAATCATCGTCGATACCTACGGCGGCTATTCCCGTCATGGCGGCGGGGCATTTTCCGGCAAAGACCCGACCAAGGTAGACCGCTCGGCGGCCTATGCCTGTCGCTATGTGGCGAAGAATATCGTCGCGGCGGGTTTGGCGGAAAAATGTGAAGTCCAAGTGAGCTATGCGATCGGGGTGGCGCGGCCCGTGAGTATCTTAGTAGAAACGTTTGGGACGGGGAAAGTGGATGAGGATATTCTGTTGGACTTGGTGAAACGCCATTTTGAACTGCGTCCGGCGGGGATTATCCAAACCTTTAACCTCCGCCAACTACCGGCCCAACGGGGCGGACGGTTCTATCAAGATGTGGCGGCCTATGGTCATTTGGGGCGGACGGATCTTGATCTGCCCTGGGAAAAAACCGATAAGGCGGCTCTTTTGAAGTCGGAGGCGTTGGCGGTGCAGGCGTAACGCACAACTTTCCGGCTTTTCCGGGTCTTGGCAGGCCGGAACCTGAGTCCTCAGACTGGTTGACTGACAAAAGATGATAGCCCTCACCCCCAACCCCTCTCCCAGAGGGCGAGGGGAGCCGAGCAATTTTTCCAGTTCCCTCTCCCCTAGGGCTACTGCTTATACATAACGTTCAAATGTTGGCCTCGTCTGCGTTTGATCCCCCTAAATCCCCCTTAAAAAGGGGGACTTTTTTTCGTTCCCCCCTTTTTAAGGGGGGCTAGGGGG
>NZ_JAQMTY010000162.1 GCF_028330765.1 Spirulina subsalsa CS-330 | reverse complement strand
TTGCCCCCCTATTCCTTCACCCATTAACACCATGACCTTAAGCCCCTTGCCCCCCTATTCCTTCACCCATTAACACCATGACCTTAAGCCCCTTGCCCCCCTATTCCTTCACCCATTAACACCATGACCTTAAGTACTCTCCTTGATACCGCCATTGACCGCATTGGGGACACCAACCCCCAACTGTTCCGGGAATTGAAAGGCCGGTTAACGGTGCGATCGCTCCTCACTATCGCCGGTTTGCTGATCTTCGCCCAAGCCCTGACCCTGATCGCCCTGATCGGCATGGAGCCGAGCTATATTCTCACCACGTCAACCTATTGCCAGATGCCCGCTGATTTTCCCCTCTCGCAGATCGTCGATGATCGATGTCCGAAACAGTGGATTGACCTGTCGCAATGGTGGCTTCAGGCTAACCAATTAGCCTTTTTGTGGATTGCGGTGGGGATTATGTTTCTGCTCATCGGTGGCGGCATGTATCTGTTGATCAACGATTTAGCGAAAGAAAAACGCCAAGGCACAATCAACTTTATTCTTTTCAGTCCCCAATCCACCCGCACCATCGTTTGGGGAAAAATCCTCGGCGTGCCCAGCTTGCTCTATGGGGCGATCGCGCTGAATCTTCCCTTTCATCTCTGGTTCGCGCTTCAGGGACACCTAGGGATCAAAGCGATCGTCAGTTTTTACCTCGCCCTCGCCCTGATCACCGCCGTCTACTTCCACATCGCCCTCCTGGCCATCACCCTCAGTAACACCCTCACCGGCCTCGAAGCTTGGCTCGTTAGTGGTGTCAGTTGCGCCCTGCTTGCCTTTCTGAACTATGTTCCCGTTGAATACGATGCCCCGACCCTGATGCGGTGGATCAAATTCTGGTGTCCATCGACCATCCTGCCCTTCATCTTGAACCGGCAAGGCACAGAGCAACACCAACTCCTAGACCGCATTCCCTTCCACCATGGCCCCCTCTTCGATTGGACGTGGTTTGGCCTCCCCATTGGCCAGGTTGAGACCCTTTTTCTGGGGCTGATGTTGCTCCATGGCGGATTTTGCCTCTATTGGTGCGATCGCGCCCTCATTCGTCGCGTTCGCAACCCCAGCGCCACCGTCTGGACAAAGACCCAAGCCTATGGCATCTTTGTCGGTTTTAACCTGATCTGGCTCGGCTTCTGCTGGTCAGAGTTTACCCAGTCCATCCTCTTTACCAACCCAGCACAACTATGGTGTTGGATGGTCTATGTTGTTGCCCTCATGCTGATCGTCATGGGGTCCACCTGTCCCCAACGCCAACCCCTGATCGACTGGGCGCGATATCGTCACGAGTTCGAGCATCGCCGCTCCTTCATCCGAGATTTACTGATCGGTGAAAATAGTCCTAACCTCATGGTTGTTCTCGCCATGGGCAGCCTCCTCGTTCTCGTGCCTGTCCTCGCCACCCAGTTCGATCCTGCCGACCGAGAGGACATCCTCATCGCTGCCACCATGACGACCCTGTGGCTGTTTACCTATACCCTCCTCTCCTACGTCACCTTGCTATGGCCCACGTCCCTTAAAAATCCACTCGCGGTGAATCTCCTGATCTTTTTTGGTACCTGTCCGCTCACAATCATGCTGGGTCTGGGGCTGATCAATGCGTTAACGTCTCAATATGGGTACGGCGAAGAACTGTATCTGATTGCGATTGTGGTGCTGGATAGTATCGCGTTTTGCATCGGTGCAATATCCATGAGTCGTCAACTGCGGTTTTGGGGCCAATCCGACTGGCAAGCCATCTTCACCCTCGATGCCGCCACCCCTCAACCCCGTCTCCGAGGGCGTACTTCAACTGCAACGGATGTGGAACTGCACACCACACGGGGGGGTGGGGTATCCTGAAAAGCATCAACGGGTGTCGAGCATGGGCATGTTGATGCTGTTTTGAAGGGTGCTTTTACCCTCTTCCCATCCTGTTTTGTGATTTATGACCGTAACTTCTCCTGACGAAAAAACCGGCCTTGGTACATTTGGCGGTGTCTATACCCCTTCGATTTTGACGATTCTGGGGGTAATTATGTACCTCCGGTTTGGTTGGGTGGTGGGGAATGTGGGCCTGCTGGGGACGTTGCTGATCGTGACGCTATCGACGGGGATTACCTTTATTACGGCGCTGTCGGTGAGTGCGATCGCTACCGATCGCGTCATCCGAGTCGGCGGGGCCTACTATATGATTAGCCGCTCGTTGGGGATTGAAACCGGCGGCGCGGTGGGTATTCCCCTCTACTTTGCTCAGGCGCTTTCCGTTGCCCTCTACACCCTTGGGTTTGCCGAAAGCCTCGCCCAAACCTTTCCGGCCCTGAATCAAACCTATGTGGCGTTGATTACGACGATTTTAGTGGCGGTTTTAGCGTTAACCTCGGCGAGTATCGCGATTCGGGCCCAATATTTCATCATGGCGGCGATCGTGCTGTCCCTGATTTCCTTTGGCTTTGGCCATGCGGTCGAACCGACCACGGTGGAATTGTGGAACCGTGACGGCGAACCCTTTTGGGTGGTGTTCGCGGTGTTTTTTCCGGCAGTGACGGGGATTATGGCCGGGGTGAGCATGTCGGGGGATTTAAAAGATCCGACGCGATCGATCCCCGTGGGAACCTTGGCCGCTGTGGGGACGGGCTATGTGATTTATATGGGATTGCCGCTAATTTTGGCCTTTCGCGCCGATAGCCAGACCTTGATTGAGAACCCCTTGATCATGCAACAGATGGCGTTTTGGGGGCCGGCGATCCTGTTGGGGGTGTGGGGGGCAACGTTGAGTAGTGCGATCGGGAGTATTTTGGGTGCGCCGCGAGTGTTGCAAGCGATCGCCCGCGATGGTGTGTTACCCCATTGGCTCAATGCCCTCGGTCATGGCAGCGGTAAAGAAGACGAACCCCGCATCGGGACAGCGGTGACCCTCGGTGTAGCGGTGGCGGCGGTCTGTGTGGGCGATCTCAACTTGATCGCCCCAATCCTGACGATGTTTTTCCTTACCACCTACGCGATCCTCAACGTGGCGGCGGGCATTGAAGGTTTTTTACAAAGTCCCTCCTTTCGTCCTGCCTTTCGGGTTCCTTGGCTGCTGTCGATGGTGGGGGCTTTTGGGTGTTTGGCGGTGATGTTTTTGATCAATGCCGTGGCGACGGCGATCGCAGCCTTGATCGTGCTAGGGATTTACGTCTGGTTACAACAGCGGGAATTGATGGCCACCTGGGGCGATGTGCGGCGGGGGATGTGGATGGCACTGCTGCGGGAAGGGATTTTTCAAATGGGGCAGCAGGAAGACCCGAAAAACTGGCGACCCCATGCCCTCGTCCTGTCAGGCATTCCGAGCAAACGCTGGTCGTTGATTGAACTAGCCGATGGCTTCACCCACAAACGCGGCTTAATCACCGTGGCGAGTATTCTCCCCAGTGGCTCGCGGGATATGGCCCAACAGATTGAAATTGAAGACCGGCTACAGGATTATCTCGAACGTCAGGGCGTGCAAGCTCTTGTCCGCTTGATCACCGCTGATAACCCCTTTGATGGGGCGAAGCAGTTGGTGGAAGCCTACGGGTTAGGTTCGATCATGCCCAATACGGTGATTTTAGGCGATAGCGAGGCAGTGGAACGACGGGAGGCCTATTGTGAGATGCTGCGGGCGATTCACTTGGCAAAACGAAGTTTGATTATTTTGCGGGAGAATCGCGATCGCAGCTTTGGACAACGGCAACGCATTGATGTGTGGTGGGGGGGGCTACAAGCGAACGGCAGTTTGATGCTCTTGCTGGCCTATCTGCTGCGCAGTAATGTGAATTGGCGTGATGCGGATATTTACGTGAACCTCGTGGTTCCGGATCACGATGCGGCCACGTCTGCCCATGAAAACCTGGATAATCTCTTGGCGGGGCTGCGATTGGGGGCAATTCCGCAAATTCTCATTGCGGAGGGGCGATCGTTCTCGGAAATTCTCCAGGCCTCTTCCCAAGAGACGGATCTGATCTTCCTCGGTATGGCCAAGCCCACCGAACAATCATTCACAACCTATTACGAAAGCCTCCAAGCCCGCACCATCGGCCTCCCCACCACTCTTTTTGTCCTCGCCGCTCCGGATTTCGCCTTTGAGGAAATCCTGACCGAAAGCGTATGGTGATTGTGGCCTATGCGGGACAGCAGAGAGATAGCAGTGGACAACTTGATTCGGACAGGCAAGGGGCTTAAAGCCCCTTAACTTGATTCGGACAGGCAAGGGGCTTAAGCCCCTTAACTTGATTCGGACAGGCAAGGGGCTTAAGCCCCTTGTTCCAGAGTCTCTGAATGTCCTAACTACCTTGGCTAGTGCTATAAAAAAATGCCGGGGAGAGTATTCTCCTCGGCAAAAGGGTGATGATTTTTATCGTTTGACTCTGAAGAAACGGGTTTATTTGATGAAGAGCATTTCTTCATAGGTGGGCAGGGGCCAGAAGCTATCGGCCACCAGTCCTTCTAAGGAATCGGCACATTCACGCACTTGATCCATCAGGGGGCGAATGGTAGACGCACAGTATTGCATGTGCTCTTCGGTGGAGCCGATGTCATGCTTGGCGAGAGCGGTGCTTAACTCTTCCACGGCGGCCATCATGGAGTTGGTGAGGGTGGCGATCGCCTCTGCACTGCCTTTGTCTAGGGTGATGCCCAGACTGGTTAAGTTCGTCATTGTTGCGGACAACTGAGAAAGATAGTCCACCGCCGCCGGGTAGATGCGGGTTTTGGCCATGCCAATCACCAGTTTTGCTTCCACTTCAATGGACAGAATGTATTGCTCGGCATAGACCTCAAAGCGGCTTTCCAGTTCCACGGGAGTCAGCACCCCTGTTTTCGCAAACAGATCCTGGACAAACTCAGCGCGGAGGTAGGGGAGAGCGTCGGCGGTGGTGGGCAGGTTGGCGAGGCCCCGCTCTTCGACGGCCATTTTGTGCCACTCTTCTGAATAGCCGTTGCCGCCAAAAATCACAGAACCATGGGCTTCCATCACATCTTTGAGCACGGTGATGATGGCTGTGCTTAAGTCCATGCCGGTGGAAAGTTCGCTTTCAAGGCGATTCCCGATCCAGTCTAAGGATTCGGCCAACATCGTATTGAGGACGACGAGGGGGCCGGACACGGATTGATTGGAGCCGACGGCGCGGAATTCAAAGCGGTTGCCGGTGAAGGCGAAGGGGGAGGTGCGGTTGCGATCGCCCGCATCCTTGCTTAAGGGAGGCACAACGGCAATCCCCAGATCCATCACCCCTTTATGCTTCGATTCCGTCACCGTTCCGGTTTTGATTTGCTCAAACACCTCTTCGAGTTGGGAACCGAGATAAACGGACATGATCGCCGGGGGAGCTTCATTCGCCCCCAAGCGGTGATCATTACTGGCCGTTGCGATCGCCGCCCGCATCAGCGGCCCATATTTATGCACCCCACGAATCACCGCCCCACAGAACACCAAAAACTGCGCATTCTCATGGGGAGAATCGCCGGGATCAAGGAGATTTCCTTGGGTCGAATTGCCCACAGACCAGTTGACATGCTTCCCAGATCCATTAATCCCCGCAAAGGGCTTCTCATGGAGCAGGCACATAAACCCATGCTTTTTCGCCGTCTGCTTCAAGATCGTCATCGTCAGTTGTTGATGATCGCTCGCCACGTTCGCCGCTTCAAAAAACGGTGCGATCTCAAACTGTCCCGGCGCAACCTCGTTATGGCGCGTCTTAGCTGGAATCCCCAGCTTGTACATCATCTCTTCCACATCCTGCATGAAGACCTGGACGCGATTGGGAATCGCCCCAAAATAATGGTCGTCAAACTCTTGCCCTTTGGCCGGAGCCTTGCCGAACAACGTCCGGCCCGCCAAGAGCAAATCCGGGCGTTGGCTGGCAAAATTCGCATCCACCAAGAAATACTCTTGTTCTGCCCCGCAGCTAGAATTGACATGGGCCACCTGATCACAGCCCAAAAGCTTCAACACTTTCCGCGCTGCTTTATCCATGGCGGCAATGGAGCGGAGCAGCGGCACTTTCTTATCGAGGGCTTCCCCCGTCCAAGAGACAAAAACTGTGGGGATGCAGAGCGTTGCCCCGTTATCCGTTTCCATCACATAGGCCGGACTGGTGACATCCCAAGCGGTATAGCCCCGCGCCTCAAACGTGCCGCGAATCCCCCCGTTCGGGAACGAGGAGCCATCGGGTTCCCCTTGCACTAACACTTTGCCGGAAAATTCAGAAATGACTTTACCGTCCCCTTGCACCGAGATGAAGCCGTCGTGCTTTTCGGCGGTCAAGTTGGTCATGGGATAGAAGACGTGGGCATAGTAGAGTGCCCCGCGTGCTAAGGCCCAATCTCGCATCGCGGTGGCCACGGTGTCGGCAATGGAGGGGTCTAACTTTTCTCCCGTCACAATGGTGTTTTTAATCGATTTAAACACCACCTTCGGTAAGGTTGCCTGCATTTTAGTCAGGTCAAACACGTTCTCAGCCCAAATATCTTCCAGGCGTTCTGGGGGTTTAGAGGGCAGGGGGGTGCGATTGGTGATTTGATGGATGGCTTGGGCCCGAGCTGTATTTCCGCTCATAAATCTTGTTACCTGGAGAGACTAGTGCAGTAGATGGTACTAAAAGCGGTTGTGTAAAACGGGCATTAGAGATACAAAATGCGGGGGGATGCTGCGACCCTGTCGATCAAACGCCTGAGGTGATGGGGGTGTGGCAATTCTTGAAGAATCGCTAACGGCTATGATGATCGGGGGTTGGTTGTGGTGATCCTGTGACGTTGAGGGGTGAACCGAAGCATGCGGGGGGTGGGCTGCCCGATGACGTGACGATCGCACCCCCCCGGATTTGAGAACAGAATTGAGGGTAACTATGGGGTTAATTTTATTGTGGCATCGGCGTGATGTGCGGTTGAGTGACCATCTTGGTTTGCAGGTGGCGCGGCAGAGGAGCCGTCAGGTTGTGGGGCTGTTTTGTTTTGATCCGGGGATTCTAGAGCGGGATGATGTGGCTCCGGCGCGGGTGGCGTATCTGGTGGGATGTTTGGCGGCATTAGCGCAACACTATGCGGCGGTGGGGAGTCAGTTGCTGATTCTGCGGGAGTCGCCCCAGACGGCGCTGGTGCGGTTGGCGGTGGCGTTGCGGGCGGCGGGGGTGGTGTGGACGGAGGATGTGGAACCCTACGCCAGGGAGCGCGATCGCACCCTCCGCCAGGCCCTGACCGCTGCCAATATTCCGGTACATACGGTGTGGGATCACCTCCTTTGTGAACCGGGTCAAGTGCTCACCAAGGCGGGCAGCCCCTACACGGTCTATGGCCCGTTTTGGAAAACCTGGCGATCGCAGCCCAAGGCCGCACCCTGCCCAACGGTGACGGATCTCCAGGGCTTGACCTCGGCAGAAAGTGCGATCGCTACCGCTGCCGGAGCCACCGCCTTACCCACCGCTGCTGAATTAGGGTTTATCTGGGAGAATGGTTTTCCCGTGGAACCGGGGGAAACAGCAGCCCTTGAGCGGTTGGAGGAATTTTGCGATCGCGCCCTGGCCAGCTACGACGAACGCCGCAACTATCCCGCCGATCCCGGCACATCCCAACTCAGCGCCGCCCTCAAATTTGGCGCGATCGGGATTCGCACCGTCTGGCACGCCGCCCAAACCTGCTACGAAGCCGCCCGCTCCGACGAACACCGCACCAACATCCAAACCTGGCAACAGGAACTCGCCTGGCGGGAATTCTATCACCACGCCCTTTACTTCTTCCCCGCCCTGGCCGACGGCCCCTATCGCGCCCCGTTTCGTGATTTTCCGTGGCAGAACAACCGCGAGCAGTTTCAAGCCTGGTGTGAGGGGCGAACCGGCTATCCGATTGTGGATGCAGCGATGCGACAGTTGAATCAAACCGGCTGGATGCACAACCGCTGTCGGATGATCGTCGCCAGTTTTCTCACCAAAGACCTGATCATTGATTGGCGCTGGGGTGAAAAATACTTTATGCAAACCTTAGTAGATGGAGATTTAGCCGCCAATAACGGCGGGTGGCAGTGGAGCGCATCCAGTGGGATGGACCCGAAACCGTTACGGATTTTCAACCCCAGCAGTCAAGCGAAAAAATTCGATCCCGACGGGGACTATGTGCGGCAATGGGTGGAAGAGTTGCGATCGCTCGATCCCGAACCCTTAGTCACAGGTCAGATCTCCCCCTTAGAACGCCTCGCCTGTGGCTATCCAGAACCCATCGTGGATCATGCCATTCAGCAACGCACCTTCAAACACCTGTATAAAACGGCCAAACAATCCAGCGAATCCCCTTAAGAATTCTGCTGAACCGAGCAATAACGAGGATGAATACTGCGCTGCTTGCGTCGCAAATGGTAAAAAATTCGGTCAACCATGACACGAGCTTCTTCGCTGAGGGTGTCTTCTTGGCGCAGATGGTGAAGAATTGCCGCTTGTTCAGGCGTAATCTCTCGAATGTCTGCAATGCGATGATAGAGATCATGCAACAGTTCAAGATGTTGCAGACGTTGATTAAGTTCAGGGGAATTAATGATGTGCAACATAAGAAGAAACCCTTGGCAAAAAGAACTGCGACCCCCTCACTGTAAGCACAAGCTGTGAAAAACCTGTGAAGGAATAAGAGTTATAGCACTAGTGCCGCGTCAATGCCAAGAATTAGGCTGTTTGTAGGGTGCTGTTAGCGAAGCGTAACGCACCGTCACGTTGAGCGTTGGACATTCAAGACAATCCGAATATTAAGTCTTGACTCTGTACTAGCCAGGGCAGTTAGGACATTCAGAGACTCTGGAACAAGGGGCTTAAGCCCCTTGCCCGTCCTAACGAATTTGTCCACTCCTATACTTTCCTGAAAACAATGTGAAAAAAAACAAGCCGGAACCCTCCCACCTGGTTGACTGACAAAATTAGCCAGATCCCGGAAAGCCCTCACCCTAGCCCTCTCCCTAAGGG
>NZ_JAQMTY010000161.1 GCF_028330765.1 Spirulina subsalsa CS-330 | reverse complement strand
GTTACTCTCTAGGAGTTTTCAGGTTCGAGGGTGCCGACTAAAAGCCGCTTCACAACCGCCCACCTTGGGGATCTCAACCGTCTCTATATTAATCCAAAGCCGTCTTAAAAAGACGAGGTTTTAAACCCATTTTTTTGATAATCCCGTGACGATGACCGTGACGGCGGGCAAATTTCCAGCGCGGTTGAGGGTCTGCGATCGCCCCCCATCGGCCTTTTCCGTTTCAACGCGACAGTTTCACCTCGACCTCGCCCCCCTGATCGAACGCCTCACCCCCCTCCAACCCACCTTCACCGAACCCGACTATTTCAGCACCATCCAACAGATCGTCCGCCACCAAACCCGCCGCGCCCTGATCGTCCTCCTCACCGACATCATCGATCGCACCGCCTCCGCTGAACTCCTCGCCGCCCTCACCCGCCTCACCCCCCGCTATCTCCCCTTCTGCGTCACCCTCCGCGACCCCCAAGTAGACCGCTGCGCCCACCAAACCGCCACCACCCTCACCCCCGCCTACGAGCAAGCGATCGCCCTCGACCTCCTCGCCCAACGCGAAGCCGTCTTCGCCACCCTCCAACGTCAGGGTGTCCTCGTCCTCGATGCCCCCGCCGATCGCATCACCGACCCCCTGATCGACCAATACCTCCGCCTCAAAACCCGCAACCGCCTGTGATCCTCTGCTGTGATCCCCAATCCATTGATCGCTGGTGTGGATTGATGAGCACCCCCGCGCTGAGGGTCGTTGAAGGGTAAGCGAACGACGGCCCAATCCGGGTTTGGTGACCAAACCCATGCCATGGGGAATGCGGCTAAGGCCAACCTTAAAAACTGGCTGAGGAGAGCGATCGCAACCGCTAAAAAGTCCTAGAGTGAAGCCGTATCCCTTGATTGGAGGATTTCCCATGGCTACAACCCCAGCTTCCTGGCGATTTTGGCTGCCATTGGCGGCGCAAATTGCGTTAATTATTGGCCTGCCAAGCCAGGCAATTTTGACCTATGTGGCGGGGGAAACGGTGATGCTTCAAACCGTGCCCGTTGATCCCTATGACCTCTTGCGGGGCTATTCCCAAACCCTGAGCTACCAAATTTCCAATCTAGACAACTTGCGGACGTTGCCGGGATGGAATGGGGTGTATCAAGCCCAGGAACAACAGCCCGATCGCGCCATCTCCTTTTATCTCACCCTCACCACTCCCGTTGAACCGTCCACCACGGAACGCCCCGCCCCTTGGCAGCCCGTGGCCATTGGCCTCACGCCCCCGGATGATCTTGATGCAGATGAGGTGACGTTACAAGGGGTGTTGCAGTACAACCAAGTGGCCTATGGATTGGAACGGTACTATATGCCCGAAGATCAGCGCGATCGCATCAACGATGAAATCACCGATCTCAATCGTCGTTTTGGCAACAATCCGCCGATGGGGGTAGAAATTCGGGTGCGGGACAATGGGGCATCCGTACCCGTGACGCTGTGGGTGGGCGATCGCGCCTATCGCTTCTAATCCCGGCGCAACTTTCCAGCGCAACACCGCAACAGCTAGGCAACAGGAAGGCAAAACTTAAACGTGCTGCCCCGGTCTAGCTCGCTTTCGACTTCAATCTGGCCGTTTTGGAGTTCCACCAGACGGCGGGTAATCGCCAACCCGATCCCCGTGCCGCCGGAATGGAGCGATCGCGATCGATCCGCCCGCCAAAACCGTTCAAACACATAGGGCAAATCCGCCTCGGCAATCCCCACCCCCGTATCAATCACCGCCACCCAGACGCACTTATCTGCCCCCCAAGCTTTGAGCGTAATCTCGCCCGCTTCCGTATAGCGCAGCGCATTCCCCACCAAATTCATCACCACCTGTTCCGTGCGATCGAAATCCGCCCACACCATCGGCAAGTCCGTCGGGCAATCCAACCGCAACCGGGGATTATCATCAATCAACTGATCCTGAAACCGTTCCACCATCCCCCGCAACAACGGCAACAACTCCACCCGTTGCAGTTGAATCGGCAAATAGCCCGCCTCCGCCTTAGAGAGTTCCTGTAAATCGTGGGTTAAGCGTTCAAGACGTTTCGTTTCTCGTACCAAGCGCAGATAAAGTTCCGGCGACGGTTCTAGCCCCCCATCCGAGAGTTCTTCTAGATAACCGCGCATTACCGTTAAGGGCGTGCGCAACTCATGGGTCAGGTCGCCAATCAGTTCCCGGCGGCGTTTTTCCACCCCCTCTAAGCTGTTGGCCATCCGGTTAAAACTTTGGGCCAGTTCATTTAATTCAGGGATTTCCGTCGTCGGCATTCGTTCTTGAAGTTGACCCGATGCGAATTTTTGCGTGATCGTTGCCATGGTTCCGAGGGGTTGGGTGATGCGCTGGGAAAGCCACAAACTCAGGCCGCCCGCCGTCGTGCCGCCAATGATCACCGACCAGAGGCTGCTGCTATTCCAGGCACTTTCAAACCCGTCGATTAAATAGGTACGAGCCGATCGCACCGTCACTAAACCCCGTTGCTCCAACTGCTCCAAGCGCAACACAAAAAACCGGGGCGAGGAAAATTTAGCAATCAACGTGAACGTCCCTAGCCCCACCACCATCACCAAGAGATGGGAGAGCAGCAGCCGGGTACTGAGCCTAAATCGTGCCATTGTCGTGGAACTCCATCGCGTGCAGCTTCGTCAGAACTACCCAACCCCTACAGTAACGCTTCCCATGATCTCATTCACCTGGCGCAACACCACCGCAACCCTTCTCACCGCAACATTGAGCGTGGGCGGCCTCTTGCCCCTCCTGGATTCGGCAACGGCGCAACGGTTGCCGGACATTTCGCGGGCAACGATTCCGGCGGGGACCATCTTGCCGATGGATTCCGCTGATCCGGAAACAGAGAAAATTTTATTGACGATGGATGAGGAAGAACCCTTGCCCTATACGTTGGTGCTGTCGTCAAATGTGCGCGATCGCAATGATCGGATTCTCCTCGCCAAGGGAACGGTGATCGAAGGCTATATGGAAGTGACGGAGGATGAAGGGGCACGGTTTATCGGTCAAGAAATTCTCGTGGGCCCCAATCGCCTCGTGCTCGATGGCAATTCTGCCTATGTCACCACCACGGAAAAGGTGAAAAAAGGAGCCGATGGGGATGACATTCTCCGTGGGGCTGCGATCGGGGCGGCGGCCGCTTCGGTGTTGTCCGTGCTGACGGGCGATAATTCGATTTCCTTGGGGGAAATTTTGGGCGGTGCTGGGGCTGGGGCGCTGGGCGGCTTGCTTTTAGGCCGCAAGTCCGTAACGTTCTATTCGGTTGATCCCAATGAAGATTTAGATGTAACGCTCATCAATGATCTAGCGTTGTAAGCCTTGCTTTCTGGGGTTCGTTCGTCCTGCACTGGGGTTGACAACAACTCCAGTGCAGTTTTTCTATGGGGTGATGAGTCGGCGATCGCTCCCAACGATATAGCAGATTGCGAAAGGATGAGAACACCACTTCCCCCTTTTTAAGGGGGATTGAGGGGGATCTTCGTACCCCTTTTTAAGGGGGATTGAGGGGGATCTTCGTACCCCTTTTTAAGGGGGATTGAGGGGGATCTTCGTACCTCAAGTTTATGAAAACCGCTATGGATCGTTTTCGACAGTTCACGCAAGACAGGCAAGGGGCGCACAGCCCCATATTCTCCTACCGCAAGCCGAGCCAGGTGAAGAAATCTTGGTGGGTGATGATTTCGAGGAGCATCAGGGCCGCAAAGCCAATCATGGCAAAACGACCGTTGACTTTTTCGGCATAGAGGTTAAAGCCGAAACTGGGGAGGGGTTCGTTGGGGGTTTCGGGGGCTTGGGGTGTGGTTTCAGGGTCGTGGGGGGATGTTTCGGGGGCATTGGGTTCGGAGGTCATGGCAAAAATTGAGACGATATCGCTTTTAGTGTACGGGTCGAGGGCGATCGCTGTCATGTTCTTTCAGGTTAGCGGCTACCGGCTGCCTGCCGACAATCGCGAATCATGGCCACAATCGTTTCCGGGAGGGGGCTGCCTTGTTCAACGCGGCGATAGATGGTTTGGTATTCTTCGTAGTTGTATTGTTGGGTGATGCGGCGATAGGTACATTCACAGACCGCCCGCACCTCAGCCCCCCGACCATAGGCACAGCTATTAATAAAGCTGCTCCGCTCTTGAACTGGGTAGGATGACGCATTGGAGACGGTTTGAGCCTGAGACAGGGTCGGGAGTGCGATCGCGATCGCACTCATCAAGGTTACCAGGAAAAAAGTAGGGCGTTTCATAGAGAAGATCTCAGCAGTCACGAAACAACACTCGGTATATTCTTTGACGTAGAAACATGGATCGGGTTCACCGTCCACGCCATCGGTATCCACGGCACATACCGTATTTTTTGCTTCTTCACACCACCGTCAAGCGCATCGGGATATCCAGTTTCAGCAGATTGACCGAGCTTATCTTGATCTTAACAAGCGATTCTCCGGATGGAGAATCGCTCAGTGGTGTGATAACCGGAGGTTCTCTCCAGGAAAACCTCAATGCGATCGCTCCTCATGGGTGATGCAGCGGCGGATCTTAACGGGGTTGACGGGCTTCGATCAAGGCGATCGCACTCGATACAATTTCGGGCGTAATCACCACTAACCCCCCATCTTCCACTTCATCTAGCCCCACCGCGATCGCTTTTTCCTCATTCAAAATCACCTCATAGCGAGCATCGGGCTGGGCCTGGGTAATCCCCTGCACGATCAGATCCGCCACGACTCCCTCGGCCCGGCCGCGTCGGTCTTGGTCTTCTTTGACCAAAATGCGATCGAACATATCCGCCGCGAGTTCACCCAACAGGATCAGATCTTCATCGCGGCGATCGCCCGGTGCGCCCACAATGCCGACCCGCTGACCCTGCCAGTTTTTGACAAAACCACCGAGGGCCTCGTAGCCCGCCGGATTATGGGCATAATCCACCAAGGCATGGTAGCGATCGAGATCAAACAAATTCATCCGGCCCGGCGTTTGTTCCGACGACAATTGGAACGTGCGCACCCCTTGGCGAATCTCCTCCACATCCACCCCTTGGGCAAACGCCGCCAAACAAGCCGCCAGAGCATTGGCAATCATAAACGGAGCCATCCCCGCCAAGGTAATCGGAATATTCTTCGCCTCTTCAATCCGCAGCGTCCAATTCCCCTCCATGATTGAGAGATAGCCATTTTCATACACCGCCGCCAACTTACCCCGCCGCAGATGATCTTGCAGCACCGGATTGTCCGGGTCCATGGAAAAATACGCGATCTTCGCCTTGGCCCGTTCCGCCATTTTCGCCACCAGCGGATCATCGGCATTTAACACCACATAACCACTGGGCGCAGCCACTTCCGCGATCACACTTTTCACATGGGCCATCTGTTCGACGGTATTAATATCACCAATCCCCAGGTGATCCGCCGCTACATTCAGCACCACCCCCACATCACATTGATCAAACGCCACACCCGATCGCAAAATGCCTCCCCGTGCCGTTTCTAAAATCGCCACCTCGACGGTGGGGTCTTTCAGAATCACCTGGGCACTTTGGGGGCCCGTGGTATCGCCTTTTTCCACGAGGTAATTCCCCACATAAATGCCGTCGGTGGTGGTAAACCCAATGGTTTTACCCGTTTGGCGGAAAATATGGGCAATTAAACGGGTGGTGGTGGTTTTGCCGTTGGTGCCGGTGATCGCCACGATGGGAATCCGGGGAGACGTACCATCGGGAAAGAGCATATCTAACACGGCGGCTCCCACATTCCGGGGTAGCCCGGCACTGGGGGCCGCGTGCATCCGAAACCCAGGGGCAGCGTTCACTTCCACAATCACCCCATCGGTTTCCCGCAGGGGCTTGCTAATGTCTGAGGTGACCACATCAATCCCGGCAATATCGAGGCCGATGGTTTTCACGACCCGCTGGGCAATCCAGATGTTTTCGGGGTGAATTTCGTCGGTGCGATCGATGGCGCTGCCGCCGGTGCTGAGGTTGGCCGTGGCCCGCAGGTAAACGCGCTCACCGTCGGGGGGGATGCTGTCAAGGCTGTAGCCTTGGCGGGCGAGGACATCGGTGGCGGTTTTGTCCAGTTTGATTTTGGTGAGGACGTTGTCGTGGCCTTCGCCTCGGCGCGGATCTTCGTTGGTGCGATCGATCAATTCGCTGATGGTGAGGTGATCATCACCCACCACATGGGCCGGAATCCGTTCGGCGACGGCCACCACTTTGCCATTGATGACGAGGATGCGGTGATCGCTGCCTTGGTAATAGCGTTCGACGATGACGGAGTGGGTTTTGGAGGCTTCGCTGGCGAGGTCGTAGGCTCCTTCGGCTTCGTCCCAGCTATTGATGTCGATGGTGATGCCGCGGCCATGGTTGCCGTCGAGGGGTTTGAGGACGATGGGATAGCCGCCTACGTCGTCGATCGCATCTTGCAGTTCATCGATGTAGCGAATAACGGTGCCACGGGGCACGGGAATGCCGGCATCCCGGAGCATGAGTTTTGTGCCTTCTTTGTCGCAGGCGAGTTCGACGCTGAGGATGCTGGAGTAGTCGGAGAGGGTGGCTTGGATGCGTTTGGAGTTGGCCCCGTAGCCCAGTTGGATCATCGCTCGCGCACTGAGGTTGAGCCAGGGGATTTTCCGGGCTTCGGCTTCGGTGATGATGGTTTCGGTGCTGGGCCCAAGGGATGCGTTGGCGGCTAATTCGCGTAGATCGGCTAAGTCCTGTTCGAGTTCGGAGTCCGGATAGGTTCCGGTGTCTACGATGCTTTGACAGAGGCGGACGGCGGCGCGGCCGGCGTAGCGGCCGGCCTGCTCATCGACATATTCAAAGACGACATTGTAAACGCCGCGATCGCCCGTTTCCCTGGTTCGCCCAAACCCGGCTGTCATCCCTGCCATTTCTTGGAGTTCGAGGGCCACATGTTCGATGATATGCCCCATTAATGTCCCGTTTTGCACCCGTTCGAGAAAGCCACCCCGATACCCCGGTGAACAGTAATGCTCGATCAGGCTGGGCAGAACATCACAGAGACCATCATAAAAACCCTCAATTTGGTTGGAATACACCTCGTCGAGATCTTCAAGATCAAGACGCATCACAATCAGCTTCGGGTAGCGAATACTCCAATAGTTCGGGCCACGTAGGGTGAGAGTCTTGAGGATTTTCATAGGGGATTAAAAATAGGATGAGGAAGACGCACGGATTTCGCCATGGGATAGTGTCTCTTGTGGAAAAGTTGCCAGACTGTTCATAGGGAACAGTTTCCCAAGGCGGTGTCAAGACCAGGCTCGATCAGGCTTGCCTAGGCTGATTTTTCGCCGGTCATGGGGGTGAGAGGACGACGTTGATGGAGATGGAAGCGATCGCCGTGACACAGAATATGGAGACGTAAACTATGGAGGCTGAGGGGATCAGTCACGCTCACATCCAGTTGATTGGTGTGGGACAAAGACTGCGGATCAACAATGGTGATATTGCCTTTGCCAATCACCTCTAACCAGCCATCATGCTCGAACATGGCGCAGGTATCTTCATCAATGCCGATGCCGATGCGATCGGGATGAATGGCCACCGCCGTCAGCAGCCGTGCCATGCGGTTCCGGTTATGAAAATGTTGATCGACGATCACTTCCGGGATGATCCCCAAGCCCATGGTCATGTCCACGAGGGCACGGTTGGGCGATTCGCCACTGCCGCCGCCGCCAATCATATGATGGCCCATCACCGCTGCCCCGGCACTGGTGCCGGCCAAGCTGAGCTCCTGCTGTTGAACCCGTTCCCGGACACGCTCCATAAATGGAGTTTCCGCCAACAACCCACAAAGGCGGAGTTGATCGCCACCGGTCATAAAAATGCCGGTGCAGTCTTCAAGGTATTCTAGGTAGTAGGAATCTTCTCCTTGACTACGTTCGCGAATATCGATCAATTCGACCCGCCGCGCCCCCATGTCGGAAAAAATTTGTCGATAGCGATCGCCAACTAAGACAGGTTCCCGCGATGCCGATGGAATGATGCCGATAACCGCATCACTGCCCCCGGAACGGTTGAAAAAGGTATGTAAAATTTCTCGTCCATGAACCTTGTCTTCCGCACCACCGATCACGAGGATTGCGGTCTTTGTTGGTTTTGGCATCTGGGTCTTTGGAGAATACGATTCGGTTTGCAGCATCTATGGTATCGCTTTTCAGCCGAATACATGACTATACAGTTTATCGAAAACTCTGAATTTCGCGAAATCCCCATCAACTCCATGCGTTTCGATCTCATCACCCTATTTCCCGACTTTTTCACCTCCCCCCTGCAATCGGGGCTGCTGGCCAAAGCGCTCCAGAATCAGATCGCTGAGGTAATCTGTACCAATCCACGGGACTTCACCACCGACAAACACCACCGCGTCGATGATGAACCCTACGGCGGCGGCGTTGGCATGCTCCTCAAGCCTGACCCAATCTTTGCCGCCGTCGAATCCCTGCCCTGCCTGCCCCGTCGCGACATTATCCTAATGTCCCCCCAAGGGGAACCCCTCACCCATCAACTCCTCACCACCCTGAGCCACGACTACGATCAGCTCATCTTGATTTGTGGACATTACGAGGGGTTTGATGAACGGATTCGCCATTTAGCGACGCGGGAAATTTCCCTGGGAGATTTTGTACTGACGGGGGGAGAAATTCCGGCGTTAACCCTGGTTAATGGCGTGACGCGCCTCCTACCGGGCACAGTGGGTAAAACCGAATCCCTGAAAACGGAAAGCTTTGCCGCTGGGCTGTTAGACTATCCCCAATACACCCGCCCGGCTTCCTTTCGGGGGTGGGACGTGCCGGAGGTGTTGCGTTCTGGTAACCATGCTGCGATCGCGCAATGGCGCACCGAACAACAACACCACCGCACCCGCCAACGTCGCCCCGATCTCTGGGCCGCCTGGCAACGTCAAGCCCAAGCCCCCCCCGCTGCTCCCGACTCGTCCGGTTCACCTTAACCCCTGGGTGTAGTGTGATTACAGTCCGAAGCGTGATGCTCCGCTGTCATTCGTTGTATCGAGATTGTTGTATTGAGGTAGTTTTTAATGTTCAACCTGCGCCATTGGTTCACCGCCCTCGCCGCCTGCGGCCTCTGTCTCACCAGTCCCCTGTTGACCCCTCCCAGTTCTGCCGCGACCTTTGACAATCAACGGGTCGATGAACGCCGCTTTATCTTACTCGCATCCCCCTTTGGCGTGGAAAAACGCAGCTATCAGTTACTGATCCTTGAACAACTGTCCAACCGTCGGCCCTGCTGGCAAGAATATGACGGCGAACCGACGCGGGTTGATCCTCTCCTTTTTGACTTTGACTTCAGCGACATCTGTAACCGTCTCACCGACAGCAACGGCTACTCGTTACGCATTGGCAGCGAAGACCTCGGCTGGCGCTTTATTCTCTCCGTCGTGCCCCAAGGTAACGAGTTGGTATTAATGGCCAATTCCCCCCGCGAACCCAACGTTCGGATTCCCATTGGCCGCACCCGTGGCCTCGCCGATGGCTATCTCAAAATCCATCTCGATGAGGGTTGGGAACTGACCCGCCGCACCTATCAAAATCGCCCCTTGGGTCACATCTATTTAACCGGTGATCCCCAGTTGGTGTCCGTGCCCAGTGGTGGCCCCGTGGGGATTAATAGCGGCCCCCTGCCGTCGGATTCTTTGCCCCCGGCGGATCGTGAAATTATCATTACCCCCCTCCCGCCCCGCCCCGCCCCCGCTCCCCAACTGCCCCAACAACGCCCCTTACCCAGTCCGCCCGCGAATCCGGCACCGAGCGATCGCCCCCTCCCCCCGCCAGAGCGACGCATTCCCACCCTCTAACCCCCACCGGACTCTCGCCGTTTGGTGGGCGGTTCCCAATCCCTGTAGAATGAGGGGAGCAAATTTTCCATGGGTTACTTTTGGGCATGGTCACGACGGATGAACAACAAGCCGCAACCCCAGCACCAGACTTTGATCTGGCTGCTTATCTTCAGCAGCAACAAACTAAAGTAGAAGCGGCATTGGCGGCATCTGTCCCGACGGCAGAACCGCCCAAAATCTACGAAGCGATGCGCTACTCGCTGCTGGCGGGGGGGAAGCGGTTACGGCCCATCCTTTGTTTGGCGACCTGTGAACTGCTCGGCGGCACGGAAGCGATGGCCATGGCCACCGCCTGCGCCCTGGAGATGATTCACACCATGTCGCTGATCCACGATGATCTACCCGCGATGGATAATGACGACTATCGGCGCGGCAAACTGACGAACCATAAGGTTTACGGCGATGATATTGCGATTCTGGCGGGGGATGCGCTCTTGGCCTACGCCTTTGAATATATTGCCGACCAGACCTGCGATGTGCCGCCGGCCCAAGTGTTGAAAGTAGTTGCCCATGTGGGGCGGGCTGTGGGGGCAGCGGGCTTGGTGGGGGGCCAGGTGATGGATTTGGAATCGGAAGGAAAACCCGATGTCACCGCTGAGATGCTGACCTTTATCCACACCCATAAAACCGGGGCGCTGCTAGAGGCTTGTGTGACCTGTGGGGCAATTTTGGCCGGGGCGGGGGATGCTGATTTACAGCGATTGTCGCGCTATGCCCAAAATATTGGCTTGGCGTTCCAGATTATTGATGACATTTTGGATATTACGGCGACCCAAGCTGAATTGGGAAAAACCGCCGGGAAAGATTTACAAGCGCAAAAGGCGACCTATCCCAGTTTGTGGGGGTTGGAGGCTTCGCGTCAGGAGGCGGATCGTTTGGTGACGGAGGCGATCGCACAACTCGACCCCTACGGCTCCGATGCCGCGCCCCTCGCTGCGATCGCTCACTTCATCACGGCGCGTAAGAATTAGAGGGCAACGGAAACACAATGCAAGAGTTTAATTCGATCCTCAGTAACCACGCCCTACTGGTGGCGATCATCGCCTGTCTGATTGCTCAGGTGCTGAAGTTAATTATCAGCTTGATTCAAAAACAGCGTTTGGATGTGCGCCACCTGTTCAGCACCGGCGGAATGCCCAGTTCACACTCGGCGCTGGTATCGGCCTTGGCGACGGGGGTTGGACAAACAAAAGGGTGGAATAGTGCGGAGTTTGCGATCGCAGCTATCTTTGCGGTGATTGTCATGTACGATGCCGCCGGAGTTCGCCAAGCCGCCGGGAAACAAGCCCGCATCCTCAACCAAATCCTCGACGAAATGTTCCAAGAAGGCAAAGAACTCAACGAAGAACGCCTCAAGGAACTCCTCGGCCATACGCCGTTTCAAGTCTTGATGGGCTTGGCGTTGGGGATTAGCATTTCACTGTTGGCGGGGATGATGGCTACGCCGGTGTAGCCTCCTCGCCTGCTGATCGTGATCCATTGCCCTCACCCAACCCTCTCCCGTGGGAGAGGGCTTTAAAATCCCGATTGGGTGAGCAATCAGGGCTTAGATGCGCTGATCGAGGGTGGTGGCGAGGGTTAACAATTCTACGAGGGGGGTTTGATCTTGGGGATACATGATCGCCGTGAACAGCCCCACATTCCCCCGCCGGAACGTGACGAGATCGCTACTGAATTGGGTATCGTAGAGGGTCAAGCCGAGGTGAATCCCGGCGGCGCGATCGCCCACCCCGTTCACCGTTTCTAGGGTTTCATAGCGGGTGAGATCAATGCCATCCATCGGGGCGAGGCGTTGTTGGATTAATTCGGTGATTTTGATTTGCTGTTCCGGCTGTTGGGATTGGGTCAGGTAATAGTCAAACAGTTCCCGATCACTGACTACGCCATTGAACCCCACCACCACTTGCAAGCGGGTGGGGTGAATATAGACATAAAAGTCTTCGGGACTGACACCACTTTGCTGAAATTGACCGCTGAGGGCTTCGAGTTGTTGCACCATTTGGGCGGCAACAGCGGGGGGCGGTTCGATAAAGCCTTGGGGCAGATCCGCCAAGGTTAATTTGAGCGCAGTCTCGGCGGGGGCTTGGGCGATCTGTACTGCCGAGATTTTAGCAGGGGGGGTGATGGGGCCGGGATCAATGGCGATCGCCGGCGACCCCTGCAAAAGACAGGGCAAAATCAGCGCACTTAAGCCAAGACCACAAACTGTTATAGGGTGTTGCATCATGTCATGGGGAGTAATGGACTGAAGGCGAATTGAGATCATTCGCACTGACGATCTAAGGTGCGATCGCGGTGCAATATGTTCCCACGCTAGCAAACCCCTCAGCCCAACGGCCGCAGATTCCGCATCCTGTCGCCCTCAACGTTGGGACAATCGCTGCACCGTTTCACCCCCCAAACGTCGCGCCGCATCTTCTAAGAGTGCCGGGATTTTTTGACGGTGGGGGCTATGTTGAAGCGATCGCTCGATGCGACTCCGATCGATCGGATCACTCGCCTGTTTACCGGGGAACCAATGGCCACCATTATTCAACAGGTTATACCGCGCCTTGGCATAGTCCACCATGTCATAGGCGATCGCCAAATTCCGCAACCATAAAATCGTCTTCACCCCAATCTCATCCGGCACATGGTGGGGATCAGGCAACCCTTGATCCCACGTTTCCACCCACTCTTTCCCCAAACAGCGAATCGCCTCCTGCTCCAACCGCTCCAGAATCGGCGGCAACAAGTCCCCCGCCTGCTCCAACAACGGCAACGTCTTTAAATGCTCATCAAAATCCGTTGGCCGCGCCGCCCCCACCGACAGGGTATGCACCTCCGGATGGGACAGACAAAACAGATTATTAAACACCATCGGACTCAGCGGCGCACAAAGCTCCACCAACTTCGGCGGCGGTGCATACAAGTGTCCCCCCTTATCCGACGGACTGATAATAAATACCCCCATATCCTGCCCTTGGGCCGCCTCAATCGCCGGCCAATTGCCTTGATTGATGTAGTACCAATGCAAATTCACATAGTCAAACAAACCCGTTGCGATCGCCCGGCAGATCACATCCGTCGGCCCGTGGGTCGAAAACCCCACATGGCGAATCCGCCCCTGGGACTGAAACTCCCGCACCACATCCAAACAGCCCCCCGGCCGGATCGTATCCGTCAAATTGTCCGGCGTATT
This sequence comes from Spirulina subsalsa CS-330, assembly GCF_028330765.1. Lineage (GTDB taxonomy): Bacteria > Cyanobacteriota > Cyanobacteriia > Cyanobacteriales > Spirulinaceae > Spirulina > Spirulina subsalsa_A. Next base: position 10,162 of record NZ_JAQMTY010000161.1, on the reverse strand, counting down.
AATGCCATGAATTCCCAGCAGATCGATATAGTCCAACTGCAACAACTGGAGGGATTTTTCTAAGGTGTCGCGAAACTCCTGCGCGTCCGGCTTCGGTGAAACTTTCGTCTGTACGATCATCTGCTCACGGGGCAAAGTCGGCAAAATTCGCCCCAGTTGCAGTTCCGAAGTGCCATAGCCCCGCGCCGTTTCAATGTGATTGATCCCCAACTCCAGCGCCCGGCGAATGGTTGCCTCTAAATTCGCCTGACCTTCATTGGGAATCTCGGCCCAGGGCGTGTCTTGCCATTTGTGTTGATAGCGCATTCCCCCGCAGGAAAAGACGGGCATGGATAGTTCAGTGCGACCAAAACGACGATATTGCATCAGGATTCACGATCTAAAAAACTCTGCATTTACCGAGAGACTCAACGCCAGATCACCAGCGGAAACGTGACCCCAGCCCCCTAACAATGGGGCAATTCTCGCAAACTCCCCACCGCTGAAAATGCTCCCCGAATTATACCGCACGGTCATTAATGCCCCCGTGACGGGTCGCAATCCTAGGGGTGGATCGCTGCGGGGACCGCTGATCTTTCCACCGGTTCAAGGGGCGATGGGGATTAGGGCATTGAGGCCCAGGGTAAATCGAGGCTGCGACGGAGGGTTAGGGCTTGGTTTTGATAGGCGATCGCCTGCTGGGATTCTCCCTGTTGGGCGCTGAGGTGGGCTAACCGTTCGAGGACAACAATTTGGCCCAAGGGCGTTTGGGAGGCTTCATAGTGCTGAAGTGCCGTTTGGTAGGCTGACTCGGCCGGTTCCCACTGGTTTTGCTGCTCATACAGGCGGGCCTTTTGTTTGAAAATATGGCCGATGGAGACGCTAGATTCGCCGTAGTCTTGATTTTCTTGAAACCAGATCACGGCATCGTTGTAGGCCGCTAGGGCTGGCTCGGTTTGGTCAATTTCGGCGTAGAGATTACCCAGATTTTGAGACATGATTGCCGCGCTGCCCCATAGGTCCATGGCTTGAAAAATCGGAATGAGTTGTTTTTGGTAGGGAATGGCGGCCGCAAATTGGCTTTGTTTGGTATAGGCAAGGACGATAAAATTGAGGATATAGAGTTCTGCATAGTCTTGGTTGCGAGAGGTGCGGGCTTGTTCAACGGCGCGGTCGAAGTAGGATTGGGCGCGATCGCTCTCCTGCCCGACTAAATAAAACTCGCCAATGGACGCTAGGATCAATTCCAAGGGATAGGGCACACCCCCCGCATCGGGCTGCCCAAACCGATCTAGCACAGCCTGCGCTTCCTCTTGGTAGCGACGAGCGCGATCCGGTTGGCCCTGGGCTTGATACAGGGCGCTGATGTTTTCGAGGCTTAAGACTTGATTGGTAATGTGGGGCGCTTGGGGGTCTGAGGTATCACGGCGGGCAATCTTGAGCGCCTTTTGATAGGCAGCGAGGGCGGGTTCAACCTGGCCCTGTTGTTGATGAATGGTTGCGATGCGATTCAGCACTTCGGGCGCTGAATAGGAATTCATCTCGGTGCGGTCATAGAATTGGACAACTTGCTGATAGGTTGTGAGGGCTAAATCGAGGTGGCCTTGGAGTTGATAAACGAGGCCAAGTTTACTCAAGGTTTCAGTTTCGGCCCATGAACTTTCGATGCTGCGTTCAAGGGCGAGGCGGTCTTCGTAACTCTGACGGGCTGCATCGAAGTCACCGAGGGCTAAATGGGCTGTGCCGATCTTATCTTGGGCATCACGGATGAGCCAGGCACTGAGGGTGGCATCGGTGATGGTTGTCACCCGTTGGTAATAGGGAATAGCGTCTTTGAGGTGTCCTTGGAGGGCAAAATGATCGCCGAGGCTGAGGAGGGTGAGGGCGGCGCTGTCGGGTTCGCCTTGCTCGATGAAGCGGGTGTAGCGTTGTTCGTAAATGGCGATCGCATCGGCGGTGAGATCCATGTTTAACAACATGTCCGCAAACACAATCATCTGAGCATCAGGATTGTCTAAATCCGGCCAGACTTGGGCGTGAGTCGTGGGGTGATCCAACGCGATGGCAGCCGATCCAACCCACGGAGCTTCTCCCCAAAACAAGGCAGTGGCAACCACAATGGCAGCATATTTCTGAAGACAACATCGCAAATCCATGGCTAAAAATTTCCTGGTTTCGGGTGGATTGGCCATGCCCACCAGTTTAACGCTGGGATTTGGGCAGATTGCGATCGCGCCAGGATTGTTCTCTCCCGGTAGGGTTGGCCCCCGAATTAGAGACCTATGCTAACATTTGGGGTAAATTTCAATCACCCACCTAATCATTAATTCTGGTTGCAGAGGGGCCCCATGAGCAAGGTTCTGGTGCTAAACGCTTCCTATGAACCACTCAACATCACGAGTTGGCGGCGAGCGGTTGTCTTACTGCTGAAGGGCAAGGCAGAACAACTTGAATACACGACCACGGAACTCTATACCCGGTTTCCCCATCCCACCGTGATCCGGCTGCGCTACTATGTGCGGGTTCCCTATAAAGAAATTCCCTTGACCCGCCGGAATATTTTTGAACGGGACAATCACACCTGTCAATATTGTGACTATCGGGGCGACAATTTAACCCTGGATCATGTCAGTCCGCGATCGCGGGGCGGGCCGGATAGTTGGGAAAACTTGGTGGCGGCCTGTGTGCGGTGCAATGTCAAAAAAGGGAGCCGCACCCCGGACGAAGCCCAAATGCAGCTTAAATCCATCCCCCGCCGTCCGTACAGTAGCCTCCATTTTGAAATTGCTCGGTATATTCGCAGTGGCCGCAACATTGAATGGAAAAAGTATGTGATTGGGGTCTAAGCAGTTCTGCGAGTCCCATCTCTGCCACGCCCTTGCTACAATCAGGATTTAAATCACGATCGCAAGAGAGCAGTAGTCAACAATGCAGGTGCAGGTTTCGGATCACTGGAACGTTGGTGAAACCCTCCTTAACCTGTATCGGGTCGCTGAAGTTCTAGGAGAACAGGAATCGGGATTCACCTATCAGGTTTACCATCGCCATTGGCATCAGGCGATGGTGGCGAAGGTTTGGTCACCGCCCCAACAGACCAAAGCCACGGTCGAAGCCTTTCGGAAGCGGTGTAAAATCTGGCTCAAACTGGGACTGCATCCCCATCTGGCGAGCTTTTACTATGTGCGGCAATGGCAAGGGAAGTTAATTATCTTCTCTGAATACTTGGCGGCGGGAAGTCTGCAAACATGGATGCAAACGGGGCGATTGTCCCGGAGTGCCGATGCGATCGCCCTCCCACAGGTGCTAGATATCGCCATTCAATCCGCCTGGGGGTTAGATTATCTCCACCGCCAAGGCTTAGTCCACGGCAACCTCAAGGCCTCGAATCTGCTCCTGGATGGACAAGGCACGGTGAAGTTGACGGATCTGCACTATCCCACCGTGGGGCGGCCGGTGGATGACCTCCGCCAGTGGGTGAAAATTATTCTCGATCTCGCGCCGGGGCCGGAGTTTTTGCCCGCCCCACTGAAAACGCTGTTTCAACAATGCCAGACCGACCGCCCCCCGACCCTGCAACAGTGTATCCAACGGCTCATTGGGCAGTACCATGAACTCTGCCATCGCCCCTATACCCGTCAAGCCCCCACGGCGAAACAGTGGCAGGCGGAGAATTACAATAACCAGGGCGTGGCGCTAATTGACCTGAACCGGCCCCAGGATGCGCTGCGGCTGTGGGATAAGGCGCGACAGGTTACCCCCGATCATCCGGCGGCCACCTATAACCGGCTGCTCTGGCTGTGGCGATCGCGCCAAATCACTGAATCCCAAATCTGCCAAGCGTTGGAAACCTTTCCGCCCACAGCGGCGGATCTGGTGGGTTTGCTGCATTTAGAACGCAATGATCCCCGGTCGGCCAAGGCGGCGCTTGATCGCTACCGGCTGCATAATCCGAACCTATCACCCCCCCTCCAAGCCGCCTACACCCTCGCCCAAGAAACCAACCCCCAAACCGATGATGCCAACGGGCAAGTGCTCCAGCGGGAGGCGATCGCCACTCTGCATTACAGCGATGACGGCCAATACGCCATTTGGGGGAATCAAGACGGCAGCCTAGTGTTGTGGGAATGCCGCACCCTACAGCACCACCGCCTTTCCGGGCATCCGGGGGAACGGATTACCCTGACTCAATTTAGCCCCGATCGCTGCTACGTTATTTCCCTCGCCCATCACCCCGAAACCAATCGCCAAACCCTGAAACTGTGGAGCCGCATGACGGGGAAATGTCTTTGCACCTTTCCCCAACTCCAAGAATGGGAAGGCCTGGCCCCAACCCCCACCGCCGTGCAGCAGCGTTGGAGTCCGGATAGTCGGTTTTTCCTGCGCAAGACTGCGACGATGCTGCAAATTATGGAGGTGGCGACGGGGGCCTGTTTGTTTGTCTGCCATGGGGATGGCACGGCGATCGCCCTCACGGCCCAGGGTTCCTCTGGGGTCACGGTCAGTTCGCAGCCGCGTCTGTGGGATATTTACCGGGAAACCTGTTTAGGCACGATCGCCCCTGACCAAGCCGTGAGCGCGATCGCCCTCCATCCCAATGGTCAGCATTGTCTGACGGCCACCAGTGCGGGGGAAGTCACCCTGCGAACGCTCCAGGGCCAGGTGGTGATGACCCTGACGGGAACCCCAGCGGGGATTCATTCGCTGGGGATTAGTCAGGATGGCCAAGTGTGCCTCGTGGCGGGGCAGCGGGTGGAATTGTGGTCATTGGCAACGGGGCAATGGTTGCGATCGCTCACGGATCACCCGTCCAGCGTGGCAGCCCTGCGCCCCGATGGGAAACAGGTTCTCGTCGGTGGCCCACAGCTTACCCTCTGGATGATCGACCAACAACAGATTGCCTACCAAGCCCCCTTCCGCCTCTGCACCGCCCAATCCATCACCACCCAATCCACCACCCTCCAGCAGTATCAAGAGGGCATTGCCAAGGCTGAAACCGCCCTCCAGCGATCGCAATGGATCGAAGCTTGGCACCAGTTAAAGGCCGTGCGATCGCTCCCCAGTTATCGCCAAGACCGCCGCGCCTTTGACCTCTGGACGAGCCTCTACACCCACCTGCCCAGGCAAGCGATCGCCCATTGCTGGGAACTGCAAACCTTCACCGCCCACATCGGCAGCATCCACACCGCCCGCTTCAGCCTCGACGGCCAAGCCTTCACCGGCAGTCAAGATGGCCTCGTCAAACGCTGGCACATCACCCCCGATCGCACCCTCAGCCAAGTGGTCGGCAACCCCAAAGGCTACCTTGACTGCTGCGACATCAGCCCCAACGGCAAAAGCGTCGTCACCAGCAGCCGCACCAGCGGCCTCCAACAGTGGGATGCGGACACCGGCGCTCTACGCCAAACCCTCGATACCCAATCCCTCTACTGTGTCAGCCTTGCCCAAAGTCCTGACGGTCATTATCTCATGGGCGGCACGGCCCAAGGTGAACTCACCCTCTGGGATCTCACCACCGGCCGCCGCGTCCGTTATTGGCAAGCCCATAGTCAGGCGGTGCAAGCCCTCTGTTTTAGCCCGGATAGTCTGTACTGCGTTTCCGCCGGGGCAGGCAATACCTGGAAACGGTGGGAAATCGCCACGGGGACATGTCTCCAAACCGTCACCACCCCCCAATCCAACCTCACCTCCATCGCCTACAGTCCCAATGGTCACTACCTCGTTTCCACCAGCCAAGACCAAACCTTGATCCTGTGGTCGGTGGGGTTAGGGCAACGGCTGCACATCCTGCGGGGCCACAGTGGAGCCGTCACCGCCGCCACCTTTAGCCGGGATAGTCACCACATCCTGTCCGGCAGCACCGACCAGACGGCCCGCCTCTGGAATGTGTTGAGTGGGGATTGTGTCTTTACCCTCGATGTACCGGGGACAGCGGTAACGGGGGTTGCCCTCAGTCCAGACAGCCGCTATGCGTTGACCACCATGGCCAATGGCTATGGCAAACTCTGGGCCCTGGATTGGCAATTATCGGAACAGCCCCCAGCGGGTTGGGATGAAGGGGTGCGCCCCTACCTAGAGACCTTTTTAACCCGCCAAACCCCCTACCAAGCCGATGCGACACCCGCGTCGCTGACGGTGTCCTGGCGACAACGGTGGCAGGATTTCCCCTGGGGGTTTTTAGGGGTGTGGTGGGGGCTGGTGTGGGCGTTGACGGCGGCGGCTCTGGATATTTTTAGTGGGGTGGGGGTGACACCCCAGGCGTATTTGCTGGCGGCGGGGGTGATGCTGTCGATCTTTGGGTATTTTTGGGGACGGCAGGTGGGGAATCCGTCGGTGCAGTTGGGGGCGCTGTTTGCGTCGGGGGTGTTGGTGCTGGTGGGGGTGGTGGATGCGACGGTGCGCTGGTCGTCCTTGGGGGCGGTGGTGTGGGGGGCGATCGCTGCCTTGATGCTGTCGGGGGCGGCCCTCGGCTTGCGGCCGATGACGGTGGTGTCAGCACCGCCGGGGTTGCGGGTCTGTCAGGCCCTGCGCCGCTATTGGGGGGGCTGGGGCGGTTTGGGGATTTTAGCGATCGCCACTGGGGCCGGGATGGCGATGGAAGCGTTGATCACCTGGGGCGGGGTGGCCCCTGTGATCGGGGCGGGGGTGACGGTGGGGATTGTGGCGATCGCCCAACTCTGGCATCTGATTCGCACCGGCATTCACAGCAAAAGCCTCAGTCAAGGGGTAATCCTGGCGGCACTCTTCACCCTGACGGCCTATAAATGGGCCGTGCCGAGCTATCTCGGCATTCTCCCCGCTCACCTCTGTAGCCACCTCGAAACCCTCGACCCCTACCTAGCACGGGGCGGCAACCCCAATGGGATTTTTCTCCATAACAACCGCCTGCCCTTAACCCACTGTGCGATCGCCGCCGAACAGTTTGACCTCGTTGAGCGTCTCCTCACCACTGGCGCGAATCTCAACCACACCGATGCCGAGGGGCGAAGTCTCTTGATCCTCGCGGTGGAGGCCGATCAACTGCCGTGGGTGGAATCCTTGATCGCGCAAGGGGCTGACGTGAATCAGCGTGACCCCGAAGCCCGTACCGCTCTCCACCACAGCCAACAGGTGGCGATCGCCCAAGCCCTGATCGATGCCGGTGCTAACATTAACGCCCGTTCCCCTGACCACGGCACACCGTTACATTGGGCGATCGCCTCCAATCAGCCCGACCTCTTTCAACTCCTCCTCACCGCCGGGGCCGACCTCAACGCCACCTGTGCAGACTGCGATGCCACCACCCCCCTCCATACCGCCGTGCGCCACAATCGCATCCCCATGCTCAAAACCCTCCTCGAAGCCGGCGCGGATCTCAACCAAACCGATCACAACGAACAAACCCCCCTCGAATACGCCCAACGCCAAAACCGCGCCGAAGCCGTTCGCCTCATCGAGCAAGCCATTGAACAACAAGATTCCTGAGCCATCCAACCCCCGCCCATTCACCCCCAAAGAGCGAACTTTTGCTATAAAACGAAAGCAAGATTTCCTTCACCTTGGGAGTCCTTCACCGTCAAGCTCTTGAACCCCTAATCCCTATTTGCGAGGAAGATCCAAAACCCATGCTGAGGCTGATCACTGATTTCGATGGCCCCATTATGGACGTGTCCGAACGGTACTACCACGTCTATCAACTCTGTCTAGAACGCGCCAAAGCGCCAGACCAACCCGTCACCCTCCTCTCCAAACCGGACTTTTGGCGGTGCAAGCGGGCCAAAGTCCCCGAACGTGCCATCGGGCAGCGTTCCGGCCTCGATCCTGACCAGGCCCGCCACTTTGCCCACCTGCGCCGGGAATTGGTGCATCAGGTTCCCTATCTGATCCACGATCGCCTCATTCCCCGCGCCGTGGAAAGTCTCGAAACCCTCCAGGCCTACGGGATTGATCTCGCCATCCTCACGATGCGCCGCGAGCGAGAACTGAGCATCCCCCTCGACCGCTACGATCTGGGCCGTTTCTTCCCCCCCGCCCAACGCTACTGCATCGGCAACACCTACAGCAAAACCGGGGATGTGAATGATAAACCGCTCTTGATGGCCCAGGCCCTCGCGGAACTCCCCCCGGCGGAAAAAACCTGGATGATTGGCGATACTGAAGCGGATATTGTGGCCGCCCAGACCCACAATATTCCCGTGATTGGCGTGTTGTCGGGAATTCGCGATCGCGAACGTCTCGCGGGCTACTACCCCGATCGCATCGTCGCTGACCTGGCCGCCGCCCTCGAAATCATCTGTCCGCCCCTGTCGCTGACGCGATCGCCCCTACCGTAGGAAACTACTCACCAGCCAAAAGATCACCAACGTCACCACATTCACCACTTGGGCCGCCGATAACCCCCCATTGCCCAGGGGAACCCCGCTCAAATTGGCCAACAGTGACCCGATTGTCGTGCCCACCACGATCGCCAACAGCGAAATCAGCAGCGCCCGGCCAAACCGCTTTTCTTTGCGGGTGATGAAATAGACGTTCCCCACCAGCCCAAAGGTAAACACCAAGGCCAGCACCGGATCATTGGGACTTTGGGCCAAGAGCGTCAACGCCGCTCCCACCCCAAAGACCATCGCCGGAATCACAATATCCCACTGGGAAGGGCTGTCTAGATAATCTTGGAGCCAAGACGGCGAGGGGGATGACTCCGCCACGGGGGCCGGCTTGGGTTTTTTTTGTTCCGGAAAACGGATGCCTTCGGGCACTTTGATTTTTCCTTCTTGGCGGAGTTTGAGGCGATCCATAATGATCGCATCGTAGGCCGCTTCGATCTTTTCGACCTGCTTGCGATCGCTACTATATTCTTGACTGAGGCGAGTCCGGGCAGATTGGATCTCGTCAAAGGACGCTTCTGTCGCTACACCCAGGATTTCATAGGAGTTTTGTTCGCTCATCTCTTGGAATACCTCTGAAGATCAGTTCACGAGGGTCGGCCGACCCGTCCATCTCAATGGGATGGTGGCAGACTAGCGGTTGCCCGCATCAGCTTTTCAGTAGTGTAGCCCGAACCGTCTCAATCTGCGACAATCGTTGAAGCGATCGCAGTGCTTCACTGTCTCGAAAACTGTACCTTGACCGTCCAATCTTCTCACTTCTCCGTACTCCACCGTATTTTTGTCTAAAATTCTGAGTACACTCGTAATGTGAACACCCAGATAACGCGCAAAAACGGTGTGTTTGAATTTTCCTAAAGAGTAACTATGGCGACCGACCCCACCACCAAGATCCTCATCGTGGATGACGACCCGGCGATCCGCAATCTGGTGCATCGCTTTCTTCGCCAGAAAGACTATCACGTCGAAGCTGCCGCTGATGGGAAATCGGCCCTAGAACTCTTTGAACGCTTCAACCCCGCCCTGGTCATTCTTGACGTTAACCTTCCCGATGCCCTCGGCTACAACCTCTGCGAAGAGATGCAAAAGCGTACTGATGTCTTCGTCCTCATGCTCACCAGCCGCACCGACACCGAAGACAAAGCGATCGGCTTTCGCAAAGGCGCAGACGACTACCTCACCAAACCCTTTGACCTCCAAGAATTAGAACTCCGGGTCAGCGCCATTCTCAAACGCATTCGCCCCGTCAGTCAGCCCATCACCCAAAAACTCCTCCAGTTTGAAAACCTCACCATTGATCCCCTCCAACGCGCCGTCCAAGTCAACGGCAGCGAAGTCCCCTTCACCACCTTAGAATTTGACCTCCTCTATTACCTCGCCAAAAACCCCAACAAAGCCCTCAGCCGCGCCCAATTAATCAGCGAAGTCTGGGACTACGACGAATCCTCCCTCGGCGATCAGCGCGTTGTGGATGTTCACATCGGCCAAATCCGCAAAAAAATCGAAGCCAACGCCTCCCAACCTTCCCTGATCACCACCATTCGCGGTTTTGGCTACAAGTTCAACGTCGCCAATGCCGACGCTTAACGCCCCCCCGATCGCCTAGTCACAGCCTATTGAATCGCCCAGCGATGCGGACGGCCTCGCAGCCCAACGGGATAGCCGAACAGACAAAAGCGGAGCATTATCTTAAATGTGCAAAGAAGACTCCCACTATAAAGCGAGTCCGAGTAGAGTTACCGAAGGTAACGGCGGACGTGCCTTTTAGTGGCGAGATGAATTTGCACCAACAAACAAATCGAGCGACAGCGAGTCCTTTAATT
>NZ_JAQMTY010000160.1 GCF_028330765.1 Spirulina subsalsa CS-330 | reverse complement strand
CTGTCGTTCTCGAAAAAGGTGGAGAACCACATTGGGGCGATATGGCTGTTCATCCATGAGTACAATCGGGGCATCAGAGAGAAGCTGGCGGAGCAAGATGCCCCTATCTTTTCCTCTAGCCTGCACTAAAATGCACTACCTTTTTTTGTTTGGTTGCTCCAGCTACACCACAATCATAAAGCATAGGCACCATCATCGTCAACCTCAATCGAAAACAGCCGCTGAAGTAATTTTACTTAGATAAAACTTTATTTACCTTCGGATTACTTGAATTAGTATTACTTCCTAGTGGATATTTGACTTGGGCATAAACCAAAAAAGCACTATCACACATGCACAATATGCGTATGTATAGTAGACTATAGAAGCAGTTATTCACAATGTCACCATGTCACCGTCACCCCAACCAAAAAAGGAAGGCAAAAAATATGAACATCCCATTTTCGTACATCAGAAGTTAGATGATGCAGGTTTTGATGTGTATGAATTCAGGATGATTGGTCATATTGCTAGAAGAGGAAGGTGTTATTCTGCATTACCTACCATTGCCAATAAATGTAAAATGAGTATTAGAAAAGCTCAGGTTACACTTAAGTCATTAGTCCAAAAAAAAGTAGTCAATAAACAGGTAAGAAAAGGACGCACTGCAATATATGAAATCAACCCAAGCTGGGAAGATATAGATTGTTTCAAAAACACTGAAAAGCAGGATTTAAATGAGGATGAACTCTTGCTGCAAGAATTTTTTGATAAAGGTATTACGCCAGAACAGATAGAATCCTTGACACAAGCAATGAATAAAAGGAGCGAATGAAGGAGTAGTAGGATGGGCAGTGCCAGCCCTTTCAATGTGAACAAGGTAACTACAAACCAATGGGACAAAAGAATAGAGATTTCAGGGATCAATGGTTTGACTAATTCATCATTTTCGTAATGCAAATTACTGAAACCCTTGCTGTTGCCTTGTTTTTAGATGGATCATTTGATCTCATTGAAAGGGTTGGGTGAAAACTGCCCACCAGGAATGCTTTTCAGGATTTTGCCTATGTCCTGATTAAATCATGTGTTGCGATCGGGAGGGCTGGGGCTAAATGACGCGATCGCTGCCGCCATCGATGGGCACTTGGGCGGCGGTGGTGGCGGCGAACAGGGGGCCACACATGGCGATCGCCATCTCGGCCACGGTGGCGCTGGTCACCTCCACCTTGAGCACATTATTTGTTTTGTAGTCCTGAATCGAGAGGCCGTAATGGTCGGCGCGGGCTTGGAGCACTTCATCCGTCCAGATGCCCGTATCAAACACCCCATTGGGATGCACGATATTAATCCGAATCTGATCGCCGCCCCATTCCAACGCCGCCACCCGGACGAGTTGCGTCAGGGCGGCTTTCGCCGCAGAATAGGCTGCCACCCCAGGGCCGGGGGCGGGGACATTTTTCGAGCCAATCACCACGACGCGACCGCCTTGGGGGGCGAGTTTCAAAAAGGGATGGCATTCCCGCAACAGCATCAAATTCGCGTCCAAATTGACGTTCATTACCTTGCGCCATTGGGCGGTGTCGAGGGAGGCGATCGCACAACTGGGCGGAAAAATCCCCGCATTGAGCACCACCAGATCCACGCCGCCAAACTGACGCACGGTTTTTTCCAGGGCTTGAGCGATCGCGCTTTCATCAGTCACATCACAGGTAATTCCGCAAAAGTCCGCCCGGTCATGGAGCGACTCAATCGCCGGATTGAGATCCAACCCCACCACCGCCGCCTCCTGTTTCAGCAGTGCCGCCACACAAGCCTTACCAATCCCCGACGCGGCTCCCGTCACGATCGCCACTTCCCCGGTAAACTGCGGCGGTTTCCCCCCCTTCCGCAATTTCGCCTGTTCGAGATCCCAATATTCCACCGCAAAGATATCCGCAGCGGGCAGGGCTTGGTATTGGCCGAGTTGCGTTGAAGTGCTGATGATATCGATGGTGTGGTCGTAGATATCCGCGACAATATTCGCCGCCTGCACCGACTGCCCCACCGCACAGAGTCCCAACTCCCCATCCAACACCACACGGGGCGCAGGGTCGAGCATGGTTAAATCAGCGTGGGCATGGGTTTTAAAATACTCGGCATAGCGGGCGGCGTAGGCCGCCACATCGCGCCCAACGAGGGGGATGCGTTTGGTACGGATGACGTGATCCGGCGTGGCGGGCCCCTGTTGGCTGATCGTGGTGATGTCGTCCCGCTGGGCAAAGGCGAGGGTTTTCGGGGTGCAATGGTTGCGGAGAATGACGGGACATCCGGCAAATTGTGAGAGATCCGCCCGCAGTTGGGCGAGGTCGTGGCGGAGGGCGCGATCGGGAATGGATGCGCTGGGAGTGGGTAGGGTGGCGTTCTGTTGGGCGATGTAGTCCTCAGCCAGGCTCACCAGGTCGATCATCCGCTCGTAGGATTCCTGAGCCGTCGCCCCAAAGGAGAAAATGCCGTGATTCATCAACACCATCCCCACCGTCTGCGGCCCCGCTTCGGCTTGAAATTTCGCGGCACAGACACGGGCGAGATCAAACCCCGGCATCACGTAGGGAATGATCACGACGCGATCGCCGTAAATCTCCGCAATCCGCTCCCACCCATTGGGCGTGTTGGTAATCGTCACCACCACATCAGCATGGGTATGATCCACATATTTATAGGGCAACGTCGCATGGAGAATCGTTTCCACCGACGGCGAAGGGGCACTAGCATTGGTCATCTGGGTTTTCAACTCGTTGACCATTTGCGGGTCGGACAGTTGCTCCAATTGCGCCAGCTTCAACAAATGCACCATCCGCACCGGCGCAAACCCCGCCGCCTCAATCGTCGCCAAATCCCAGCCACTCCCCTTCACATAAAGAATCTCCTCAGCCTCGCCCACCACATTGGTTTCCGTCACTTTCACCGACGTATTCCCCCCGCCATGGAGCACAAGGCTAGGATCTTGCCCCAACAGGCGCGAGGTATAGACCCGGAGGGCTAACTCAGTGGTGTATTGGGCGGCTTCGGCAGGGTTCCAGCGGCTTTTCATCATCAATCAGGGGCGAGGTGAAATTGCCCCTCAGTGTATCAAAGAAGGCTACGGATGCGCCGTTACAATGTGACCCGACTCTTTTTGAATTCCCCTCAGGCCCCATTGATCTTTGATGACCTGAACTGTTCATACCCATATTCTTTGAATCGGATAAGCATCAAACTTTTTGTCAGTACTAATCATTTCAAGGGAGTGATTGATCGCCTGTGCAATCAAAATACGATCAAACGGATCATTGTGGTAAAGCGGTAAATTGAGTAGTTGCACAGTATCAGCAAAGCTAATAGATAGCAAACTAATGTCAGAATTTGCTACCGTTTTTCCGATAGATTCATAACTTTGATTCAGTGACAACTTACCCAACTTCAATTTAATTGAAATTTCCCAAAAGCTAGCAATGCTGACATAGACCAAATCCGCAGCATTAATCATCTCTTTCAACTCAGAAGAAAGATGGGGAGAATCTTCCGTAAGCCAGATAAAGGTATGAGTATCTAGGAGAAACTGGCTCATTTACATATAGTCCTTAAACTCTTCGAGAGGTTGATCAAAATCATCCGGCAGTGGCAAAACAAAAGTACCCTTTAAGATGCCGATTCGGCGTTTTTTGGGAGTCTCTTCAAAACTAGCTTTAGAATGTTTTTCAATTAAATACTCGATGTAGTGCAGAGCCTCTTGTTTTAGTGGTTCTGGCATTTTTGTAAGGGCTTGTAGAATTTTTGTGTCTACCGTCATCATTTTTTCTTTTTTATTGTTGTATTTTTTGTTCGAGCAAGCATTATAAAATGGATCTGTTGAGGGGATAATATTTGATTTTCATGATTTTTCATCGGTGCAAAATAAACCGAATTTCTGATTTTTTGAATTTATTGAGGAGGAGTGTTCATGGATTTTTGGATGCGTTCAATTTGTTTGGGGACATCAATTTTTTGCCAGAGAGCGATGGATTGATTGAAATAGTCTTGGCTATTGGAGGTGTCTCCCATCGCTTGATAGGTTAAGGCGATTTGATAATAAGCTTCAGCAAGATCGCACTTGGCATCAATTTTTTTCAAAATTTCGATAGACTGCGTGTGATAACTTAAAGCAGTTTTAAAATTAGACTGTGTATATATTTCACCCAATCCCGTAAAACTTTTTGCTTTTAGTTGTAAAAAATTTGTTTTTTCTGAAAATGCAATTGCTGTATTGTACTGTTTTTTTGAGTTATCAGCTTGTCCCAAGTTATAGTAAACTTTGCCTGTAAAAATATAGTGATATCCAATAGCCCATATTGGAGTGTTCTCAAGACAAAACTCTATTGGATTACTTGAATTGTATTGATAAGCAAACGAACTAATTGCTTGTTTTAAGAATATCTGAGATTGTTTTTTGTTATCAAGACATGAATGACAAAATGCCATCAAAGAATAAGCCTCAAGTTTACTATGACCGCTTAGCAAAAAATAAATTTCACAAAGCTTTATAGCTTCTTGAAAATCTAAAAATTCTAATTTATACAATGCCTTGTTAAAGAAAGAAACACTATAAACTCTATTTATTTTTTTTGTTGTGTTAGAATCATGATCTTGTTGACTGATTTCTTGAGAAATGTTTGCTGATTTTTCATGAGATAATATTGATTCATCAAGATTCCCCATTATCCAATACACATCTCCTAAAATATTATAAATTCGAGAAAGTGAATAACTCATGCTAACTTTATCTTTAATTGAATTGATAGATTGACATATTTTTGACAATAAACCTAATCTATAACATGAGCATCCTAATGGTTCATTGATTCCGTAAATATTATTTCGTTCTTTTGAAATTATGTCTGATGCATAATTAAAGTCCTTTATTTCCAAGCCATGATGATACGCTTCCATCGCAGTAATTGCATCTTCTTCTGTGTTAATTAAAATAACTTTATTTGTCCAAAATTTGGCTGCTTCTTGATTAGCTCGTTTCCAATTCTCACTACTTTTCAATCGCTCAATGGCTTGCTCTCGAATTAACGGATGTAATCGATATTCACGACCCACACGATCCACTAAAGCCAGATCGCGCAATGTATCAATTGCTTTCTGTGCCTTATTCTGGGGAACCTCCCACAGCAAACAAAATAACCCCTCTCGCGGAACCGTCTGCACATCCTGAAACCGAAAACACCCCATCCGACAGAGCAAATTGTAAGCATTCAGATTAACCTGCTGCAATCGCTCAAACTGTTGAGCGATCAGATTTTCCATGTCTTGCACCACCACAATTCCATCTTGCGTCTGACAATCTGCCCAATACGCTTCAATATTGCCCTGATAATCATCAGAAGCAATCCGCCCGCGCAAAACCCGCATCGCCAAAGCATTACCGCGATAAGCCTCGTGCATCTTTGCCAATACCGGAGAATCAATATTTAGGTTCTTCTGCCGAAAATAATTCCCCCAAGCCTTCGCCGTCAAACAATCCAGTCGGTAAAGCTCAATATTGAGATTTTCACTCACCCGCTCCCGACTTGTGATCAACGTCAAGGACTTTAACGAAGCATCCGATAAAACCCGCAATAACTCCACATATTCACGATGTTCCGGGATCAATCGCCCACTTCCATCCAGAGCCGGTTCCAAATTATCCACCAAAACCCCATAGGCCTCGGACTGGAGCTTACTGCGAAGGCGATCGCATGATACCGCAAACTCCCGCCCCGGCTCCTCCCCCAACTCCTTCAACTTCGACTCCAACAACCCACTCGCAGACCCCACCGCCTGCCTTTCCTTCGCCACATCGAACCGCACCAACCGACCCGGAAACCGTGCCGCCAAATACCGCTCCGCCAACACCGTTTTGCCCACCCCCCCCGGCCCCTGGATCAAAACACAGGTTTTCCCCGCCTGGCGCAACTGATCGAGATGAGTCATTGCCCCTTTCCGCCCTACAAAATCAGGGTCAGCGTCACCTTCACCGTCTTCTTTGACAATCTCTTGCCAATCTAAATTTAATCGCTCACAGAACTCAATAAAATTGTTGCGGTCAATGGGTTCACCGTTGAAAAACTTCCGAGCAGTATCTCGACCCAGCCCGCACTCTGTAGCCAATGCCTGCTGACTAGAGTACGGGCTACTCTTCAAGGCTTGCTTAGCCCTTGCGATGTGCGACGAAGCAACACAGAGCGATCGCCCCATAACCCATTCACCCCGTTAACGAACAATAATGCAGCACTTCGATTTTGTCTCAGGCAAGTCAGTCAGCCAGCTAAAAGTCAGGCATTTTACGCATCAAAGTCAGTATAACCCGCAAATTTAAAACCGCGAGAACTCAGTTAGGGCAAGGATTCAATGGAGGTAGAGTTCAGAGCAAGCGCATGAAACGTTATCTCCCTGATATCAAAACCATCCTTGAATTTGCTGCGATTTGGGCGACCCTCGTGAGCTACTCCACCGTGATCGGTGCGATCGCTGCTCCCTTGATCATCCTTTACTTCCTGTATCCCAATCAGTCCAAGCCCCGCTAACCCTGACTCTTCAACCCGATAACAGCTAAACCCTCACCCCCACAAGACTTATGAATACCCGCTTCCTCACCAACAAACCCCAATTTTTTCCCACCCCAATGTCTGGTGTGATCACCGTAACGGTCACCCCTACCCAAAAGGGGCGAATCCACTTTCAAGGCTCCTTTTATCCCGCTCAACTTGTTGAGCAGACCATGAGTGATGAGTTTCACCCTGGCACAACGGTGCAAGTTTTCGGTCGGCTTGGGATCACGCTTCTGATCGGCCCTGTATAGAATCTTGAGTACGACCCAAAAGCCCCTCTAATCTTTAGTAGAGGGGCTTTTATTGCTTGACAGCCGTTTGAATCGAGACGTTGCAGCCGTAGCTAAATATCGGCCCCTTATTAGCCGAGGTGGGTTTGGACGGCTTGGACGAGGGATTGCGTCCAATGTTCGACGGCTTCGGCATCGGCGGCTTCGACCATGACGCGGATTAGGGGTTCGGTGCCGGAGGCGCGGACGAGGACGCGGCCTTGATCGCCGAAGGCGGCTTCGGCGCGGGCGATCGCAGCTTGCACCGGTTCGCAGTCTTGCCAATGTTGACGGCGATCGCGGCATTCCACGCGCACATTTTGCAACAGTTGCGGATAGGTTTGGAAACTGTTGTCCCGGAGTGTGGCGAGGGATTGGCCCGACTCTTTCACCAAAGCGGAGAGGTGGAGCGCGGTTTGCAGACCATCCCCGGAAAAACTGTGGTGATGGCAGAGGATATGCCCGGACTGTTCACCGCCCAAGGCTGCACCCATGGCAAACATCGCCGCTTGGACATTTTGATCGCCCACATCGGTGCGGTGGAATTGACCGCCGAGGGCCTGCCAGGCCCGTTCAAAGCCCAGATTGGCCATCACTGTCCCAATTAGTAAATTTTGGGGCAATTGTTGCCGCTCCATCAGGTATTGACCCCAGAGGTAGAGGATGTAGTCTCCATCGATGACGCGGCTTTGGGAGTCAATGGCCATGACGCGATCGGCATCGCCATCGAAGGCAAAACCGAGGTCGGCTTGGTGTTCTTGGATGGCGGCTTGGAGGGTTTGGAGGTGGGTGGAACCGCAGTTGACGTTGATGCGATCGCCGTCGGGATGTTCATGGAGACAAATCACCTCGGCCCCCATGGCGCGGAACACTTCCGGGGCTAACTGCACCGCAGCACCCCAGGCCAAATCGAGGACAATTTTTAATCCGGTTAAATCGGATGTGGGGAGCGATCGCTGCAACGCCTCGCAATAATCCTGGGCCAATGTCACCGTGTGTTGATGTTTACCCCATTGCGTCCGCGTCACGGTGAGATCACTGCGACCCCGCAACGCCGTTTCAATCTGTTGGCTCGTGGCCTTCGTTAACTTTGTGCCGTTATGGTTGAAAAACTTAATGCCATTATCTTCGGGCGGGTTATGGCTCGCGGAAATCATCACCCCCCCAATGGCTGCCGTGTGGCGCGTCAGGTGCGACACACAGGGCGTGGGACACAGCCCCACATTCCACACCTCTAAACCCGCCGTCGTCAGCCCCGAAGCCAAGGCCGTCGCCAACATATCACTAGAATTGCGCGAATCCTGGCCGATAATGACCGGGCCCACCTGTCCAGCTTGGGATTGTAAAATTCGGCCCGCCCAATAGCCTACTTCGAGGGCCAACGTGGCGCTCAATAATTCCCCGGCCTTGCCGCGAATCCCGTCGGTGCCAAAGAGAGGCGTTTTCGGGAGGCTGTCGAGTTGGGCTAAGGAGCCAATGCCGTGAATGCTCGGCTTGGATGTTTTGCCCCTTGACCCTTGTGCGTCTTGGGAGCGAATCGGTGATGTAACCATAAATTTAATTTTTCCTCACTCACACCAGAATGTTGATTGACCCGAAGTCAACCCTCTATAGTTGAAAACTCTATCCTAATTGCTGCTGTAATGATGTACAGGGGACATAACAGGACTTCAGCATGATCGAATCGGGAGGCTGGGAGGAAGGGGCGATCGCCCCCATCCCCACCATCATGCCCCTGATTATAGAAGCGACTCCATTTCAGCCCAGCTTAACCCTTGGGCAAGGTATCGGGGATTGTCCGGATTGTAGGGACTAGCCACCCGATCAATGGACTGAATCACTGCGGTTTCCGACAGGACGGGCACATCGGGATCAACCGCAGTCGGGCGCAGCAGCGAACTCGAAAATCCCTTAAAGATAAGAACAATATCCTCCTCTCCCTGATCCGTTGCCGTAACGATCAATACTTCTTCTGGATGCACTTCTGTGTAAGATTCCAGACGCTTCACAATTGACATAGGCCCCTCAAAGGATAAAAATGCACTTCACACTGTAATGATTGCAACATTTTTGCAAACGAACCATCCAGAGAGTCCCTAGAATTTTTGTACAATAGTAGAACCTGGTATCAAATAAAGTTATTAAAGCAATGAACGATCCTGCCACCCAGTCCCCCCGCCTTGCCGACAAAGTTGAAGTTGCGATTCAACTGGACTCTGATCTTGTCGATCAACTCCATCATCTCAGTAGTGACCCCAGCCGGATTATTGAAACGGCGATTAAGCAATGGCTACGGGGCGATCGCGAACAAGATGACGAACTATCCCGCACCTTCCGACGCAACCCCCCCGTTCCCCCCCGTGGCGAGTGGAACGACTAATCTCCCCCTCGATCCGGAATGCCGTCCAGACCCCAGGGGCGGCAATTTCCGGGTCAGCAGAAGGTTTCCGAGTATGATGAGAATGTAAACTGCACTAACATTACGATTGTGTGCCATGGATGCGGCTTCTGCACCCCAACATCCGATTCGCTGGCAGGATCTAGGGGCTGAATTGGCCTTCACTCAGGACAGTTCAGGCCGCTACTCTTCGTTCTATTGGCAATGTCAGTCGAAACGACCTGATGCGTCACCCTCCGTTCTGACCCATCAAAACCCTGAACACGAAAAACTCAAACCCGTTGCGGCTGATAATTATCTCGAAACCATCCATCGGGTGATGGAACGGCGTGTTCCGGAAAATTACCATTGCCTCTTTGTCTATGAGGACAAAACATTTCCGGTGGAATTAGCGATCAGCCCGATTCTCAAACATGAGGGACGAGTGACGGAAGTGCTGGTGATGGGGCGATTGTTGGAGCAGGATGGCCTCACCCGCACGAATCGCCTCACGGGGACATTGCCCCACAATAATTACAATGACTTGGTGACTCAGATTGCCCGCAATATTCGGCGCAACCCCTACCAAAATCTGTTAACCAAGATTTCGCGTAATATTCGCCTCACCCTTGACCTCGAAACGATTTGGCAGCAGACGGTGGATAGTTTGGGGGCAGAAGTGCGGGTGACGCGCTGTTTGATTATTGCCTACGATGCAGAAACGCAAACATTCCGGGTGGAGTCGGAATATTGTGAGCCAAGTTATCGGTCGATGTTGGGGGAACGGTTCCCCATCGATCGCACTCCGTATCTAGAGCAGGCGATTTCGGTGGATGAGCCGCTGGCCTTTGACTATATTCAAGACTCGTCCTTTGAAGAGCGATCGGTGTTGGTGATTTCGACGTTTTATCAAAATAAGCGCAATGCGTTGATCTGTTTGCAACAGTGTGATCACCGTCGTCATTGGAATGATGCGGAGATTGAACTGGTGCGGGAGTTGGCGGCCCATGTGGGGACTGCGATCGCCCATGCCACCCTCTATAAAGAACTCGAAGAAGCGGGGATGCGGGCCGAAGAAGCCTCCCGCCTCAAAAGTGAATTTCTCGCCAGCACCTCCCACGAACTCCGCACCCCGTTAAACGGGATCATCGGGTTCATGAAACTGATCCTCGACGGCATGGCCGATGACCCCGCCGAACAGCGAGAATTCCTCGAAGAAGCCCACCGCTCCGCCCTTCATCTGCTCAACCTGATTAACGACATCCTCGACATCGCCAAAATCGAAGCGGGTCGGATGGAACTGAACTTTACTGAGGTTCCCCTCGAAACCCTGTTCGATGATGTGGAGAAAAAGACACGCCCGATGGCACAACAGAAAAACCTCAGCTTTGAGATTCAAATGCCGCCGTCCCGCGAGCCGATTGTGCTCTATGGCAACTATCAGCGGCTCTTGCAGGTGATGCTGAATCTGGTGGGGAATGCGGTGAAATTCACCCATGAGGGGGGGATTACCATCAGTGCTGAGGTGGTGAAAAAGCAGATGTTTGTGGATGGGAAAGAGTTTCCCGGTTTGGTGAAGGTGCGGGTGGCGGATACGGGGATTGGGGTTCCCCTCGATAAGTTGGATATGCTGTTTAAGAATTTCAGCCAGGTGGATATTGGCCGGACGCGCTCCTATGGGGGGACGGGTTTGGGGTTGGCGATTTCGCAGCGGTTGGTGGAGACGATGGGGGGCAAGATTGATTTTTTCAGTATGGGGGAAAGTCTGGGATCGACGGTGACGTTTGAAGTGCCGATTGTGCAGATTCCGTTGATGACGCGGGGCAAGAAGGCGAAAAATTCACTGTAGGATTGGGCTGAATCATGCGATCGCACCTCAAAAGGTAGCATTTTATACAGAAAATATTCTAGAATAAGAATGTTCAGCATTATAGGAGTGTTCATGATGCGTACTTTAAAATCGATGTGGTCTGTGCAACGGTTGTGTCATCTCAGTGAAAGTTTGGGCGCAGCCTATGGTAAAACTCCTGAGCCGACTCAATCACGGTCAACGGGTTGGACGACGGATTCACTGCTGAAATTGGGTCAAGCGATGCAAGAATCGCACTTGCTCTAGGTTTAGACTGTATGCCAGGATTGAGGATGCGATCGCTACAATCCAAAGGCGTTCTTTTCAGGCTTGTGTT
Source organism: Spirulina subsalsa CS-330 (assembly GCF_028330765.1). Taxonomy (GTDB): domain Bacteria; phylum Cyanobacteriota; class Cyanobacteriia; order Cyanobacteriales; family Spirulinaceae; genus Spirulina; species Spirulina subsalsa_A. Next base: position 1,215 of record NZ_JAQMTY010000160.1, on the reverse strand, counting down.
GTGACTTCTCGCGTCTTGTCCCCCCAATTTGTTGAATTAACCCCACCCCCGGAACGGATGGAGCGAGACGCGATCGCTCTCCGCCGGGGGTGGTGGGCGTTGGGGGCGCAGGGTTGGTTAGCGGCGAAAGTGGCGACAGCATGGGGCGGTTTGGGCTGGAGCGATCGCGCCTTCTACGACTATCAATTAGACCTCACCCGCCATTCTGGAACCCTGGCTTTTCTGCAAACCCAACACCAAACCGCTGCATCCTTCATCGCCAACGGCACGAATTCAACCCTGAAAACCGCGATGATTCCCGCCATGGCACGGGGTGAAGTCGGCGTGGGCGTGGGCTATTCTCACTTGCGGCGATCGGGGGAACCGGTGCTGCGGGCGATGCCGGTGGATGATGGTTACAAACTGACGGGGGCGATTCCTTGGGTGACGGGCTGGGGGATATTTGATCAGGTGGTGGTGGGGGCGACGCTGCCCGATGGGGGTGCGGTGTTTGGCCTGTTGCCGCTTCAGGATGAACCGGGGTTGCAGTATTCGGAGCCGATGCCCCTCGCGGCGATGAATGCGACCCAAACCGTCAGCGCCCAGTTAATGGGGTATTCACTGCCGAGCGATCGCATCCTCGCCCACCATCCCCCCGACTGGATTCACCACAAAGACCGCCAAGGCATTCTCAACGCGACGGCCTTCGCCTTGGGCAATGCGCGATCGGCGTTGGACGTGATCGAGGCGCGATCGCCCGATACAGCCCTGCTTGATTCCCTCGTCACCGCTTGGCAACACCTCTACGACAGGATCATCGCCGCTAAAACCGACCCCTCGATTTCCCCCGCCCAGCAATACCATTGGCGCGGGGAGGCGATCGCCTTTGCCGGACGGTGTGCCCATTTAGCCATCACGATTTCTAAAGGAGCCGCCAACAGCCTCGACCATCCCGCCCAACGCATCTATCGAGAAGCGATCGTCTTCACCGTGACGGGACAAACCCCGGCCCTGATGGCTGCGACGGTGGGCGCGATCGCCGGACGGTAACCCATCGCCGGGTTGCCAAGGTGCGATCGCGCCAAGCCCAGAAAACTATCTTCAATGCAAAAAGAGGACTCCCGCTACACCGTTAGGTTAGCGGTGAGATGAATTTTTGCCAACCAATAAACCGACCAACGGGAGACGACTGAATTCAGTTTTGTGTTAAAATCGAGAAGCCAACGCACCCAAGTG
>NZ_JAQMTY010000159.1 GCF_028330765.1 Spirulina subsalsa CS-330 | reverse complement strand
TCAATTAAAGGACTCGCTGTCGCTCGATTTGTTTGTTGGTGCAAATTCATCTCGCCACTAAAAGGCACGTCCGCCGTTACCTTCGGTAACTCTACTCGGACTCGCTTTATAGTGGGAGTTTTCTTTGCACATTTAAGATAACGGCGGGGTGGCAGTGATGATCGTGACGGGGTTGAGGGGGGCGAGGCGATGGCTTTGGGCAATGGGGAGCGATCGCGCCACATTCCACTGTGCTAGGTCGTAGGGCCAATCATGCGATCGCAACCACTCTAGGGCGGTATGGATGGATTCAAGGGTCGCCATCGCCAACACCAAACGGCCACCGGGAGCGAGCACGTCCTGACAATGGCTGAGAATTGCCGCTAAATTGCCGCCACTGCCCCCGATGAAAACGCGATCCGGGCGGGGTAAATGGTTCAAGGCCTCCGGGGCCGCCCCACTGACCGCGTTCAGATTCTGCACCTGAAAGCGTTGGGCGTTTTGCTCGATTAAATTCACCCCCATGGCGGTTTTTTCGATGGCGAACACCTGAGACGTGGGACAGAGTCGCCCGATTTCCACCGACACCGACCCTGTGCCCGCGCCAATATCCCACACCACTTGAGCGGGCATCAGGGCTAAGGCTCCTAAAATGGCGAGGCGGATCTCGCCTTTGGTCATCAGGCCGGGGCGATCGCGAAAAGTGAGGAAATGCTGATCCGGAATCCCGATGATCGGCAGGGGAGGCAGCGATCGCGCTTCTTCTTGACGCACCAACACCACCACATTCAACGGCGCAAATTGATCGGCGGTGAGGGATGGCGCGATCGCCTCATCCAATTCAAACACTCGCTCATCGGCCCCGCCTAAATTTTCACAGACCCAGAATCGATAGATCTGGGGTAAATCCAAGGCTTGATAGAGAGTCGCGATCGCGCCCGGATGATGCACCCCATCGGTCAACACCGCGATCTTCTCCACCCCGCGCCGCAGGAGGCGAATCAACTCCTCCGGCTCGCGACCGTGGACACTGGCGATCGCCGCATCCTGCCAGGGTAGCTTTAATCGACTAAACGCCAACTGAATCGAACTGACATGGGGGTGAAACACCAGGGCCGCGGCGGGGAAATAGGCCAGCAATAACCGCCCCAAGCCAAAACAGAGGGGATCACCCGACGCGAGGATCACCAAGCGATCGCCCTGCTCCCAGCGTGCTTTTGCCTCGGTGAGCGTTGCTTGCAGGTGGGTAATCGGCACTAAGTCCCCGGCCAGATGGTGCAGGCTATGGAGTTGGCGATCGCTCCCTACCACCACCGTGGCCTGCTGCAAACAGTTCTGTTCAGCGATCGCCAACGACGACCACCCCGCCCGGCCGATGCCAATCACATGCACACACCCTTCAACCGTCCCCCTGTCAGTGATCATCGCCACACTTAAGATTAGAAATTCCCATACAATGAGATGCCGACTCAACGATTCGTTGCATTGATCACACTATCTTAAAGAACGGTCGCTAGAATTGGGGTGTGAGCCGTAAGCTTCCCTGGTTGGATCGCCCAACGCTCATCACAAACCCTATAAATTGCATCTCAATTTTTTAAAAACGGTATGGAATCCAGCGGTTCGTCTGCTCAAGCTTCAGAGCCTCCTAGTCACAGGTGGAGTCAAACCCTCGGTACATTGATCGCAATCTTGACCCTCACGATTCCGATATTTATGATTGCGTCCTATGCATCGCCCAGGGGATTAGACCTGAGCCGGTCTAACTACGCTTCGCGCCCAGTCCCCATGCCAGAACCGGCCAACACTTGGGTCAGTTGGGCAGAGCGATCGCGCTAACACCCTCACCGGGCCACTTGCTGGTATTATGCTTCATGCAAACCCTGCCGTTTGCACCCTATTAAACTGCACATCACCGCCCTGTGTTTTCGGAGTAATTTCATGGATTTAGCGCGAATTCCAGCCCAGCCCAAACCCGGTCTTCTCAACGTTTTGATTGAAATCCCGGCGGGCAGCAAAAACAAATATGAATTCGACAAAGACTTAAACGCCTTCGCCCTTGACCGGGTACTCTTCTCCTCGGTTCACTATCCCTACGACTACGGCTTCATCCCCAACACCCTGGCCGATGATGGCGACCCCCTCGATGGCATGGTTTTGATCGACCAACCCACCTTCCCCGGCTGCGTGATTCCCGTCCGTCCGATTGGGATGTTGGAGATGATCGATGGAGGCGATCGCGATGAAAAACTGATTTGCGTGCCCAACGATGACCCCCGCTGCGCCCAAGTCCAGTCCCTCGAAAACATCGCCCCCCACCGCCTCGATGAAATCGCCGAGTTTTTCCGCACCTACAAAAACCTCGAAAAGAAAGAAACGGAAATCCTAGGCTGGAAAGGTGTGAGCGAAGTCTTAACCCTTGTTGAGCGTTGTATTCAAGCGGCAAAATAATCGTTTTCAAGGCCACCCTCTGGGGCTGAAGCGAAATGAAGTTAGGCCTTGTGATATAACTCACAAGGCCTGCCTAATCTCCACGCTAATATAATTGGAAGCTCAGGGAAAACTATCCCGACTCCCCAATGGGTGTGAGTAGAGTTAAAGTAAGGGAAGATTCCCACACTGCTATCCTGATTATTGGATTGCCAACTGACTAACATTCAAGGGAGTTTTTGTGCTTCATCTCCGAAGTTCCACCGTCATGAGACAAGTTCCCTTGAAGTCTGAGAGCTATACTGTGTGGTGTAGTCCTGTGTGCCGGGTTTCCCCTTGTTAATTGTTTTGAGTTTATTCCCAGCCAGCAGCCATAGATGTCGCAATGCCGAGTACCCATGATGTCCAGGAGGAGAGCCTTGCTGTGAGCGTTGATGTGCAGTTTTGGGGCGTTCGTGATCAGATCCCAACTCCCGGTGAAGATACTGTGCGGTACGGTGGTAATACGTCCTGTGTAGAACTTCGTATTGATGACCATTGCCTGGTTTTCGATGGAGGAACGGGGTTGCGAATTCTTGGCAATAGTCTTTTGTCCCGGATGCCCGTTGAGGCACACCTCTTCTTCACCCATTGCCATTGGGATCGCATCCAGGGTTTTCCATTTTTTGTGCCTGCGTTTATTCCCATCAATCACTTCCATATCTATGGGGCTAATGCCTCCAATGGCTCAACATTTCAGCAGCGTCTCAGTAAGCAAATGTTAGGGCCTAATTTTCCGGTTCCGATCCAGGTGATGCAGTCCAAGCTGGAATTTCATGACCTGAATGATCTCAACAAGTGTCACATTGGCGATGATATTGTGATTGAGAGTTGTTTGCTCAATGATCATCATCGTTCGGTGGGGTATCGCACGACGGTTCACGATAGGGCGATCGTCTATGCGATGAGTCCCGATGATTGCCTTGAAAGTGCCAGTTCTCCGTTGTTTGAGTTTGCCCGCAATGCTGATCTTTTGATGCTAGCGGCTCCCCGTGCCACTTCGGCGGGTGTGCCGTTGGCATTAGAGAGTAGCGATCGCCTCCACCACAACATCAAAACTGCTAAGAATGTCGGCGTTAAACAGATTATTCTGTCGCTCCATAACCCCGACCATAACGACGACTATCTCGACCACATCGAATCTAAACTCCAAACGCTCTTTCCGAATCTCAGCCTCGCTCGTGAAGGCATGGTGGTTGCGATATCCAGTTGACCATCCATCGTTAAAATTGGGAAGACAGCCGGACAGCGATCGCCCCCGGTGATGCTGTCCTGAAGTTCACTGATCGTCCCGACCCCAACGCTGATGTCTTTTTTTATCCATCCGCCCGCATGGCAACTCCGCGAACACCAAGTCACCACCGAATCGGCGTATTTTACCCGCCGTCGGATGCTCAAAACTCTGTTAGGTCTTGGGGTAAGTGCCTCCATTCTGCCCTTGACCGGCTGTAAATCTGCCCAGACTGGCCCCGGCAGTGAACTCGAACAAACCTTTCAACTCCCAGCCCTGGGCCCAATTCGCAAAAATCCAGAGTTTCGGGAGGGCGATCGCCCCCTCACCACCCAAAACCTCGCCAGTCAATACAACAACTTCTACGAATTCGGCGGCACTAAATCGATCTGGAAATCCGCCCAAGCCCTCCCCACTGATCCGTGGACGCTCGAAGTCGGCGGCCGGGTCAAAAATCCCCGCACCTACGACCTCGACGATCTGCGCAACACCTTCGACCTCGAAGAACGGATCTACCGCTTCCGCTGTGTCGAAGCCTGGTCGATGGTGCTGCCCTGGGTGGGTTTCCCGATGCGTAAAATTATCGAAGCCGTCGAACCCACCGCCGAGGCGAAGTTTGTCCGATTCACCTCGTTTTACGATGAAACCATTACTCCGGGGCCGGGTTTCCATTTCGGATCACTGCCCTGGCCCTATGAAGAGGGGTTACGCATTGAAGAGATGGCCAATGATTTGGCTTTTTTCGCGGTGGGGATTTACGGGAAAGAACTGCCGAAACAGCATGGTGCGCCGATTCGGGCGGTGCTGCCCTGGAAATATGGCTTTAAAGGGGCAAAATCCATTGTCAAAATCGAGTTTCTCGCCGAGCAACCCGCCACCTATTGGAATAGCCTGATGCCCAATGAATACGGCTTTGAGGCTAATGTCAACCCGGAAAAGCCCCATCCCCGTTGGTCTCAAGCCACGGAGCGATTCATCGGGCCGGGGGCGACGCTGGATTGGGAGATGAAAGAGACGCTTTTGTATAACGGCTACGCGGAACAGGTGGGAGGGTTATATCAACTCTAGGGTTGAGTCTAGAGGGAGCGATCGCTCTGGCCGAGGGAGTGCGATCGCTCCCCTCAACCCACGCGCCCCCGTCCCCCTTCGACAGAATGTAAATATCGCTTGCAGTTTCAGCATCCCCCTGAGCAATTCAGTCTAGAATGATACTTCTGACTCGCTAGACTCTATAGAAAACGGGTTTTTGAACCACAAGACCCTAAACATAATCGACTATGTTAAATCCCAACTTGGATGAAATCCAACTCAGTAAAGACGACTACGAACGCTACGCCCGGCACATCATCCTGCCCGAAGTTGGCCTTGAAGGACAAAAACGCCTCAAAGCCGCTAGCGTTCTCTGTATTGGAACCGGTGGGCTAGGATCACCCCTGCTCCTCTATCTCGCCGCCGCCGGGATTGGCCGGATCGGCATCGTAGACTTTGACGTGGTGGATCATTCCAACCTCCAACGCCAAGTCATCCACGGCACATCCTGGGTCGGGAAGCCGAAAATTGAATCTGCCAAACACCGCATCCTCGAAATTAACCCCACCTGTCAGGTGGATCTCTACAACACCCGCCTCAGCTCGGAAAATGCCCTCGAAATTTTCCGCCCCTACGATGTGGTGATTGACGGTACGGATAATTTTCCGACCCGCTATTTAACCAACGATGCTTGCGTGCTCTTGGATAAGCCCAACGTCTACGGCTCAATCTTCCGGTTTGAAGGTCAAGCCACGGTCTTTAACTACGAAGGCGGGCCGAACTACCGCGACCTTTATCCCGAACCGCCGCCGCCGGGTATGGTTCCCTCCTGTGCTGAGGGTGGGGTGTTGGGTGTGCTGCCGGGAATTATCGGGGTGATTCAAGCCACCGAGGCGATTAAGATCATTCTTGGTTCAAATACAACGTTGAGTGGACGGCTCTTGCTTTACAATGCCTTAGAAATGTCCTTCCGAGAACTCAAGCTGCGCCCTAATCCGGTACGCCCAGTGATTGAAAAACTGATCGATTACGAACAGTTTTGCGGCATTCCCCAAGCCCAAGCTGAAGCAGAACAGGAAAAAGCAGCGATGCAAGAAATGACCGTGACTGAACTCAAGGCATTGCTCGATAGTGATGCTCAGGATTACGTGCTGATTGATGTGCGGAACCCAAATGAGTATGAAATTGCTCAGATTCCCGGTGCTGTGTTGATTCCCTTGCCGGATATTGAACAGGGGCCGGGAGTGGAAAAAGTGAAAGAAGTGCTCAATGGCCATCGTTTGATCGCCCATTGCAAGATGGGGGGGCGATCGGCGACTGCCATTCGGATTTTGCAAGAGCACGGGATTGATGGCACGAATGTTGTGGGCGGCATTACCGCTTGGAGCCAAGAGGTGGATTCCTCTGTGCCGCAGTATTAGACGAGATTGCCCTCACCCAACCCTCTCCCACGGGAGAGGGCTTTTCTTCTCCCTTCTCCTGGCGGGAGAAGGGCCGGGGATGAGGGAGCTAGGGTTTGATGGCTGCGATCGCATCCACATCACCGCCGCCAATCACCGCTAAATGGGCGGTGATTTTTTCAATGGGCCAATCCCACCAGGCCACCGCTAGCAGGGTTTCAATTTCTGCATCGGTGAAGCGTTTGCGGATTCTTCGGGCGGGGTTGCCGGCGACGATCGCATAGGGTTCCACATCGTGGGTGACGACGGATTTTGTGCCGACGATTGCCCCATGGCCCACCGTCACCCCTGGCATGATTGTCGCTTGATAGCCAATCCAGACATCATGCCCGATCCGGGTGTCGCCCTTGTGGGGCCATGCTGTGGGCATCGCGCTTTCCCACCCTTGGCCGAAAATGCCGAAGGGGTAGGTACTGATGCCCTGGGTGGCGTGGTTGCCGCCGTTCATGATGAAGGTGACACCGGAGGCGATCGCGCAAAATTTACCGATGATTAAGCGATCGCCGATAAAGTCGAAGTGATACAACACATTGCGCTCGAACGTTGTCGGATCATCCGGGTCATCGTAATAGGTGTAGTCGCCCACCTGGATGTTGGGATTGGTAATCACTGTGTTGAGAAAAACGAGCCGCGTTTGACCGGGTAGGGGATGGCGAGTCTGGGGATCGGGGCCGTGGGTCATGGATTCACTCTTGATCTGGGAATGGCTTCAGGTTACGGCGCGATCGCTTGGGTCTGCAAGAGGGCGCGAACTTCCGTCATAACTGGCTCCCAGTGGTCGAGTTCCGTTTGACGAAAGAGGTTCATGGTGGGATACCACGGGCTATCAAGGCGACTGGGGAGGCCGTCGGCTTCGCGATCGCGCAACCACCGCCAATCCGGATCAGCACAGAGCAACACCCACACCTTCAACCCCAACGCCCCCGCCAAATGCGCCACCGACGTATCCACCGTAATCACCACATCTAACTGTTTTAAAAAATTCGCCGTATCGCCAAAATCCCGAATCTGGGGCCCTAGATCCTGCACCCTGACCCCGTCGGGGAGTTGCGTTAATTCTGTGGCGCGATCGCCCTTTTGCAGCGAAAAAAACGTTACCCCCGGCACAGTCAAAATCGGCAACCACGCCGCCAAGCGCGTCGAACGGTGGTGATCATTTTTATGGGTGGGACTGCCGCCCCAGACAATCCCCACCTTTAACCCCTCGCCTAAAAGTTGCATCGTCGGCGATCGCTCCACATCGAGATAGGGCACAGTTGCGGGGAGCGTTGCTAGGGTCGTGCCGAGACAGTAGGGCAAGCTCATCAGCGGCACAAAGGTGTGGAAATCACTCAGGGACAATTGACCGGGGGGGAGTAGCTTCGTGATCCCCGGCACGGTACGCAACAGGGGCATCAGTTCCGGCATACAGACGAGGAGAATTTGGGCACACCGTGCCGCCGCGAGGGGAATAAAGCGACAAAACTGGATCGCGTCGCCTGCGCCCTGTTCGGTGTGAATGAGGAGGGTTTTACCGGTAATGTCTTCGCCTTGCCAGCGGGGATGAGGGCAATCAAAGGGGGTGAATTCCTCCGTTTGCCACCGCCATTCCGATGCAGCGAAGCCGCGCTTCAGGTCGCCTAAACTGAGCAGCAACATGCCGTAGTTAAAATGGGCCGTCGCAAAGTCGGGTTGGAGGGCGATCGCTCGTTCATAATCCCGCACCGCATCCTGATAGCGGCCTTGATGCTGTGCCACAATCCCCAAATTGTTATACACCGCCGCATTCTTCGGATCGGTGGCCACCACCTGTTTAAACTCCGTTTCCGCCTCCTCCCAGCGTTCCATCTGCCGATAGATCACCCCCAGGTTATAGCGAGCGAGGGGAAAATCCGGTTTCAGTTCGAGGCACTGCTGATAATTCTGCATCGCTTCGGTGAAGTTGCCTTGGGTGTAGCGATCGTTACCCGACCGAAAGAGAAAGTCCGCCTGCTCATCGTGGTCAAACTCCAAGGGGCCTTGCGCCACCTCCTGCACCGCCGCATCGGGCAACACATAGGACGACCCCAACAAGGTTTCATCCCAATCAATCAACTCCGGGAAGCGAATCCCCGGCAACACCTGCACCGAAAAAATTTCCTGTACCGCCGCCTCAAACCGCAAAAAGGCGAGAATCTGCCCCGTGTCGAGATGCACCGCCCACACGCCACAATTGCGATCGCCCTGCTCCGTAATCGGCAACCCACTAAACACCGCCGTTTCCCGCACCTGAGACAGCCCCACAAACGCCACCCGATGCCAAAAATCCAAGCCCCGCGTAAACCCCGGCATCACCGTCACCGTCTCCACCGCTCCCGTTGCTGGATCAACCTGAGCGAGGGAGCCTTTCCCGGATTCCAAGACCCAGAGTTTGCCGTCATACCAGCGGGGCGAGTGGGGCATCGATAGCCCTTGGGTGACAAATTCATTACTGGGCACATCCATCAAAATGCCGCCACTGGCTTTGTTTTTGCGCCATCCGGCAGGGGTATCGGTGGCTCCGAGGGCGGTGATGTAGCGGGGTTGATCATCAACGACGGCGAGGCCGTTGAGGTGACAGCGATCGCTCAAATCATAGGCCGAAATAAACGGCGGTCGCCAACGCGGCACAAAGGAACAGGTGGGATCTTCGAGGGTACAAAGGCAGGAAAATCGCGTATTCACAAACCACAATTCCGACCCCGCATAGGCCATTTCATGAATATCAATATCCCCCGTGATGTGGGTTTTGCGAGGCAGATAACAAGCATCATGTTTATCCGGCGGATCAATTTTCGCCGCAACGGCGGGCACATTCCGCAGTTCAAAAATCTGCAACGTTGACCCGATCGCCATCCGTTCATGATCCGCTGTTAACCCCATGGGTTTGGGAAACACCCGAAAATGAGTATTAATCGTATTCCCATCGGCCCGCATCACAATCACTTTCCCCGCCTGATAGGTAGACACCACCAAGGAAACCCCCAACTGATTCAGCAAGTCAGGAAAGTTACTCGTATGAACACTACGCAGCGGCGCATTAGGGTCAGTCATGGGGACATATTTGCAGGGTTAAGAAGGATGAGTTTGGGGCGATCGTGCCCTTGATAACGTGACAAAATAGTGCGGAAGCTCAGTACACAGTGAATTCTCTAACCGGCCACTCGATTCCCTGGGGAAGTTTAAATGTTTTATTAGCTTGATGTGCTACTTTCACTCCAATTTTTAAAGTCTCGTAACGCACTACCTAGCTGACGTAACCTTTCACTTACTTCTAAGTTCATTTCTTGTGGTTGTAAGTTGCTCGGTAGATCGGATAAAAGGCTTGCATTCCCGCGATACCATTCATTTTGCACTGCACCGCTCCAAGTTCCTTTTTGATCCCGAAAACGATCCACTAAAGATTTAAACTCTTGTGTACAGTAGGACTCAAAGCCAGCCGCGTCAAAAATAGCCCGCCTTAAATATTCTGCAAAAGCCATAATATCGCTCTCAACCTCAAAACTCACTATTTCCTGAGGAGTTGCATCTTGATTTGGCATTTTTACGGATAAATCTTCAGAAACTGTCGGACTCCCTAAAACTCTTTTGCGAGTTTCAGAGTTAACCAGGAGATCTACTCCATACTTTGCATAATTTTTAAGTCTTTGATAAGCTGGTTCATCTCCAGAGTAGTAGTTGTCAACAATTTCAATATCAACACCTAAGTTTTGGAAAATTTCTTGTCTTGTATCACTACCCAACGGCCCGCGAATTAAAGCCTCTGCAACAGGACGAGTAAACCGCAAGAAAAGTACTCTGAGGCTATTTTCCAAAAGACTAAAATAAACTTTTTTATCTGAAATTAGTCGATCTCTTACCAAGGGACTACCCCATAGCAAATCAGTCATGTAGTCAATAATCAAAAATGCTTGTTCTTGTAACTCGGTAGCAAGCTGGTGAGAGATTAGATCTAATGTTTTAATGACATCAATATACAAGCTCTCCCGCCATCTGAAATTTGCATTGGTGCGATCAAAGACTGGATTAGAGTTTGCCGCAAAAATAATATCTCGCTTGTGTAATGCTTCAGCGTGAAGATCTTGAATTGCTTGCTCTACAACTTGAGCATAACGCTCTCGAAATTTCTCTACACTAGCAGGCTTTGTTGATGACTGATTTGTTGCCGCGACAGAAGTATCATAAAATTGTTGAAGATCTGCTTTGATTTGCTCCCATTTAGCATCCCACCATTCTGAAAATAAAACTCTCCGCCGTTCTTCTTCAGTTCGCTTGGCTTCTTCAGGATTTTCAGGGTATTTTTTTCGGGTGAGATCGTAAATCTCGCCCGCCGTATCAAGGATTGTGGAGATAAAAGCTTCACATCTTTTTCTTAATACATCAACACGTTCGGTATTGATATATTGAAAGATTTTACTTTTGATCGTTGGAATGCCTGTGCCTTGCTCAATTAATGCCTGAGGGTCTTCTATTTGCATTAATCGTTTTAATTGGGACTCGATAACATCAACATTGCCGATTTCTAGTTGAGTTTGATGTTCTGCAAGACCATTTAAGATCAGATAAGCTCCGGCTGAACCGGAAATAATTCGCTCTTTGGGTAAGCTTGCTCTTTTTGACCAATCTTCAGCAGCTTCTGTGAGGTGTTGTTGAAGTGCTTCGGGTGAGGCTAAAGCATCAATCCGACTTAGGAAGACAAACAATTTGTCGGCTACTGTAACGTTTTTATCACCTTGTTCTGTAAATTTAATGATCGATAATTCTTTCTCTCTCAAACTGGTAAAGCGTTGAACCAGGATAACTGCATCACAGTCTGAGAGCATTTGTTGCGCTTCATCAACGTGCTTGGCTAAACCAGAGTCTAAGCCTGGCACATCATAAAAAACAATACCTTCGGCTTGGGCCAGTTTATTGGTGTAGAGTCTTGCTTCTAAGACGGCGTGAGCATATCGTTCATCAGCGACATATTTATTCAGGTGGTTTTTAATATCTTCAAGACGGGTAAAAGGAAAATTTAAATGTCCATTCTGTCTTACTTCATTGAGTGTTTGTTGATTTTGGTGGATTGTGTTCAAGTCCTCCTGAGCATTTGCGGTTTTGAGTTCTGATTGTAGGTGATTAAACTGTTCTTCTGTTTTTACCTGAACTTCTAGGCGTTGTTCACTATCATTAACGACTGAGTAAATTTGTGTGGTTGTAAAGGTGCATCGTGCGGGTTTTGCTGGGAGTAGATCACAGTCTAGCCACGCATTTAGAAAGGTGCTTTTCCCAGCTTTTTCGAGTCCAACAACGGCGATCCGAAATTCCCGTTTTTTCAACCGTTCAAGTTGGCGACGAGTGGGAATAACTTCTTGTTCAAGGATTTTCTTGAGGGGTTCTGGAATCTCTGCTTGCGGCAGTTCAGCGAGGCTCATGGCGTATCGCTCAACATTCAAGATGTCGCTCAGGCGAGATTCATAATAAGCAGAAGCAGCTTTCCAGTCCATAATATTCAATCCTAAACACGAACAAAATTTTCTAATCCGGACAAACTTTTGAGATAAGCAATTTCTTCAATGATACATCGAGCGGTATCTTTCAGATTTTCTTTTAGAGAGTATCTAGTTTTTGCACCAATCATGTCTTTTCCATCGGTAATATCAATTTTGATATACATCTCCCTATAGCTGTTTTCAGCAATTGGCCCGCTAGGAGTTTCTAGTGATAACTTATTGTTATCAATGATTGTGTTGCAAAAAAAATATGAAGAAGCATCAATCAGTTGCTTTAATTTAGCGGCCTCAATTTTTGTCCCAGAAGAAAATCGTATAGTTTCATGTGCAGGAACAATAAGATATAACTTAACAGATATCGGACGGAATATTTGAGTAGGTGTAACTACTGAAGGCTGAAAACCATGTGGCTCAAAAGATCTTCTTTTCTTTTTTTGAATGTAGTAGAGACAAAAATAGAGTCCTACTAAAGTGCAGGCAACAATAATAATTAACTTCATTTTTTCTTGCTCTTGTATTGAATCATTATCCCCCGGTATTTTACCTTGGATGTTTTCATGTACCTGAGTTTTTAGTTTTTTAAATAGCTTTTTTGCTAAAGGTTCTTCATTTGCTAAAGACTCTTCATCACTTTCGATGATCTCTAGTGCTTTCTTATAGTCTTGATTAATTGATGTATCTTTTTCAATGCCAGCATGCTCACACACATATCCTGTTTTAACTTCAATTTTACTTTCTGAAAATGTCGAATCTTCTTCAAAAAGTTCAAGTATTACATGATAAAAAAAACCTTGCTTGACATTAATTATTTTTGTATCTTGCATCAAAAAACTTAATACTTCTTTGTGCGTATTATGTAGCTTATTTATCACAATTTAATTCTCCTTACATTGATCTTAATGTTGAAAATTTTTTCTCAAGATTTAATGCTTTGTGGTGAATTGGCTCCCAGATATTTTTTTGCTTCTCATAATTAATAGCAATGTTTTGGTTAGCTTGATCAAGCCTAGATTGATAGCGATCAACCACTTCATCTTGAACAACACTAACATTTTTCTTCAGAAAGTTGATTTGTGCAATGAACCAATCTAATATTTCACTGGCAATCTTAGCTTCCGCCGCTTGGGCTTGAGAAACCCAACCTTCTAAGAGTATCTCGACCTTGGGAATATCAGCATTCAAACTCGTTCTTTCCTTGTATTCTTTTTTGGTTTTTGTTTGCTCCAATAGAAACAAAAAATAAAAAGGTCTAACTTTATATTTTGTTTCTATTTCTTCTTGCCAAGTACCTTGCTCTGTTGCAAAACCAGCTTTCATTTCAATAGTAAATTGAGGACACTGATCTATCTTACTTAACTGGGATTCCGGGAATTTAATACTCAAGGAAGGGGCAATTTCACTTGAGCCTTTTTCGAGAAGTCCTAAATGAAACTTGAATAGTTCATGGATGGAATCATAAATTCGATCTCCTGACTCATTACAAATTGCACTTAAAATTTCTCCCATTACAATGCTCAACTGTAGTGCTAGAGCATTTAACTTTTTATTCAGTGACTCAAGCTCTTTTTTTTCGCTTCCCGTCTTTGCTATACGTTTTTGTCCTTCTTTAGCAACCTTTCCGGTATAGCCTAAATCAATGAGCATCTCTAAGAAATTACTTAATTGCTGGATACTTTGAGGTTTAGCTTTATGAAATACTACGCCATCCAAATTCACTCTTCCCTTGGTTAAGGAATTGGCGACTGCTTCTAGCACTTGATTAATCCCTTGTCCAATATCTCGCCGCCAACCATAAATAGGATATAAACTATCTTTGATCAAGCTGTAAGGCTCAACCTCTTGTAGTTCTGATTTTATAATGCTTTCTAGAGCAAGAATAAGATCTTCGTTTTTTTTTGTACTAATAATTTCACTGATTTTTTCAAACGGAGATCTTAGTTGCCGATCACTTTGATCAAGAAATTCTCTTAACGAGTTTCGGACATCAGATATTTTTTCGCACTCAAGATCATATTTTGCTTGCGAACTATTCAAGATTGCATTTGTGGTTTGGACAGACCATTCCACCATTGAATTTCCTGCTTGTACATAGAATCGCTCGATGATTTGAGGAATAACTAGTTGAGGAAAATTATTATTAATGTGTTCCTTCAAAACTTTTTCAAAATTTTTGGCATAAGATCTTTCTTGCAAAGACTCTGCTACACGGCTGCGATCATGATCTGACCAACTTTCATGTTTTCTTGGCAAATCTTGTAATACTTCTTCAATTAAAGAATTAAAATTTATATCTATTTTTCTGGATGCTGCCACACTAGCAACCGTATCTTTATCCTTGATCTGAATTGATAAAAGGGCAGCCCAACTACTCAATTTTGTGATTTTTAAACTTTCAATAGCACTTTTATATTCTTGAAGCTGCTCGGTAAGCTCATCCTTAATACTCTTAACAGTTTTTTCAACAAAGCGTTCTTCACTTGATGGCCAACTTCTATCGGATCTGAATACATCAATTCGATTAAGAATAAACAACATCCTTTCTGGTGAACCCCGCAAAGCCTTAACTTGCTGCACAACCTCTTGAAGTAGGTTAATCGTTTTATTTTTATCCGTCTCAGCACTGTTATACGTTACCAAACAGAGTGCTTCACGACATTGGCGAATAACTTCTGCATTACCTTCATCTCCCACATGGGCTAAACCCGGCAAGTCCAGAACCTTAACCTTCGTTCCGTGTGGCAACTCTAAACCCAAATCCCTCACAAAGCGGAAAGGATATCGAATCAGCGCATTAGGACAGGCTACATTGGGAGAAGATTCACGGTTATTGATGTAAGAGAGCATCGCATCTTCTAACCGCTGATAGATTTCTTGATCGCTAATCTGTGCCCAATATCCACATTCCCAGGTAGCGCCCTCTGTTTTAGAAATAGTTAACGCTTTATCCTGACTGTACTCAATGGTAACTACCCCAGCACTCATCTCACTGGTTGCCACAGGGACAATCTCCGCCCCACACAAAAAATTAACTAACGTACTTTTGCCGCTGCTGGTCGTTCCCGTCGTTGCCAGCGTCAAAGTCGGATTATGGAGGTCGTCAATAAGCTGTGCTAACGCACTCTCTAACTTTGTGGAAAGCTCCTCCATCTCAGGATGGTAGCTTGCTGGTAAATGCTGGATAATTTCATCATAAAAACTCTGCCAGCAGTTTGATAGAATATGACCCTTAGTTTCAATTTCCTGGAATAACTGATATACATTGCTACTCATGTCAAGACAATCTCCATACAACAATTAAGAGAATTACAGTAGAAACAAAACAAGTGAGTCGTATCTTTGGACTGATCGAGTCTTCCCTTAATCCGACCTAAGCATTAGACAAAATCGGTAGAGATAAGCTCTATAACGTGGACAAAGGAATAGTAATCACGAACTAATTATAATGGTCGGATTAACTGACTTTAGATAACCTTTGAAAAACTTCAACAATATGTACCTTTCTATATCAAGAAATGTAAACAACTTGATCAGCATCTACAAACATGGCAATATTCGGCTGAAACCCTTGATATTTCGTAAGCTGGGTAGAGTGACTGAGAAACGTAGATGACGCTTCAACGGAGGGAGTAGAGCGATTAATTTACGGATAGAACGTGACAGTCGCTTACGCTGCGTCATTGTTCTGGTCAAGATTTGCGGGAAACTCCACCATAATGTTTTCTAGGGTCACGGCCCGCAGTTCTGCCAACTTCATCATCGCTTCAAGTCGAATAACGTCCATCTCTTCAGCCCGTTCAACATACACTAATAGTTCTTGATGTTCAATTTCTGTCAGTTCACCCCGTTCATTCTTGCCTCTTAGCTCATCAATCCGTGCTTGCTCTGGACGTGAAAAACGGCGATTGACCGTTTTGATCATGTCTCATTCGTCGGCATTGGGCTGGGGTGATTCGGTGTAGTTACAAAACGACTCTAGGCTTTTGATGACATCAGGTAGCAACTCAGACGGCACATCATTGAGGAGTTTCTGAGCCCTTTCGCGCAGTTGGGGTAGTGGTAAATATGTAGTGAAATGCGATCTTTCGAGATCAAGATAATAAAAATAAACAATTTATACTAATTATGGCTTGATTGCCACCTCATTGGCTTTGATGATCAACTATAATATTCATCAATTCATGTCTTAATT
>NZ_JAQMTY010000158.1 GCF_028330765.1 Spirulina subsalsa CS-330 | reverse complement strand
GGACATTCAGTGGACGTTAAACAGACGCTTGTGGAGGGGAATCTGGACGGGGTTTCAAGACAGAGATGACTTGAGACTAGACAAACCCAATGAAGCAAGAATCCCCCGTTATAATCTTTGATTTAACGGTGGGAGTGTCAATAGGAGGATTTTTGCGCCAACAGATTAACACCAGTAGCACGATCCAGCGACAACCGGAGCCGATGGGGGTACAGCTTGGGATCAGGTTGCGCCCCCATCTGTTTTAGTTTTCGATCCAGTTTTTCGCCCGACTCACGGCCTTTTGCCATTGGGCAAAATTGGCCTGGGCTTCGGCTTGACCCTCGCCCGGTTCAAACACTCGATCCACTTGCCGTTTACTGAGGAGTTCGTCGTAATCATCCCAAAACCCCACCGCCAAACCGGCCCCAAAGGCCGCCCCTTGAGCCGTTGCATCGAGGATGACCGGTCGCTCGACGGGGATACCGAGGACATCCGCTTGGAACTGCATTAACCAATCATTTTGGGACGCGCCGCCGTCTACTTTTAGTTGGGAAATGGGTTCGTTCGCGTCTTTGTTCATCGCATCGACCACTTCTTTCACTTGGTAGGCGATCGCCTCTAGCACCGCCCGCACCATGTGGGCCTGCTGTACCCCGCCCGTAATCCCTTGGAACGAGGCCCGCGCATTCATATCCCAATGGGGCGCACCCAAACCACTCAAGGCCGGCACAAAAAACACCCCATCCGTATTCGGCACAGACCGCACGATCGCATCTGTTTCCTTAGCGGACTTGATCAGTTTCAACCCGTCCCGTAGCCATTGAATACAGGCCCCAGCGGTGAACATCGCCCCTTCAAAGGCGTAGTTGGTTTGCGCGGCTGTTGTCCAAGCCACCGTAGACAGGAGTTGATGGCGCGATCGCGCCAACTCCGTCCCCATCTGCGCCACCAAAAAACACCCCGTTCCATAGGTGCATTTCAACAACCCCGGCGTATTGCACCCATGGGCAAACAGCGCCGCCTGCTGATCCCCAAAAATCGCCGCGATGGGAACCGCTGCCCCCAACAACGCCGGATCACTGTTCCCAAACTCTCCCATACTCGGCTGAATCGTCGGCATCCAGTGGGGTGCAACATCAAACAGCGCCAGCAAATCCGTATCCCATTCCCCCCGCGCCAAATTCATCAACATCGTGCGGCTCGCGTTGCTGTGATCCGTCGCGTGGACTTTATGGCCGGTCAAATTCCACAAAATCCAACTGTCAATCGTCCCCGCAAGAATATTTTCCGGCTTCACATCGGGGCGATTGTCCTGCACCCAATGGTGCAGCCACGCCAGCTTCGTGGCCGAAAAATAGGCATCCACCACGAGGCCCGTGCGCTCTTCAATTAAACTCGCTTGCCCCGATGCTTTTAATTGTTGACAATGGGAGGTCGTGCGGCGATCTTGCCAGACGATCGCCCGATGCAGGGGTTTTCCCGTCGTCTGATCCCACAGCAAACAGGTTTCCCGCTGCACCGTCAGCCCAATCGCGGCGATCTGGGAGGCCGAAACATCCTGTTCCGCCAAAACCCGCTTCATCAAAATTTGGGTATCGCGCCAGATCTCTTCGGCATCATGTTCTAACCAGCCCGGTTGGGGGTAATGTTGAGTGAATTCTTTATAGGTTTGGCCTGCGATCGCCCCCTCATGATTAAACAAAATCGCCCGATTCCCCGTCGTCCCTAAATCAATCGCGAGGACATAATCATGTGTCATAGTCTTAGTTCCAGTCACAGCTAACCCCCCAAGGGGCTGTGTGCCGAATGTATCAAATCCTCTCCCCCTCTGGGTCATTGCGGTGTGATTTTGTTGGAAAAATTTTCCAAAGCGAGAGTGATTCTGTTTACAATCAAGGCGATTTCTGATCGGACAGTATGGCCAAAAAACAAAAATTTCCTCATCTTTTAGGCTCCAAATGGACGGCCAAACAGAAAACCTTTGGCTGGCGACATTTCCAAGTCCAGAACCGCAAAACCGAAGGAAAATGGGTCTTTGCTGAACTGGTGTCCTCCTGCGATCCTACGGTGCGGTTTTGGATTAATGCCCGCCAACTCAAGGACGATCGCAGTTGGGCCGCCGGTTGGACTCCCCTCAACGAATTGCACACCTTCCACGACCCCGACCCGGATTGGATCGAGTCGTAGTCCGGTGGGGAATCGGGCAGGATTGGGGCTGTGGTGGGGCGAAATAGATAGTAAAGAGTTTGGTCAAGACGGAGCAATGACGATCGCATCCCTGTTTTATTTATCAGCGGGCACGATGCCCTCCCCCGTGGCGAACGAAATCCAAGCGGTGAAGATGGCCCAGGCCTTTGCGCCCGTGGTGGAGCGGTTTGAATTGATTGTCAGCGGCAATTTGCGATCGCGCCTCGGCCTAGAGCGAGAGTTCACCGCCCGGTTTAACCAGTGGTATGGGGTACGAGTGCCGTTTACCGTGACGCGGATTCCGTCGCTCACCTGGCGCACGCCGTTCCCGTTCCCCGAAGGTTCCTATTCACCGCGTAAATATCTCCGCTGGGCGATCGCCTATTGTCGCCGTCAACAGCCCACGGCGGTCTATACCCGCACGCCCTATCTCGTTGCGCCCTTGCTAGCGGCAGGGTTGCCCGTTGTCCTCGAATTTCACGAACCGATCACGCCGAAAATCCTCGCCCATGAATGGCTCCAGCATCCCAACCTAATCACCATCGTCACCCTGGCCGAGGAGTTGCGATCGCAATACATCCAGCAAGGTTGCGACCCCGATAAAATTTGCATCGCCCCCAGTGCTGTGGATCTTGCCCCATTTCAGCCCGCCCAAGCCAAACCCACCGCCCGCCAAGCTCTCAACCTCGCAACGGATCAACCCATCGCCCTCTACGCCGGCAACCTCTACGCTTACAAAGGCATTCCGACGATTTTGCAGGCTGCAACCCAGTTGCCGGATTGTCAATTTATCCTCGTGGGGGGCCAACGGAAGGAGGTGGATCGAGTGCGATCGCAAGCCGATGCCCTTGGTCTGCACAACCTCCATCTCACCGGCTACAAGACCCAAGCGGAACTCCCCCCCTATCTGTTTGCGGCGGATTGCCTCCTCTTGCCCACAAGCCAACAGTGGAAACTGGCCAGCACCACCTCCCCCCTGAAACTCTTTGAATACATGGCAGCGCAACGCCCCATTATTGCCTCAGATTTGCCCAATATTGCCACGGTGTTGCGCGATCGCCACAATGGCCGCCTGATTCCCCCCGATGACCCCGATGCCATGGCCGATGCGATCCGGAATTTGTTGGCTGATCCTGTCGCTGGGGACGCGATCGCCGCCCAAGCCTGGCAGGATGTCCAAGCCCACACCTGGGCCCAACGCGCCGCAACAATTCTGCAATTCATCGCGCCGCGCCTACCCCATTGAATTGCTACTGCTTACCCATAAATTGATTTCAAGTTCCAAAACTCTCGTGATCCCCCCCAGCCCCCCTTAAAAAGGGGGGAGCCGCTCAAAGTCCCCCTTAAAAAGGGGGGAGCCGCTCAAAGTCCCCCTTTTTAAGGGGGATTTAGGGGGATCAATCGCAGCTTAGGTCAGTATTTGCAAGTTATGTATAAGCAGTAGCCCATTGAATCGAGAAGCGTGGTGAATTTTGCTTTAGCTATATTCGCCGGTTTGTTGGATTAATTTGGCGATTAGGCCAGTCCACCCCGTTTGATGACTGGCCCCAATTCCGGCACCATTATCACCATGGAAATATTCAAAAAAGAGAATGAGGTTATGCCAATGGGGATCGGTTTGGAATTTTTTCGTACCGCCGTAGATGGCGCGGTGGCCGGTGGCATCGTTGCGGAAGAGTTTGATCAGATGCTGGGATAGTTCCGTTGCCACGTCCCATAAATTGAGCCAGCGCCCCGAACCGGTGGGACATTCGACTTTGAACTCATCGCCGAGGTAGTGGTGGAACTGTTGCAGGGACTCGATCAGGAGATAGTTAACGGGCATCCACACCGGGCCGCGCCAGTTGGAATTCCCCCCGAACAGGCCGCTGCTGGATTCGGCGGGTTCGTAATCGACACGGTGCTCCTGGCCATCGACGCTGAAAAGGTAGGGGTGTGCGTGGTGATGGCGGGAGAGGGCGCGAATGCCGTAGTCGCTGAGGAATTCGGTTTCGTCGAGGAGTTTGTGGAGGATGCGGCGCAGTTTGTCGGTGGGTTCGAGGCGATCGCGGGTCACATAACAGAGCGCCAACATTCGCCGCGCCCCTTGGCCGTTGCTTTCCATGCAGGCGACGTTGCGCTTCAGGGTGGGGCGATGGTGAATGAACCATTCTAAGCGGGCTTTGAAGTTGGGGAGTTGATCGAGGAGTTCGGGTTCGAGGGTGGTGACGGCAAAAAGGGGAATCAGGCCAACGAGCGATCGCACTTTCAACCGCATCGATTCACCATTGGGCAGGTTCAACACGTCATAGCAGCGGATTGAGTGGCTCGAAGCCGGGCAAGTTCAGGATTCATGAGCGTTCAAAACAAGAGGAAAGAGAACAGACGACAGCATCGTGTTCTCTTTCCACCATAGCCCCCCAGGGGTGGGCGATCGCAACAATCCTCGTGGCCTAGCTCCGCCGGGTCATGCCCATGGAGCGGCTCCGCCGCCTGTCTAGCGTTAACGTGCGGCAGAGCCGCCCCAGCAGCGCGTCATGGCAGAGCCATGACACGAGAGGACACGAGAGGATGAGGGCTTAAACCCTTACACCGAGGCCAGATCCGGCGTTGCCGTTGCCGAGGCTTCCGGGCTATCGGCTTCCGACGGGGGAACCACTTGCCAGAATTGCGGTAGATAGGTGGCCCAATCGGCGAGGATCTGCTTCGCTTTCGGGCTGTTCGTCCGTTCCGCGTGGGCGGTGATCATGGCCTTGAGTTGGGCTGCGCCGGCGGCGGTGCTGACTCGTTGGATGGTGACAATTTCCGGATTCACTTTGGCGGCAAACGTGCCCGCTTCATCGAGGAAATAGCCCAAGCCGCCGGTCATCCCCGCGCCCACATTCCGACCCACAGACCCCAAGACGACGAGGACACCACCGGTCATGTATTCGCAACAGTGATCCCCCGCGCCTTCGATCACGGCTTGGCCTTTGGAGTTGCGCACTGCGAACCGTTCCCCGGCGCGACCGTTGACGTAGACCGTGCCGCCCGTTGCACCGTAGAGGCAGGTATTGCCAATGATCGCGTTTTGGGCGGGGTCGTAGGTGGCCGCAGCGGGGGGCGTGATTACGATTTCGCCGCCGTTCATGCCTTTGCCGACATAGTCGTTGGCTTCACCGATCAGCCGTAGGGTCATGCCGGGGAGGTTGAACGCGCCGAAACTTTGGCCCGCCGATCCGGTCAAGGTGAGATTAATCTGACCCTTGAAGCCATCATTGCCGTACCGTTTCGCCAGTTGCCCGGCGATGCGAGCGCCGACGGTGCGATCGGTGTTGACGATCGCAACGGATTTTTCCACGGTTCCATGATTGGCGATCGCATCCTGTACCGCTGGATCGGCCAAGAGTTGATCCTCTAACACATCACCATTGCTATGGACATCATCATGCTTGAGCCAATCGCGATTTTGGGACACGGGCGGCAGGGTGAGGCAGGCCATGGTTAACCCGGCGGTTTTCGGGGAAGTGGCCGCCGTCCGTTGTACCAGCAGATCCGATCGCCCGATCAATTCCTCCAGGCTCGTATAACCTAAGCGGGCGAGAATTTGCTGCACTTCAGCGGCGATGAAGTAGAAGAAATTCACCACATTGTCCGGTGTGCCGGGGAAGCGTTTGCGGAGGCGTTCCTGTTGGGTGGCGACCCCAACGGGGCATTGGTTCGTGTGGCAAACCCGCGCCATGATGCAGCCTTCGGCGATCATCGCCACGGAACCGAAGCCGTATTCTTCGGCCCCCATCAGCGCAGCCACCACCACATCAAACCCGGTTTTAATGCCGCCATCGACGCGCAACAGGACGCGATCGCGCAGTTGATTTTCCATCAACGAGCGATGCACTTCCGTGAGACCCAATTCCCACGGCGCACCCGCGTGCTTGATCGAACTGAGGGGCGATGCGCCCGTGCCGCCGTCGTGGCCGGAAATTTGGATCACATCGGCGTTAGCTTTGGCGACCCCAGCGGCGATCGTGCCGATGCCGATTTCTGCCACCAATTTCACGGATACCTTGGCGGTGGGGTGGATTTGGTGGAGGTCGAAAATTAATTGGGCGAGGTCTTCGATCGAGTAGATGTCATGGTGGGGCGGCGGTGAAATTAAGGGCACGCCGGGTTTCGAGCGCCGCAGCATGGCAATATATTCACTCACCTTCGGGCCGGGCAGTTGACCGCCTTCACCAGGTTTCGCCCCTTGGGCCACTTTGATTTCCAACTGATCGCCGCTCATCAAATATTCCGGCGTGACCCCGAAGCGACCCGACGCGATTTGTTTAATCGCGGAGTTGGCGCGATCGCCCTTTTTCAACCCTTTTAAATGGCTGAAGGCCTCGGAGTTCCCCGCTGCATCCACATCATCAATGGTGATGAACCGCAGCGGGTCTTCGCCCCCTTCCCCGGAGTTGGATTTACCGCCGATGCGGTTCATGGCGATCGCGAGGGTTTCATGGGCCTCGCGGGACAGCGAACCGAGGGACATTGCCCCGGTACAGAAGCGGGTGACGATGGATTCAATCGACTCCACCGCCTCGATGCCAAGGGCGGGGCGATCGCTGTGGAAGTCCAGCAAGTCGCGCAGGGCCGTGACGGGCCGCTCTTCGAGTTGCTGCATGTAGGTGGTGTAGTGGTCGTAGCTGTGGTTGATCAACCCTTGGGCCCCGTTGCCCTCAGCGGCCATGGTGTTAAAACTCCGCACGGCACTATGCAACGCTTTCGCCATTTGGGGCGAGTTCATGTGATATTCACCGCCCGGCTTGAAGTTGACAAACCCGTAATTTTCCAGCTTTTTACCCTGCAATTCCGGGAAGGCGCGGCTATGGAAAGCGATCGCTTCTTGGGCCAAGTCCGTTAGGTTCATACCCCCCAGTCGTGAGGTCGTCCCCGTGAAGGCCAGATCAATCACTTCCGCCCCTAAGCCGATTGCCTCGAAAATCTGCGCCCCATGATAGGAAGCCAACAGCGAGATTCCCATTTTCGAGAGGATCTTGAGAATCCCAGCCTCTAAGGATTTGCGGTAATTCTGTTGGGCCGTTTCTAGATCGATCGCTGCCAGTTTACCCTTTTCCATCATGGTCTGGGTTTTGGGGTCATGCCACCAACTGCGCACCGTTTCCAAGGCGAGATAGGGACAAGCCGCCGACGCACCAAAGCCCACCAAGCAGGCGAAATGGTGCGTGCTCCAACATTGGGCCGTATCGACGATCAGCGAGACTTTCAAGCGCTGGCCGGTGTGGATCAGGTGTTGATGGACGGCTCCCACGGCCAGGAGGGGCGGGATGTAGGTGGTAGTGGGGCCAAGGGTGAGAGGGGTGGAACTGCGATGGGTGGCTGCGCGATCGCTAGAACTGCGATCGCTCAAAATCAAAATCTCGCAACCCTCGCGCACCGCTGCTTCTGCCCCGTGGCAAAGCTGCTGGACGGCTCCTTTCAAACCATCGGGGCCATCCGTAATGGTGTAGAGCGTTGACAGTTCCGTCACGGACAATTCCGCCGCCCGAATCGCATTTAATTCCCCATCATTGAGCACAGGGCTTTCGATTTTGAGCACCACATTATCTTTCGGCTCCGTTTCGAGCAGATTCCCCCGTTCCCCCAAAAACATATTTAAGGACATCACCAAACTTTCCCGCAGGGGATCAATCGGCGGGTTGGTCACCTGGGCAAAGCGTTGTTTGAAATAGTCATAGAGCAAGCGCGGCTTACTCGACAGGGCCGCCAAAGGAATATCATCCCCCATACAAAAGGTGGGTTCTTTCCCCTGTTGGGCCATGGAGATCACCACCATGTCCACATCCTCGGCGGTATACCCAAAAGCGGTCTGGTGTTGGAGCAGATCCGGCCCTGCCACCGTGGATTCAGCGCCGAAGCCCGTATGGGGGATTTCGGTGCGGTGCTTTTGCATCCATTGGCCGTAGGGGTGGAGGTGGGCGATCCGCTGTTTAATATCCCAGTTGTGGAGAATTTCGTGGGTTTCGAGATCCACCGCGATCATCTGACCGGGGCCAAGGCGACCTTTTTCGACGATATCCGCGTCGGGTAAATCGACAACCCCGGCCTCGGAGGCGACAACAATATAGCTATCTTTGGTGATGCTGTAACGGGCGGGGCGCAGACCGTTGCGATCGAGGGTTGCGCCGACGGTTTTACCATCACTGAACACCAAGAGCGCGGGGCCGTCCCAGGGTTCTTGGATGCTGCTGTAGTAGTTATAAAAGTCGGTGATTTCGGGATAGGCTTCGAGTTCCGGTTGATTTTTATAGGCTTCGGGCACGAGGATCATCGCCGCTTCAAAGGGGGTGCGGCCCGTGCGCACGAGTAATTCCATCACACTGTCCAGGTTGGAGGAATCACTGTTGGCGGGGTTGACGATCGGGGTGAGTCCGGCGAGGTCTTCGTGATGCCAGCCTGCGGATTCGAGGCTGCTTTCGCGGGTGCTCATCCAGTTGATGTTGCCGAGGAGAGTGTTGATTTCGCCGTTGTGACCGAGGATGCGCATCGGTTGGGCCAGGAGCCATTTGGGCATCGTGTTGGTGCTGAAGCGGCGATGGTAAACGGCGAATTTACTTTTATAGAGGGGGTTGACCAAATCTTGGTAGAACTGGCCGAGGACTTCGGCGCGTACCATGCCTTTGTAGACAATGGTGCGGCAAGACCAGGAGCAGACATAGAAATCATCGGCGAGTTCTTTGCCGACACGACTGCGGGCGACGTAGAGGCGGCGATCGAGTTCGTCGCCGCTGAGGTCTTTGCCGGTGACCATGATCTGCTCGATGCGGGGCAGGTTGGCACGGGCTTGGCGACCGAGGACTTCGGGGAGGGTGGGGACGACGCGCCAACCGAGGACGGTGAGGCCTTCGGAGGTGGCGATCGCTTCGACAAAGGCGCGGCGATTATTGGCCGCCACATCATCTAAGGGCAAAAAGAGCATCCCCACACCGAGTTTTTCCGGGTCGGGCATGGTGATGTGGTGCTCCTCAAACCAGGCTTGGAACAGTTCCCACGGAATCCCCGTCATCACCCCCGATCCGTCGCCGGAATCATAGTCAGCACTACAGCCCCCGCGATGTTCAAGACACCCCAACGCAATTAAAGACTGTTCAATCAGGCGATGTTCAGCGGCATCGCGGGTATTGGCAATAAATCCAACCCCGCAGGCATCGCGCTCGCTGACAAGCCAGGGTTGACCGGGATAGGGATGATGGGGATCTGTGGTAGAAACGGGAGATAAATTACAGTTCGGCTGCATCGAGTGATCCATGGGTGACTACAGTGAAAAATAATGATGATTGTTCTGGGACTGGGGGGAATCCAATTGAATCACCGGCCCTGTCCAGATAGACGGTTAAGCCGCTCCGAATTAACTTAGATGGAATGGGGGTCTACCCCAAAGACGATCGATAACAGAAAACAATGGGGCTGCGAATGGACTGGTAAGTCTCCAGTCAGCACAATAGCGATCGCAATTACATCGTTTCTTAACGATGGCTTGACAATTATTATAGGCAACTCGTTCCTTGGCAAGATGGATCAACAGACACAACATCGTCGGGTTAATGCCATAAAAGGCATTGGGTATCAAATCAGTTGCAGTGTTGCCCTCCTGCTGCTCGGCTTGGGGACTCGTTCCCTACCCGCTGCTGCTGAGGCGATCGCCTCCTCTCCCCCGCTGCAATTAGCCCAAGTCGATCACGCTACCTTCCAACCGGAAGACACCCGCTGGGAACAGGGGATTCGCTGGGAAAAACGCTACGTGGTGTTAGGGGGCGATCGCTTTCCCGTCTTTTCCTTAGAATTCGCCGCCAACAACCCCCGCGTTGCCCTCCGCCCGATCTGGAGCAACCCCTACACCATGGAAGGCACGAGTTCGATCGTGGACATCGGCCGTCAGTGGGGAGCCTTTGCCGCGATTAATGCCGGATTTTTTAACCGTAACAACCGCCTACCCCTCGGAGCCGTGCGCCGGGATGGCCGTTGGTTTTCGGGGCCGATTTTAAATCGAGGTGCGATCGGCTGGAACGACCAAGGCACCATCAAAATCGGTCGCCTCACCCTCCAAGAAACCCTCACCACCAACACCGGCCAACGCTTCTTCATCTCCCACCTCAACAGCGGCTACGTCCAGGCCGGCATCGCCCGCTACACCCTCGACTGGGGCCAAAGCTATCGCCCGATCACCAACAACGAAATCATCATCTACGTTGAAAACAACCAAATCACCGAACATTACGCCGGGGGCACAGCCGGTCAAACCCCCTTTCCCCTCCCCCAAAACGGTTACATCCTCGTGATCCGGGCTGGCAGTATCTCCCGCGATCAACTCCCCCCAGGAACCACCGTCACCCTCGCCAGCACCACCAACCCCAGCGATTTCGGCAACTACCCCCATATTGTCGGAGCGGGGCCCCTCCTGATCGAAGGCGGGCGCGTCGTGTTGAACCCCGAAGCCGAAAAATTCAGCACCGCCTTTGCCCAACAATCCGCCTCCCGCAGCCTGATCGGAACCACCTCACGGGGCACGGTGATGCTCGCCGTGGTTCACAATCGCCAGCGGGGCCGGGGGCCGTCCCTGCGCGAATTGGCCGCCCTGGCCCAACGTATGGGCATGACCGCCGCCCTCAACCTCGACGGTGGCAGTTCCTCATCTCTCTACCTTGGCGGGCAGTTGGTGGATCGTCCCCCCGCCGGTGCGGCACGGGTTCACAATGGGATTGGTGTGTATCTTCCCTAACCGCCTTGCTGGCTCGGCGGAGCTGGTTAACCCTAGGCGGATGAGGCCTCGTGCGATCGCGACGCTGAATGTGAGCAATGGGTGAAAAAAAGCCCCCCGTTTCGTAAAGACTTGTTAGGGTTTGGGCCGGATTTTAAAAATCATCCCAGTATCCCAAAAGTCATTTGCTAAGGTGAAGTGAAATATGTGGCTTGTTCACAAGACTCTCGATTCGTATCCCTTTAACCGTCCAATAGTTTAATTTTTCGTGAGGCAGTTATGGTTCAGCTTCAAGATGCCAACGTGACCGTTCCATCCACCGCACCGGCGGCGCGGGATGATTCTCCCCAACGTCCATGGGGAACATTTACCGTCCTCGAAGAAGGCTCTCGCTACAAAATTAAGCGGATCGAAGTGAAGCCGGGACATCGCTTGAGCCTGCAAATGCACCATCACCGCAGTGAGCATTGGATTGTGGTGTCGGGGACTGCCAAGGTGACCTGTGGGGATCAGGTGACGATTTTGGGCAGTAATCAATCGACCTATGTGCCCCAATGCACGCCCCACCGCCTCGAAAACCCAGGGGTGATTAATCTGGTGATTATCGAGGTGCAAAATGGTGAATATCTCGGCGAAGATGATATTATTCGCTTCCAAGATGATTACAAACGGAGCTAAGTCCCGCCGATGATTACCTTGACCGCAGCGGCTGCCCAGGAAGTTCGCCGCCTGCAAATGTCCCATAACCAAGCGAATAGTACGCTACGGCTCACGGTGCAATCGGGGGGCTGTGCGGATTTTGTCTATGGGTTGGAGTTGGTGGCTACGCCGGTTCAAGGGGATTATTACTGTGTCAGTGAAGGCATTGCCATGACGGTAGCGGGGGAGAATGTCGCGATGGTGTCGGGGTTATGTTTGGACTATACGGAAGACTTGATGGGGGGTGGGTTTCGCTTTGATAACCCCCAGGCGGTGCGCACCTGTAGCTGTGGGCATTCCTTTGCGATCGCCCCTGACCTTGGATCTGGCATTTAACGCCCCCGGAATCCCGTCAGTCGCTTGACACAGTTTTGCGGATTTGGATATGATGGGAGACTGTCACGTCAACATCAAGAACCATCACGAGGCAGAACGTGTAACCTATGCCAACCATCCAGCAACTGATCCGCACGGAACGCTCCGTTGCGAAAAAGAAAACCAAGTCCCCCGCCCTGAAAGAATGTCCACAGCGGCGCGGTGTCTGCACGCGGGTTTACACCACCACGCCGAAGAAACCGAACTCGGCGCTGCGCAAAGTCGCACGGGTGCGGCTCACCTCTGGGTTTGAAGTCACGGCTTACATTCCCGGTATTGGCCACAATCTCCAAGAACACTCCGTTGTGCTCATTCGCGGTGGACGGGTTAAAGACCTCCCCGGTGTTCGCTACCATATTGTGCGCGGTACATTGGATGCAACGGGGGTTAAAGACCGTCGCCAAAGCCGTTCCAAATACGGAACCAAGCGACCCAAAGCCTAATTCCGGGTCGGTGTTGTTGCCCCATGGGGCGATCGCGCCACCCGCTCATCCCTGCAATACTTTAGACCTGCACTATCAGAATTCACTATGTCTCGTCGTAGAGTCGTTAAAAAACGTCCCGTCCCCCCCGATTCCGTCCATAACAGCCGTCTCGTCAGCATGACCGCCCGGCGGCTGATGCGTCACGGCAAAGAGTCCCTAGCCTATCGGCTGATTTACGATGCCTTCGCGATCATCAGCGAACGCACCGGCAGCGATCCCCTCGAAGTGTTCGAGCAAGCGATTCGCAATATCACCCCCCTCGTCGAAGTGAAAGCACGCCGGGTTGGTGGTGCGACCTATCAAGTGCCGATGGAAGTGCGCCCCAACCGAGGCATCACCCTCGCACTCCGCTGGCTCGCCACCTACTCCCGCTCGCGTTCCGGTCGCACCATGGCCAGCAAGCTGGCGAATGAAATCATGGATGCTGCCAATGAAACCGGCGGCGCGATTCGCAAGCGCGAAGAAACCCACCGGATGGCGGAGGCCAACAAAGCCTTTGCCCACTATCGCTACTAACGCCAGGTTTGGGAAAGAGATTCTTCTCACGCCCTCTTTCCCGGATTGCGGTGTAGCGATCGCCGTTCAGGCGTTAAGGCTACTTTTTAGTTAGTACTCAGTTACATTCACCCATTGACTGGGTGTAACCGTTCAGGAGGTCTATTGTGGGACGAGCTATCCCGCTAGAGAAAGTTCGTAATATTGGCATTGCCGCGCATATTGATGCGGGCAAAACCACCACGACCGAGCGCATTCTATTCTATTCTGGGATCGTCCATAAGATCGGCGAAGTTCACGATGGCAACGCCGTCACCGACTGGATGGAGCAAGAACGCGAGCGGGGGATTACCATTACCGCTGCGGCGATCAGCACCGACTGGAAAGAGCATCACATCAATATTATCGACACCCCCGGCCACGTGGATTTCACCATTGAGGTGGAACGCTCGATGCGGGTTTTAGATGGGGTGATTGCAGTCTTTTGTTCCGTGGGAGGCGTGCAGCCGCAATCGGAAACCGTTTGGCGACAGGCGGATCGCTACCATGTGCCCCGGATCGTCTTTGTGAATAAGATGGATCGCACGGGCGCGAATTTCTTCAAGGTCTATGAGCAGGTGTGCGATCGCCTCCGCGCCCTAGCCATCCCGATTCAAATTCCCATCGGCAGCGAAAACGACTTTCGTGGCATCGTCGATCTGGTCAAAATGCGGGCCAAACTCTACACCAACGACCTCGGCACCGAAATCGAAGATGTAGACATTCCCGCCGAAGTAGCCACCCTGGCCCAAGAGTACCGCAGCAAGCTCCTTGAAGCCGTCGCCGAAACTGACGAGGTTCTCCTCGAAAAATATCTCGAAACCGAAACCCTCAGCGAAGCCGAAATTCAACAGGCCCTCCGCCAAGGCACTCTCACTGGTGCAATTGTCCCGATGCTCTGCGGCTCGGCCTTTAAAAATAAAGGCATTCAACTGCTCCTCGATGCCGTTGTGGACTATCTGCCTGCGCCCACCGAAGTCCCTGCGATTAAAGGGCTGCTTCCCGATGGCACAGAGGGCGATCGCACCGCTGACGATAACACCCCCCTCGCAGCCCTGGCCTTTAAAGTCGCCGCCGACCCCTTCGGCCGCTTAACCTTCCTGCGCATCTACTCCGGAGTCCTCGCCAAAGGCAGTTACGTCTACAACTCCACCAAAGACAAAAAAGAACGAGTCTCCCGGCTGATCATCCTCAAATCCAACGATCGCATCGAAGTCGAAGAACTCCGCGCCGGTGATCTTGGGGCAGCGATCGGCCTCAAAGACACGATCACCGGCGACACCCTCTGTGACGATGCCCAGCCCATCATTCTGGAATCCCTCTTCATCCCAGAACCGGTCATTTCCGTCGCCGTCGAACCCCAGACGAAGCAGGACATGGAAAAGCTTTCCAAGGCATTGCAAGCCCTTTCCGATGAAGATCCCACCTTTCGGGTCAGAATTGATCCCGAAACCAATCAAACCGTGATTGCAGGGATGGGTGAGCTGCACTTGGAAATTCTTGTTGACCGCATGTTGCGGGAATACAAGGTGGAAGCGAATGTCGGTCAACCCCAAGTGGCTTACCGGGAAACCATTCGCCAAGCAGCCCGTGGCCAAGAAGGCAAATTCATCCGGCAAAGCGGCGGCAAGGGTCAGTATGGTCACGTCGTGATCGACCTCGAACCCGCCGAAGAAGGCAAAGGCTTTGAATTTGTCTCCAAAATTGTCGGGGGAACCATTCCCCGTGAATACATTGCCTCAGTGGAGCAAGGAATCAAAGAATCCTGCGAAACTGGTATCTTGGCCGGGTATCCCCTCATTGATGTCAAAGTCACCCTTGTAGATGGTTCATATCACGACGTGGATTCATCGGAAATGGCCTTCAAAATTGCCGGGTCAATCGGGATGAGGACAGCGGTTAACAACGCCAAGCCCGTCCTGCTTGAACCGATGATGAAGGTCGAAGTGGAAGCCCCCGAAAACTTTTTGGGGGATGTGATGGGTGACCTCAACGCTCGTCGGGGTCAGATTGAGGGGATGAATGCTGACACGGGCATTGCCAAAATTCTCGCCAAAGTTCCCCTTGCGGAAATGTTTGGCTATGCCACAGATATTCGCTCCAAAACCCAAGGACGCGGCATCTTTTCGATGGAGTTCAGCCACTATAGTGAGGTTCCCAACCATGTGGCTGAAGCCATCATTGCTAAAAACAGGGGAACCATTTCATGATGGATACAGGCTAGGGCCGAGGATGGCCAGACAAGAGGTCACGATCGGCCCTAAAATGTGAAATCAGCTCAGGAACGCAAACTTAGAGATAAGGAACGATTAATCAATGGCACGCGCAAAATTTGAACGGAATAAAGACCACGTTAACATCGGCACGATTGGCCACGTTGACCACGGTAAAACCACATTAACCGCTGCAATCACGATGGCACTAGCCGCAACGGGTAAAGCCAAAGCCCGAAACTACGCCGATATCGACGCAGCACCGGAAGAAAAAGCACGGGGGATCACGATCAATACCGCTCACGTGGAATATGAGACAGACAATCGTCACTACGCCCACGTGGACTGTCCTGGACACGCTGACTATGTAAAAAACATGATCACCGGGGCGGCTCAAATGGACGGGGCTGTGTTGGTGGTGTCCGCTGCCGATGGCCCGATGCCCCAAACCCGTGAGCATATTTTGCTAGCGAAGCAAGTGGGGGTTCCTAACTTGGTGGTGTTCTTGAATAAGAAGGACATGGTGGATGACGAAGAATTGCTCGAGTTGGTTGAACTCGAAGTTCGCGAACTGCTCAGCCTCTATGACTTTGACGGTGACAATATTCCCATCGTTTCCGGGTCTGCCCTGAAGGCCGTGGAAGCGTTGACAGCAAACGCCAAACTCGACAAGGGTGAAGATGAGTGGGTGGATCAAATTTTGGCGTTGATGGATGAAGTGGATAGCTATATCCCTTCACCGGAACGGGAAATTGATAAGCCTTTCTTGATGGCGATTGAAGATGTTTTCTCGATCACCGGTCGTGGGACGGTTGCCACGGGTCGGATTGAACGCGGTAAGGTGAAAGTGGGTGAAACCATTGAAATTATCGGGATTCGCGAAACCCGCAGCGCCACGGTGACGGGTGTGGAAATGTTCCAAAAAACCTTGGATGAAGGGATGGCTGGGGACAACGTGGGCATTCTGCTCCGGGGTATCCAGAAAGAAGATATTGAGCGCGGTATGGTGTTGGCGAAGCCCAGCAGCATTACGCCCCACACCAAGTTTGAAGGTGAGGTGTATGTGCTCAAGAAAGAAGAAGGTGGCCGTCACACGCCCTTTTTCTCTGGCTATCGTCCTCAGTTCTATGTGCGGACGACCGACGTGACCGGAACCATTGATGCGTTTACTGCGGATGATGGCAGTGAGGCTGAAATGGTGATGCCGGGCGATCGCATCAAAATGACCGTGACCTTGATTAACGCCGTTGCCGTTGAACAAGGGATGCGCTTCGCAATTCGCGAAGGGGGCCGGACGATCGGCGCTGGTGTGGTGTCTAAGATCCTTGAGTAATCTCGGACGATAATGCAAAAGAGCAGAAAAGTTCAGCTTTTCTGCTCTTTTTGCCCCCTGATTCTATTCTTTTCCTGAACCTTGAAAACTGAACATGGCTACTATCCAACAGCAAAAAATCCGCATCCGCCTCAAAGCCTTTGACCGCCGCCTCCTCGATACCTCCTGCGAAAAGATCGTGGATACCGCGAATCGCACCAACGCCACAGCGATTGGCCCGATTCCCTTGCCCACCAAGCGTCGGATCTATTGTTTGTTGCGATCGCCCCACGTGGATAAGGATTCCCGTGAGCATTTTGAAACCCGCACCCATCGCCGCATTATTGATATCTATCAACCCTCATCGAAGACGATTGATGCCTTAATGAAGCTGGATCTACCGGCTGGGGTTGATATTGAAGTGAAGCTTTAAGCGCTCATTTAAAACCGTCAAATCCCTGGTTGACTGACTTGATCGCCCTCACCCCCAACCCCTCTCCCAGAGGGCGAGGGGAGCCGATCCATTTTTCCAGTTCCCTCTCCCGGAGGGAGAGGGCTAGGGTGAGGGCTTTCCGGGATCTGGCTAATGTTGTCAGTCAACCAGGTCAAATCCTAACGATGACAAAAACAAGAGAGTTGCTCTCTTGTTTTTTTCTGTTCAGAAGATACCCAGGGGCGATCGCCCCCCATCCCTCGGAACCCAGGGGAAATTCTCTAGAATCGGGCTACACTCGTATAAAGATAGAGCGTTGATGGAGAAAAGAGGGGAGATGGTTAATCAACTGTGGAGAGGTGCGATCGCCGGCCTTGCGATCGGGGCAAGCATCAGCAGCATCGCCCCCGTTGCCCATGCCGCCAACCCCTCCCACCTTCAGCAACTGCTCGAAACCAACGAATGCCGCAACTGTGACCTCAGGGAGGCTGACCTCAGCGGCGTTGACCTCCAACGCGCCAAACTCAGCGGCTCCAACCTGATCGAAGCCAACCTCAGCGGGGCGGATCTGCGCTATGCCGACCTCAGCGGGGCCAATCTTACCCTAGCCCGCCTTGACAGTGCTGACCTTGAATTTGCCGTTCTCGACCGCGCCACCCTCTACCGCGCCAGCCTCAACGCGGCTGACTTGAGCGATGCCAGCCTCGTCCGCACCACCCTTACCCATGCCAGTTTGATCAATGCCAATCTCCAAGGCAGCACCCTGACCACCGCCGACCTCAGCGAGGCCAATCTTGAGGCCGCCAACCTCAGCCGCGCCACCTTGATCGAAAGCAACCTCCGCCAAAGCAACCTCAACAATGCGGATCTCTCCCGTAGCCGCCTCAACCAAGCCAACATTAGCCTGGCTAACCTCAGCAATGCAGATCTCTCCCGCGCCACCTTGAGTTATGCTGACCTGACCCGTGCGGTGTTGCTCAATGCTGACCTCAGCAATGCCAATTTAGGCGGGGCGATTCTGCGGGATGCCCAGATGAGCAGCGCCATTTTGCAACAGGCCAACCTGCGCCAGGCGAATCTCCGCAATGTTAATCTGCGCTATGGGGATTTGCGACGGGCGGATCTGAGCTATGGGGATTTGCGAAATGCTAACCTATTTGAAGCGGATCTCGAAAATGCCGACCTGACGGCGGTGGAACTGGGAACCGTGATCCTATGTCGAGCGACGTTACCCGATGCGTCTTTGTCTGACCAAGGCTGTCGGCGACGGGGCGAACTGGAAAATCAGTAGATTGTGTTGGGGGATTTTATGTTTGCAACCTTACGCCAAACGCTGCGCGATCGCACCGCCAAACTCACCCAACGCTTCCGATCCAATGCCGACCCCACCCGATCGGAAGCCCCGGCCAGCCTCGCCCCAGAGCCATCCCCTCCGGCTCAATCCGTTGCCCTGACCCGGCCAAAACCCTGGCAGGCCCTCCGCTCCCGCTGGCAAACCTGGCGCAATGCAGAAGCAGAGGGATCAGACACCACCTTAGAAGATCCATTGGATCAAATTGATCAACAGTTGGAACAGGGCAAAACCGCCAAAATTAAACGCATTTTCCATGACTACATCCGCAAAGCCAAACCGGAAGATGTGGAGCGGATTAACGAAAATATTGGGTCAATGCAGCGCGGCCCGGTAAAGGAAATTTGGTCAAAGGTGGAGGTGTTGGTGCAGTTGGTGCGCGACCCCCAAGCGGCGTGGAAATCGAAAGCGTTGGCGATCGCATCGCTCATCTATTTAATTTCTCCCATTGATGCAATTCCTGATGTGATTCCCATTGGCGGCCTCGTGGATGATGTGGCGCTGATTGTCGTGGTGGTGAGCACCTTAGCGGGTGAAGTGGAAACCTATTTGGTTCGCCAAGCGGAACAAAAAGCCGAAATCGAAATTCGCAAATATAACAACATTGTCCGCATCGCCCTCACCGGCAGCATTTTCGCCGCCCTGATTACCATCGCAGTTAACTACAGCCTCAAACATCTCTAAGCCCTAATTCCTATGCACCCTTACCTGATTTATCGCACTATTTTACTGATTATTTCGGTGTTTGGCGTGGTTAATTTGAGCCGTCAAATCCAACGCCAGCGCGATCGCTACCAAAACCTTCCCCCCGGCATTCAAACCTATTTAAAGGAAAAAGGCTCAACCATTTTCAGCAAACACATCAGCCAACAACGGAGCGCGATCGCCCTCAATGTGTTTCTCCTCATCCTCTTAATTGGCCTCAACGTTTTAAGCTGGGCCTAAGCCCTGGTTGACTGACAAAATTAGCCAGATCCCGGAAAGCCCTCACCCTCTGGGCTACTGCTTATACACAAACTGCTCTTAGCGATGTTCACCTTCTCTCGATCCCCCCTAGCCCCCCTTTTTAAGGGGGGAACGCAAAAAAGTCCCCCTTAAAAAGGGGGATTTAGGGGGATCAAACGCAGACGAGGCCAACATTGGAACGTTATGTATAAGCAGTAGCCCTCCGGGAGAGGGAATTGGGAAAATGGATCGGCTCCCCAGCCCTCTCTAGGGGAGGGAACTGGAAAAATGGACGGCTCCCCTCGCACTCTGGGAGAGGGGTTGGGGGTGAGGGCGATCAAGTCAGTTAACCAGCCCGAAAACCCATCGAGCCAGACCTAGTCCGGCAGGATGACGCGATCGCCCAAAATGTGGGTGGCGTGGATGGCGCGATCGTCCCCAAGGATGATCAAGGAGAAGACTTGATCAGCGATCGCGGTTAAATCCGTGGGGATGGTTTCGGGGTTGCGGAATTGAAGGAGAGGGGTGGCGCGGCGATCGAGGACGATGAAGTCGGCTTCCTTGCCGGGGTTGAAATTGCCGAGGATGGGGTCAAGGTTGAGGGCGTGAGCGCCGCCGAGGGTGGCGAGGTAGAGGGCTTGGAAGGGGGAAAGGGTTTGGCGACGCAGTTGGGCGACTTTGTAGGCTTCGTTGGCGGTTTGGAGGATCGAGAAGCTCGTACCTGCGCCGATGTCCGTGCCGAGGCCGAGTTTCACGGGGCGATCGCGGTGTTTCGCCTGTTCGAGTTTAAACAGACCGCTACCGAGAAACAGGTTCGAGGTGGGACAAAAGGCGATCGCCGCCTCCGTCACCGACAGGCGGGCAAATTCCGCCGGGGTGAGTTGCACCCCATGGGCAAAAATGGAACGAGGCCCCACCAATCCGGCGCGATCGTACACATCTAAATAACCGTCGCGATCGGGGAAAAGCTCCCGCACCCAGGCTACTTCGTCCTCATTTTCCGAGAGGTGGGTATGGAGGTAAACATCGGGAAATTCGGCGAGGAGGCGGCCCGCGACTGCCAATTGTTCCGGGGATGAGGTAATCGCAAAACGGGGCGTGACGGCGTAGAGGAGGCGATCGCGCCCATGCCATTTTGCAATCAGGGCTTTGCTCTCGTGGTAGGCCTGTTCTGGGGTGTCGCGCAAATTCTCCGGGGCATGGCGATCCATCAACACCTTACCGGAAATCATCCGGAGGCGGCGGGCTTGGGCGGCGGTGAAAAAGGCCTCGACGGATTCCGGATGCACCGTGGCGAAAACGAGGGCGGTGGTAGTCCCATGGCGCAGCAGTTCCGTGAGGAAGCGATCGGCCACTTCGGCGGCGTAGGCGGGATCTTTAAATTGGGCTTCGGTGGGGAAGGTGTAGGTATTGAGCCAGGTGAGGAGTTGTTCCCCGTAGGCGGCGATCATTTCCATTTGGGGGAAATGGATGTGGGTATCAATCAGGCCGGGGACGATGAGATGATTGCGGTAGTCGGTGATCGGGAGGTCGGGATATTGGGCGATGATGTCGGCATAGGGGGCGATCGCTTGAATCTTGCCCGCTGCAATCACCAAAACCCCATCGGGGATGTAGCGCACCGACTCCGCGACTTCGTGATAAAAGGGATCAGCAATCAGATCGAGGAGCGCCCCACGGATACCCTGGGGTTGAGTTGCGTTGGTCATGTCCTAAGCCTGCCAGTTTCTCAAATTCTCAGAAATTATAAAGGCGATCGCCCCTGGGCCCATGGGACAATAAACCCGACTTTTGACAGGGGGACAGCAGAATGGCAGATTGGCTCGTGAAATCAGAACCCACGGTGTACAGTATTGATGACTTAGCCCGCGATCGCATCGAGATTTGGGACGGCGTGCGCAATTATCAAGCGCGGAATTTTTTGCGACAGATGCAAGAGGGCGATCGCGTCTTTATTTACCATTCCAACGCCAAACCCCCCGGCCTCGCGGGTCTGGCCGAAGTGGTCGCCGCCAACGTCATCGACCCCACCCAGTTCGACCCCCATAGCCCCTATTACGACCCCAAAGCCACCCCCGACAAACCCCGCTGGTATACCGTCAAACTGGGATATGTGGCGACGTTTGCGGATCTCGTTCCCCTTGACACCTTAAAAGCTACATTTACGCCGGATGAATTCGTCTTAGTGCGGCGGGGGAATCGGCTGTCAGTGATGCCCGTTGAGGGAGCGATCGCCTCCCGTCTCCTCGCCCTTACCACCCTCCGCAAGGAAACTTAATGCCCTCAGCGATCCCCCCAAAAACCGCCGTGCTATAGTTTTAGGCGTGACTCGTTGGGGAAACTCTACATGGCAGCCAGTGATGAATTTCGGCAGTACCTCAAAGAGGGAAAAGTCGTTGATGCGCTAACTCTTGCCCTCGGTGAAGCCATTGAATTAGAAATTACCACCTGGGTATCCACCGATGACAGTGCCGTGCTGGGGGAACCCTCTCCCGGTGCGAGAATGCGGACGCGGATGAACTTGGTGGATGGGGATATTAATAACGAAGTGGGCAGCCAATTTATCGGCAGCGGCCCCTATACGGAACTGCGCGACTTTCACCTCCAGCAAGTTCAAGACGGGCGCGACATTATCAAGCAAAACCTGGAAAGTTTGCAGCAAATGTTTGTCCTCTTGGCGCGTACCGTTGATCGGTTGCCCAAGAACACCCGCAATCCATCCCTACCGCCGCAGTAACCATGCTGGTGAGGCATGATCGACAGTTCAAGCAGAGGATGGAACATGGTCGAATCAGAACAGCAAGGGCGGGAAACCTTTCAGCAGGTGCTCAAAGCCGGGCGACTCCAAGAGGCGTTTTTAATGGCCATGGGCCAAGCGGTGGAGTTGAACATCACCACGGAAGTAATTCCGGCGATCGCTAGTGCTGAGGCGTTGGTGCATGGGTCGGCTCCGGGGTTGTCGGGCGATCGCCTCCATACCCGGATTGATCTGGTGCAGGGGGATATTGAAAATCAGGTGGGCGATCGCTTCCTCACTGACCAGGACTATCACGAACTGCGACAATTTCACCTCGACCAAGTCGCCACCGGCAGCCGTCTCATTCAAAATAACGTGGAAAACTTGAACCGTCTGTTCACCGTCCTCGGTAACATTTTCAACCCCCCACCCCCCGATCCGGCTCCCACCCTTACCCCCCTCGATTCCCCCGACCTTGACCCCTTCACCCATCCCGACCCTGACCCCTACGGTGATGATCCCCTCGCGGCTCCCCTCGATGACAACGACCTCACCGCCGACCTCTGGGCCGATCAACCCGATCTCCAGTGGGATGATCAACCCATCCCCCCCCTCGCTGATCCACCGCTGCCGGATTTGGGGGGCGATCGCGACCCCTTTAGCACCGCCGATGACCTCTGGAATGCCCCACCCTTAAGCTTTCCCACTGACATCACCGCTGCCGCTCCCCTGAACCTTGCCAGCGAACCCGCCTTGATCACGCCTCGCTCTGCACCAGAACCGCCGCCCCTCGACCCCTTCGCCTCGGATCTGCCCAGCCAAACCGATCCCGAAGCCCTCGTTTTCCCGGATCTTGACGCTATTTTTACCGAAACTCCGGTGGCTCCCCTCGAAGTCATCGCCGATGACCCCGACACCGATGCCTTTTTAACTGATTTTGCTAACGAGGGCGAACAGTTGCGCCCGTTCCCCTCCGACTCCGCTCCAGAGGTTACCCCCTCAACGCCGCCACCGGCTGACCCTGAATCCCTGCGGATTGAAGATTGGGATGCGTCCTATCTGTATTTGGATGAAGCCGTGTTGCCCCTGCCGGATGTTTCTCAGGAGGCGATCGCGCCCCATCCCCCAGCCCCGGCTGCGGTCAGGTTTACCGATGGGTTGAATCTCGACGATGACGAAGAGGATTGGGGCGAATTTGTGGAGTTTGTCGAAGATACCGGTGCAGAACCGGAATTGCCGAATCCCACCCTCGATCCATTTCCGAACGCGACGGATTATACTTCGGTGGTCGAAGAAGATTGGGAAGATTAT
Organism: Spirulina subsalsa CS-330; assembly: GCF_028330765.1. Taxonomy (GTDB): domain Bacteria; phylum Cyanobacteriota; class Cyanobacteriia; order Cyanobacteriales; family Spirulinaceae; genus Spirulina; species Spirulina subsalsa_A. Next base: position 15,504 of record NZ_JAQMTY010000158.1, on the reverse strand, counting down.
CGGACTGAGGCGGTGTCTCTGCTCCCGCCGGCTGATGGGGCGAGGGATGATCCCGCTCCGGTAGAACCGTGGGGGGACGATGCCGATGATCCAGAGTTTTCAGCAACGGAACAGGTCTGGGCTGTTGATGATGATCAGGGTGCAGGGCTAGAAACCTGGCAACCGGATGATGAGCCTGAACCTTAACGTTAAGGAGAAAAAAATGACGAATCCGAATGGTGCTCCTCTAGACCGACGGCGATCGCGCCGGGCCAACCTGACCACGCCTCCCCTTACCCCAACGCCCACTGTGACTACAAAACAACCCGCCGATCAAGGTCAGAACATTCTCAAGGACTTTGCGCGATCGCTCAGTGAAGTTCTCATTGATATCACGGCCTTAGAAGTGAATACGATGGTGGTGGAGCGGATCACCGGGGATAAGTTCATGCCCTGGGAAATCTATCGCGATCTCTACCGCATTGATGAAAGTTGGCGTTATCGAGACGAACTGCACGAGAGCCTCCGGGGCCGTTATGTGGAATTGCGGCGCAGCCTGGAAATGGAATATGTCCTGCTGATGTGCGATCCGGAATCGGATCTGTTTGACCCCTCCACCCAGGAGCAAACCGCAGTCCAGCAGGAACGATTACGGATTTTGAGTGACCCCAATGCCCCCATTGATGCGCTCCATTCCCAATTGCCCAACCCGTTAAAACCCCATGATCCCAACGAGATGCACCGGGTTCAAGCCCTGCTCAATAATCCGAAATTTTCGCGATCGCTCCGCAAAATGAGCGAACTCAAAGCCGGTCTCGACAACCGCAACCGCTCCCTCCAGCGGATGCAACATCTTCATCCTGACCAAGCCCAAGCCGAGATTATGAATGATGTCAAAACCGATATCATCTACGCCCAAACCATCATCCAACTCGATGGCGACGTGATTAACCGCTACAGCACCGACATCTTCGACCATCCCCACCGTGATCTGATCCTCAACATCCATAGAGAAAGCGTCACCGCCGGCGAACAACAATGGCGTGAACTGCTGGGCTTCATCCTCGATCTCGCCCAAAAAACCTTCGCCCAGTTGGGCAATGCGTTCTCACGGCGTAAATCGCGCTAATGGTACAGCCACAAGAGAACCCAGTGAGCCAAGGGCGATCGCGCCCTCAGCGGCGGCGTGACCTCATGCTTAAATCCGTGGTGCGTTTAGTGAAAGAACGCACCGCCGAGGATAACATTCTCTATCACGGGGTCACGTTTCACCTTGACCCGGTTAATTTACGCTTGATCAGGATGGCTCAGGCACGGGGTCAACGGTTGCTGATTCCGCGTCCCTTTCTCGCCGCGTTGTTGCGCTATGTCCTGGTGGATCATCGCGGCCAATTACAATCGGCGATTAGTTTTGTCACCTTTTATCCGTTGCAATCCTCAGAAGAGGCGGTGTTAAAAACCGTGATTTCCATCGATGGGGACATCATCCATCAAGTCTGTGCAAGCTGCTTGGAGGATAAGATTCTCGCGCTAACCCTCTCGACTGCCCATTATTGGTTGATTCGTCAGTTATTGGGTCGCCTCACCTTTGAACTGACCGCGTTAATGAATCGTATTGCCTGGGGAATTTCCGGGGGAGTGACGACCCTGTATCTGCTGTGGGATGTGCCGGCCTTAATCCAAGGGGATGCGCTGATCTGGGGGCGGAAAGTTGCGATCGCTTGTCTCCTCCCTTGGTGCTCTCAAACCATTCTGCACCGGGGAATACTGCCCAGGCTCGCCCCCCTGATTCGGCAATATATGCTCCGTCGCGTCCTGCAACCCGATCCCACCCGTTAACCCGTCTCACCATTGGGATGATGCCCTATTTGTGGGGATCGCTGCCATAGTTTTAGACCTCAAACGAGTCAGACCATTGATATTTTTGGATTGTGTTTGGGGTGATGCCTGGCAGATCCGCAAGTTGATCAATAGAGGTGAAATCCCCCTGATCTTGCCGTCGTTTTAAAATGGCTTCGGCTTTGCTTTTTCCTAACCCCTTCACTTGGCATAATTCCACCGCTGTAGCGCGGTTGAGGTTGATTTTTGGGGTGGGTTTTGGGGGAGAAGTAGGACGAGGGAAAGAGGGTTTTGAGGTCGATGTGTGGCCAGATGTAGCCGATTGAGCAGTGGGTAAAAAAGGGATCAGCTTGGCAGCGATCGCACCCAACACCCCATCATCTAACGCGATCGGCGGTGGGGTTGTCACCTGATCACGGAGGGCCGCGATCGCTTGGTGGAGGTGCTGATTCTCGTCGCGGAGGGCGGCGAATTGAGCCGCGATCGTGCGCTCAAACTGGGCGAAACGGTGCGTCAGATCCGGTGCGGTGGGAGGGTCTGTAATCACGGCTTCAGGAGCAGGGACAGCCCCGCGAAAAAGCTGCACCTGTGTCAACAAAGCCGCCTCCTGTTCCGGCTCTAGAATAATCGCCTGCACCGTCTCACCCCGTGCTAAATCTAATTCCTTCGCCCGCACCGCTGCATAATATCCCAAGTGATTATCCACCACCTCATAGCTTTGCCAATCTAAACGCCGCAAAATCAGCGGATTAATCAACCCTTCCGCCTGCAAAATTGCCTCAGCCGCCTGATCAATGACCGCTGAAGAAAAGTGCGATCGCGCCACCGCCGACTGAATCCGCTTCACCCCCACTAAACTAATTTTAAGTTTCATCTACGCCAGTTTTCCCATCACTTCAAGGGCCAATGTATTAAACTCCTGCGCTGATTTGGAATTCGGATCATAATCCAACACCGAACGCGGATCAGGCACTTCCCGCCCATCAATCACCCGCACTTGCTCCGCACATTTCGCCAACGGTTCCCGCTCAAAAATAATACTCTCCATCATTTTCAAGCCATAGCGTTCTGTTACCATCTGCATCCGTTTTGGCAAGGTCGAATTCACAAACCGCGCATTGGTCGAAACCTTATTCGCCAAAACTCCCAGTAAATAAATCGGAGCCCGGTTAATATTTTTGCGAAAACTATTCACATCTTTGACTAACCCTTGCACATTCCGTAGTCCTTGATTTGCAAAGGGTTTTAAATCCGACGGGATAATTAAGTAATCCGATGAAATCAACGCATAACGGGCGAACAAATTCAACGATGGCGGCGTATCAATCAACACCACATCATAGTTATCCTGCACATCTTGCAATTTTTGACTGAGAATAAATCGCGCATTTTCTTGACTATTTAACTCATTTTCTGCCCGCATCAAGTCAATATGAGCCGGAACTACATCAATGGGCGGTGTGCAAAAACTAAAGGCGGTTTGGGCTACGGCGGGAATTGGGTAGAGTTCTTCAGAACTTAACACCTGCTGGATATTATTTTCACTGAGGGTCTTACTGAGTGCATCTTCTTCATCGTCAAATTTTGCCAAGCCCACCGCAAAGGTTGTATTGGCTTGACTGTCGAGATCGATGACAAGAACGCGCTGCCCTTGCTTGCTCAACGCAGCCGCGAGATTAACAACGGTGGTGGTTTTACCCACGCCGCCTTTATTGTGATAGATGGCAATAGTGCGCATAGTTTTCGGGATCAATGAAGGTTGAGGATTGAGGGAAACAGAGTAGGTAAACGGTGGCAGAGAATGGGGGGGCGATCGCTTTTTGGGTGGGGGCGGTTTAGCGGGGGCGGGCGATCGCAATTTTCCCATCATCTGCATTTCATCCCGACCAATGATGCTGCGAATTGTCCCCAATTGTGCCTGAACACTAGAACCGCGACATTCAAAAATACGGTGAATGCGATCGCCACTGCGGCTATAAATTTGAAATTCTTTGCCGTTGGTTAGTACCCCATAGGGAATCCAAAGCTGTGTTAAATAATAGGTTAATTTAGCAACAAACGGCCCTAAATGATGGCGGGGGCTTTTCGCTTCGATCAGTAAACTGTAGGGAGACTGATCGTTCAATTGAATCGGTAAAGATTGGGCTGCAAAAATGAGAAAATCAAGGCGAATTTTACCGAGGGTCACTTCTTGATGCCACGCTTCGGGGGCATAACCCAAACTCGGTAGTAGGTATTGAACAATAAACTTACTTTCAACTTCTGTCTCGTTGCGACAGTTTTCTGGGTTAAAAAAGACGGGTAAACCGCCACGATAGGGCATTGCTGTTCCACCATGGACAGGATGATGGGCTGAGGGATAAACCCTAGGGTATCAGACCCGGAGATGCGGAAAAAGCCGGAATGATGCCCAGCGTTACAAATTGAGGCCAAAGGGGCGGGGTAGATATATTTGTACTGAAAAACGGTGGGATAGCCATGGAGGTCGCAGGAGGATCGAGGAGGGATGAAGACGCGATCGCACCCATCGGACGGTGTGAGCGGTATCTGTCCCTATCAAAAATCGCGCCTCCGGAGAGAAGCGCGATCGTACCCTGGGATTAATCCAAGCTCAATCCGTGATTAATCCCTTCAATCAACAGGATCGAAAGCTCGTGCAGCTTGTTCAGAAATCATCACGTCCAGATCAGAAGCCCCTCGCCCCGTGGGAGAGGGGTTTGGGGTGAGGGTAAGGCGTGAAAACGCTCGTCTCCTAACGCCGCCAGGAAACCTTCGGGAGAATTTCTTGCTTATCGACCCGATTTTGATATTTCACCGCAAAATTCAACAGGGAATCCAACAGAGAATCCGAGAGGAAGTGAGGCTCTAAACCAAGATCTAAGAGCTTGGTATTTTTGGCGTTGAAATAATGTTCTTCGAGTTCGACGCGGGGGTTATCCACGCTCTTAATCTCTACTTTGAGACCGAGGGTGCTGCCGGCTTTTTGCACCATTGTTGCTAAATCGCTGATGCTAAAGAGTTCCGTGAATTGGTTGAAGACGCGGAAATCACCGGGATCGGCGGGATTATTGATCGCAATTTCAATGCAGCGCACGGTGTCGCGAATATCGAGGAGGCCGCGGGTTTGGCCGCCTTTGCCGTAGACCGTGAGGGGATGCCCGATCGCAGCTTGAATACAAAAGCGATTTAAGGCCGTACCAAATACACCGTCATAGTCTAAACGGTTGACCAGCAGTTCATCCATGCCGGTTTCTTCGGTTAACACACCGTAGACAATCCCTTGGTTGAGATCGGTGGCGCGGAGGCCCCAAATTTTACAGGCGAAGTGAATATTGTGGCTGTCGTGAACTTTGGAGAGGTGATAGAAACTCCCCGGTTGTTTGGGGTAGGGGAGGGTATCTTTGCGGCCGTTATGTTCGATTTCGATGTAGCCTTCTTCGATGTCAATATTGGGGGTTCCATATTCACCCATGGTTCCCAATTTCACGAGGTGACAATTGGGAAACTCATCGCGCATCGCAAAGAGAATATTGAGGGTTCCAACAACGTTATTGGTTTGGGTCATGACCGCATGTTCGCGGTCAATCATGGAGTAGGGAGCCGATCGCTGTTCGCCAAAGTGAACGATGGAGTCGGGCCCAAATTCTCGGAGCGATTTAATCAGAAAATCGTAGTTATTAATATCACCGATGTAGAGATCGATCTGTTTACCCGTTAAATCTTTCCAGCGTTGCAGTCGTTGCTGAATCGGTGCAATGGGGGTGAGTGTATCAACACCTAGTTTGGCATCCCAATGACGGCGGATCAGGTTATCAAGAATGCCGACCTCATATCCTTTATTGGAGAGGTGGAGTGCTGTGGCCCAGCCGCAATACCCATCCCCACCGATGACTAAAACTTTCATATTGCCTTTTTTGTGATTGTCTTTACCGATACTCGCTAAATGTATCAGGTATTGGGGCATTGTTGGGGATCAAGTTTAGGGGGAGATTAAGGGCGAAATGGGGGGCGATCGCAGCCTGGCTCTGGCTCCATTCTGACGGGTTGATCGGGGAATGACGGCGGCGGGAATGAGATTCGCTAAAATAGCGGCAGTGTTGGCTAACGAGGCTCCCTATGCGATCGCGATTGGTATTGATGGTTGGACTCCTGCTGGTGTGGCCCTGCGGGATGGCCGGTGCGATGCCGCCGCCGGAGGATACGCCGGAGGAAGTGTTACGCACAGAAATTATTTTGGAGGCGCGATCGCCTCAAACGGGGGAACGGCTCACGGCGGCGGACTATGCCCAAGTCGAAGCCGCCCAAGGAGAACGGGCCTACGATCCAGAACTTGATCCCCAAGTGCGTCACCTGATTTTCCTCCTGCAACTGCGCAACATGTTAAAGCCGATTATCCCCTTCATCCCATAGCCGATGCGTGAACTGTGGGGGTCGGTGATTATCTTTTTAATATGCCCTGTGCTGGGGGGCTTGCCCGTGGTGGATTGGCTCGTGCGGCGGGGAACGGGGAAACGGTTGCGACAGTTGGGGACGGGGAATCTCTCGGTGTCAGCGGCGTTTTACCACGGCGGGCGCACGGTGGGAATTGTGGCGGTCTGTTCTGAGGCGGCAAAGGGGGTGATCGCGGTGCTGTTGGCGCGGTGGTTTTTTACGACGGAACCGGCGTGGGAGATTGTGGCCTTGATTGCCTTGGTGATGGGCCGCTATTGGATGGGCGGCGGGGCGGGGACGACGAATGTATTTTGGGGGATTGTCGCCCATGACCCGATCGGGGCGGTGGTGATTGCCTTTTTGGGGTTGATGAGTTTTACCCTGGTGCGGGAACGGCGGGCGGGGCGCTATGTGAGCCTGTTTTGGCTGGTGATGATTTTAGCCGTGCGGCAGTCGGGGCAAGACTATGCGATCGCCGTCGTGATCCTCGCGGCCCTAATGGCTTGGATTTACACTAAAATTCCGGATGATCTGGAGTTGGTTGAACCCACCGACCAAGAACAAGATACGCGCACCCTGTTTCGATTTTTTCGCGGAGATAATGCTGTGTTGACCCTACGTGATCGCTTAGAACCCCAGAAAGTCGGGGCCAAGGCGGCCACCCTGGCTACCCTAAAACGTTGGGGCTATGCTGTGCCCGAAGGCTGGGTGTTACCGGCGGGGGATGATCCCCAGCCCTTAATCCTGTCCTTGAACCCATCCCCAGAGCAGCCCCTAATTGTGCGATCGTCAGCGATCGGCGAAGACTCTGCCACCGCCTCCGCTGCCGGTCAATACGTCACCCTGCCCAACATCACCACCCCTCCCCAACTCGAAGCCGCCGTCCTCCATTGCCAAACCTCCTATAATTCGCGCCGCGCCGTTGAATACCGCCGCCACCACCACCAGCGCGACCAATCCCTCGCCGTCCTCGTTCAACAGCAAATCACCGGGCAATATTCCGGCGTTGCCTTCAGCCGTGACCCGGTGGATCAATACCGGGATGTGGTGGTGATTGAGGCCTTGCCGGGGGGCGCGGCGGCGGTGGTGTCGGGTCAAACCACCCCGGAACAATACAGCGTCCATTTTGCCGCTGATCCCGTCATGCCACCGGATCACGAACATCTTGACGGCGATCGCCCGGAACTGGATGATCCCGCCGCCTTGGCGATCGCTGGCGAAGGTTCCACCCCATCCCACGTTCTACAACAGGTGGCCCGCCTCTGCCGTGACCTGGAAGCCCGCTATCACGGCATTCCCCAGGATATGGAATGGACCTACGACGGTGAAACCCTCTGGATTTTACAAACGCGCCCGATTACCACCCTCGCCCCGATTTGGACGCGCAAAATTGCCGCTGAGGTGATTCCGGGGGCGATTCGGCCCCTCACCTGGTCGATTAATCAACCCCTCACCTGTGGCGTGTGGGGAAAATTATTTGAGATTGGGCTGGGCGATCGCGCCGCCGGGTTGGATTTTGATGCCACCGCCACCCTGCACTTCTCCCACGCCTATTTCAACGCCACCCTCCTCGGTGAAATCTTCCGGCGCATGGGTCTCCCCCCCGAAAGCCTCGAATTCCTGACGCGGGGCGCACCGATGACCAAACCCCCGATCCTCCGCACCCTCAAGAATTTACCGGGACTCTGGCGACTGGCGCAGCGGGAATGGCGACTCCCCCAAGACTTCGCCCGCGATCAGCAGAAATGGTTTATCCCCACCCTCCAGCAGGTGCAAACCCCCGCCACCCACCTATCCCCCGATGAACTGTTAGCGCGGGTGGATTTGATCCTGTCCACGTTGCAGCGGGCCACCTACTACAATATTTTGGCTCCCTTGAGCGCGGCGATCCGTCAAGGGATCTTGCAGGTGAGTGAGGCGGAATTGGATACCCAAGCGATGCCGGAGGTGGCTTCGGTGCGGGCCTTGATGCAGTTAGCCGAAAAAAGTCGAAATTTACTGCCCATGGGCCAGTTGAATTTTGATAGTTGTCCGTCGCTGTTTGCCTATTTGGCGGATATGCCCGACGGTCAGCCAATTTTAGACCAGTTCAATCTGTGGTTAAAGCAGTATGGCTATCTGAGTGAGGTGGCGACGGATATTGCAGTGCCGCGTTGGTCGGAACAGCCGCGACCGATGCGCGAACTGTTTACCCGCTGTGTGTTTGATGATGTGCAGCGATCGCGCCTCTCCCAAACCCCAGACCTGCCCGAATCCCGTTCCGCCTTTGCCAAACTGGTGCAACATCGCCTCGACCTCAAAGGGAACGTGGCGGAACTCTATAACCGGCTGCTGGCACAGTTACGATGGACGTTGCTCGCCCTTGAACAGCAGTGGCTCCAGGCGGGCCTGCTTCAGGAAGCCGGGGATCTGTTCTTTCTCACCCTGGCGGAACTTGCCGAGCAAGTGGAACGGGATGCCGGCAGCCTCGATCCGGTGCTGGGCGATCGCCTCGCCTTCCGCAAGCAGGCCTATACCCACCATCAAGCCCTGTCCCATGTGCCCCCGGTGGTCTACGGCCAACCCAGCGCCGATCGCCCGCCGCCGCCCCCCTCGCGCCCGGTGGGGCAAACCCTGAAGGGCATCGGGGTCAGCCCTGGGGTGATTGAAGGTCGCGTCCAGGTGGTGCGATCGCTCCAAGACTCAGGAACCCTCGCGCCGGATACCGTCCTGATCGTGCCCTATACCGATGCGGGTTGGTCGCCCCTGCTGGCTAGTGCGGTGGGGATTGTGTCGGAGGTGGGGGGCCGTCTGTCCCACGGGGCGATTTTGGCGCGAGAATATCAGATCCCGGCCGTGTTTGATGTGGCTGGGGTGATGCAGCTTCACGATGGCCAATGGGTGCGGGTGGACGGGCAGCAGGGCACGATTGAACTGATTGACGAGACGGAGTAGCCGCCGCCCCAGGTTGGGGGATTATCCCACAGGGGTCAGGATGGAGGCGAGAACGGCGGCGATCGCACCGCCCCCGATGATCACCGCCCCGATCAGGTGATAAAACCGTTCTGGGGATTTCACCCCCATCCCCGGCAATTGCGAACAGAACCAGCCCCCCAATAAACCCCCCAGATGGGCCCAGTTATCCACCTGCACCGAAAACAGACCAAACCCAAAATTGAGCAGGGCATAGGTCCAGGCCATGCGTTGCAAATGGGGCGAAGGCACCGAAAGGAGCGCACCGAGGAGGCCGAAAATTGCCCCCGATGCGCCCACCGTATAGTTAGCACCATGAAGGGCGGGGGGCAAAACGGCAAAATCCGCCGCTGCGATCGCACTGGTGAGCACACTACCGGCGATCGCACTGCCCCCATAGATCCACAACAACCGCCCCGCCCCGTAAAACTGCGCCACCGCCGGCCCCAACAACCGCAGCCACATCAAATTCAACAGCAAATGCAGCGCCCCCCCATGGAGCCACGCCGCACTTAACACCGTCCACCACCGCCCCAACTCAAACAGCGGCACTGCCCCCGTCGATCCCAACGCCAACAGACTCCGACTACTCGGCGACAACCACCGCATCGGCCCCCCATGGCGAATCCCCGGCAGATCGATCGCCAAACTCACCCCATACACCACCACACAACTCCAGATCAGCACCGTTGTCATGCCCCAATCCACCCCCCGCTCTTGTAATGGGCCGCTATAGCCCCACAGCAGCGGCTGAGACACCCGACAATGGGGGCATTGCGTCGTTTCTTGGGGCACAAATTGATGGCAGGCAAAGCACGCGCCCCCCTTTGTCTGAGGCTGGGGCAACCGCGCCAAGAGAGCCCGCACAGCAGTTTTCAGCATTAATGATTTCTCCAAGGATTCGGCCCGGACTTGCTCGCGTTTCGTCGCCAGTGGGGTTTGTTAAAATGGCAGAGCAAACGGGATTTTCCTGCGTTTGTTCCTAGCCGAGGTTAATGGTGTTCCAGCATCGGGATTCACCCGGTTGTTTTGCCCCGTGCCGTCGATCGCGATGTCTCCTGTCGCCCGTGGCAACGTGGGGGCATGGCCAACTCATTTGTTCAATGTGATTGATTGCGACCTTTGCACCATTCTCCCTTGAAAGTTTCGATCCTGTCCCATGATCTGTCCGGCAGTGGTGCGGCCCGCTGGGCGGCGAGTCGGCCTTTTTTACTCTACCAAGCCCTCCAACAGTTGGGCTACGAGGTGGAGATTCTCGGCTTTAACTTTGGCGATCGCCCCCCCAACCCCGCCGTGCGCGATCGCTTTCCCCTCACCCTGATCCCCGGCCAACCCCTACCGCAGTTTTGGCAGTCCGCCCGCACCCTCAGCCGGGCGATCAGCGGTGATATTGTCTACGCCCTCCGCCCCTACCTCACCACCCTCGGCCTCGCCCTCTGGCATCGCTGGCGCACCCGTACCCCCGTCGTTTTGGATGTGGATGATTGGGTGCTGGGCTGGTGTGGTGGTGATGACCTGCGCTATCCCACCAGCCTAAAGCAGGTGGCGCGGGACATCCTCAAACCCAACGGAGCCTTGCGCCACCTGGATCATCCCCTCTATCTACGGTGGGCGGAAAAACTCGTGCCCCGCGCCGATGCCGTCACAATCCACAGTCAATTTTTACAGGATCGCTTTGGTGGGGCCTATGTGCCCAATGGGAAGGATGTAGACCTGTTCGATCCGGCCCGGTGCGATCGCACGGCCAGCCGCGATCGCTACGGCCTCAGTGATTACCGCGTCCTAATGTTTCCCGGTGCGCCCCGCCCCTACAAAGGCATTGAAGATGTCCTCCTGGCGTTGGATCACCTTGACCAGCCCGATCTACGCCTTGTCATCGTCGGCGGTAGCCCCTACGACGACTACGATCGCCACCTCCATCACCGCTGGGCCCGCTGGCTAATCCAACTTCCGATCCAACCCGCCCACACCATGCCCGACCTCGTCGCCGCAGCGGATATCATCGTCGTCCCCCAACGGGACACCCCGATCACCCGCGCCCAATTTCCCCTCAAACTCACCGACGGCATGGCCATGGCGAAACCGATCATCGCTAGCCGTGTCGGGGATATTCCCACCCTCCTCGGTGACACCGGCTTTTTAGTCGAACCGGAATCCCCAGCAGCGATCGCCGCCCAGATTCAATGGATTTTCACCCATTACGATCGCGCCCTGGCCCTCGGACAGCAGGCCCGAAACCGATGTATTGCACAATATAGTTTTGCGGCAATGGCCGCTAGACTAGCAGAGGTATTAACCCCCTTGACCCCGAACAGATAACCAACCCTCAGCACCCCGCCGACCGCCCAACCCATACACATCCCATTAGCCATCGGAGTTCAGCACTGTTCTGGGTCACTCCGCCTCCCTGTGGAAGGAATCAATGTCTACCAATAAACTACTCCTGAAGTTTGCCCTCCGTTACCCGTTTTTAATTATCGCGACTGTTGTTTTAGGGTTTTCTGGCGCGTTATTTAATGGCATTAGTACCGCCTTGATTGTCCCCCTCCTGCTGGGGTTTTTGGGTCAGGATACCGGGCTATTAACGAAGGGGCCCGCTGCCCTCCAAGCCGTGATGCGGTTCTTTGAACGGTTTCCGGGGGATACGAAATTCTTTGCCATGATTGGGGCGGTCATTTTAGCGATCGTCCTCAAAAATACCGCCATGTATTTTACGGCGATTGTCTCTAACTATTTATCGCGATCGCTCGTCAACGGCATGCGCCTTGAAGGGGTCAAACTCCTCCTGCGGTTTGACTTAGACTATTTTTCAAAACAAAAAATCGGCAACATTATCAACACGGTTAACAATGAGGTGGGACGCACCGCCAACGCGGTGAAATTGGGGATTTCCATGTTCACCACCTTAACCACCGTTTCGGTGTTTATCGGCATTTTGATCATGCTGTCCTGGAAACTCACCCTTGCGGCGGCGGTGTTGCTGGTGCTGATGTTTGCCCTCAATCAATGGTTTATTCGACGGGCCAAACAGTATGGCCGCATTCTGTCCTTAAAATCCCAGGAATATTCCAATAGATTACTTGAAATCCTCACGGGGATTCGACTGATTAAAACCGTCAGCAATGAGCAATTTGAATATCAGAAGCTAGAGCAATGTATTCGGGAACGAGAGCAGGCGGAATTTGCTTCCCAAAGTAATTACGCCGTGATCGCCCCGATTAATGAAATTTCAGGCATTTTTACGATCCTCGGTATTGTCGTAATCGGGCGCTATATTTTTATCGATCAACTGCAATCTCTTTCGACGATTCTCCTCATTTATTTGGTGACGCTGTTTCGCCTTCTCCCCTTTGTGGGACGGCTGAATGAGGAGCGGAGTAAGTTTGCCAATGTGTCCCCCAGTGCGGAAATTACAGCCCATTTCCTCCGTGAAGATGATAAACCGATCATGCAGTGGGGCGATCGCGCCTATACACCCCTTCAGGAGGGGATTCGCTTTGAAGGGGTGAGTTTCCACTATCCCGGCTATGAGGCAAATACCCTGAAAGACGTTGATCTTTGGATTCCACGGGGGAAAACCACCGCCCTGGTGGGGTCATCGGGGGCAGGAAAATCAACATTGGTGGATCTTGTACCCCGCTTTTATGATCCGGTGCAGGGGCGGATTACCCTGGATGGCGTGGATTTGCGGGATTTGGAATTGGGGTCAGTGCGCCAAGCGATGGGGGTAGTGAGTCAGGATACCTTCTTGTTTAATAATTCGATTCGCTACAACATTGCCTATGGGCTGGAAAATGTGAGTGATGCGGAGATTGAAACTGCGGCCCGCCGCGCCAATGCCTACGACTTTATCCAAAATCTGCCCCAGGGCTTTGCTACGGAAATTGGCGATCGCGGTGTGATGCTCTCCGGCGGCCAGCGGCAACGCCTGGCCATTGCCCGCGCTCTGCTGCGTGACCCGGATATTTTGATTTTGGACGAGGCCACCAGCGCCCTTGATACGGTGTCGGAACGACTGGTGCAGGATGCGATCGATGAACTCTGCCGCGATCGCACCACCCTCGTCATTGCCCACCGCCTTTCCACCATCCGCCAAGCCCATCAAATTGTCGTTCTCGATCAAGGGCAAGTCATGGAAGTGGGAACCCACGCCGAACTCCTCGAACGGGATGGCCATTACGCCAAACTCCACGATTTGCAATTCGGCAAGAAACAGAAAAAATTTGCCCTGCCCACCAATGCGGCGTTGATTCGCGCCTCGATTCGGGCCTCGTTGGAACTGCGCACCTGTTTGTCCTACGAAGTCCGTGCCCGTCTCAATGCAATGCTCGGCTCTCTCCAATTGGTCACTGATGATTTAGTGGATACCCCAGAAGAGCGTCAAGAATTGATTCAAGAATCCTACGAATCCGCCCTAGGACTCTTGAACACCCTTTCCTTTTTTGAAGATCATGGTGCTCGTTTGGACTGGAATGGGATCAATGTGGCCAAAGCCTCAGAACTCCCCAACTCCTCAGGGTGAGGGCAGATTCAGGCAAATTCAAACCGGGTGATCTCACTTTTGCAGATTCCCATGGCTCGCCAGAGACCCCCCTCATCCCCAGCCCTTCTCCCGCAGGAGAAAGGAGCCAAAAGCCTTCTCCTTCGGGAGAGGGTTGGGTGAGGGATTGCATAACTGAGATGCACCCATTCAAACCGGGTGATGGCCGATCCCAAATTAGGCCCAAAGAGTGGCTTAACTCGTGGGTAAAAGTACACCCAGAATGAGTAAAAGACCGCTCCAAAAATGCAGTTTGATGGCGATAAATTTACAGTTTTGGACGCGCTCCGGTTGGTCATGATTCGCTCGCACATGGCGCACTAGCCCCACGCCAATCGGCAAACTCAGCAGAGTGAAGAGGGTGGCAAGGGGCAACAGTCCCAGCCCAACGCCGATGGGGATACTGAGGCCAAACAGGATGACGCTGAAGGTAAGGAGATCAGCCCCCCGTGCAGTGCCGAGGCGGACAATGGGCGATCGCTTCCCGGCGGCGAGATCGTCGGCTTCTTGGTGAAAGTGAGAGCAGTATAAAATCAGGGTTGTCGTCAAGCCCAGCAGGGTGGCGATCGCCCAGAATTGCGGCGTGAGGGTGGCGGATTGGGAATAGATGGCAGCAGCGATCGCCATCGGGCCAAAGGTTACAAAGCAAATCGGTTCACCGAGTCCCAAATATCCCAGGCGAAAGGGCGGCCCTTGATAGGTATAGCCTAAAAAACACGCTCCCAGCACCAGCCCTAAAATCCGCCAATCTTGCACCCAATAGGTGATCGCCACAATACTCAAAATTCCCACCCCTAAACAGCCCAGACTGAGCCAAAAAATCAGTGATTTATTTTGGGTGAGGTTGACAATGGAATGGGCTTTATTGCGATCAATGCCGGTATCGGCATCAAAGACATCATTACTTAAGTTAATCCAGGCCAAAATTGCGATCGCCCCCGTCAAAAAACCGCTCAAGATTCCCCCGTTGATCTGCCCAGTTTCACCATAGGCGATCGCAGTTCCCATCAGAATCGGCATCACTGCAACACTGTACATCGGCAGCTTGATCGCGGCTTTCCACAGTTGTTTTTGGGAGGGGGGGGAGGGTAATGAAGGCGAAATCGGTTGAGGGCTGGTCATAGAATTCAGTGTCAAATGTCACAAAGCACGGGCAAAAAAAAGAGGGGGATTGCTGTCAATTTAAAATCAACAAAGACAGCCCACAAAACCCACAAAATAGGCATTCAATAAGTGGGGGATTAAAGACGAATGAATCCACAATTTTGGCATTCATGATCCTACGTGAGTAGGGGATTGATGCCGAGTTTTTAAGAGTTCCGCTACCATAGGAGCATTGTCATCTAGACGGCTTCCCCTTCTTAGACATACCATTGAGTCCTACTCAAAATTAAAAATTTATAAGAAATTTTACGTTGTTCCATGCCCGTTCTTCCCTATCGTTTTTCCCCGGCATACGATGCGCGAGAACTCCAGTCCCTTTTTTCCTCGGTGTCAGTCCGGGCGCGGCAACGGGGTGTAGCTCAACTGCTGAGTCTGTCGTACCCCCTAGACCCAGCGGTTGATCCGCTGCTGCTGTTGCAATGTAATCCGTTTCTGAATCAGCCGTCGGCTTATTGGGAGCATCCGAGTCATCAGGTGGCGATCGCCGCCATTGGTCAAGTGGACGGGGCCTGTTTTACGGGGGAGGAGCGTTTTCTCCGGGCGCGGCATTGGCTCACGACCCAGCACCATCACCTCACCCAAGCGGGGGGGGGGGGGGG